>JBHIDJ010000274.1:0-3225 GCA_046760105.1 Acidiferrobacterales bacterium | reverse complement strand
CCTTCACGACAAGACGGCCTACGGTAAGGGCCTGGCCGACGAGACCAAGAAGCAGTTGAACAAGCGTGGCTACAAGGAGGCCATGTACGAAGCCTATACCGCGGGTGAGAAGGACTACTCGGCGCTCGTCTCCAAGATGAAAGGCTCGGGGATCGACGTGTTTTATGTCGGCGGTTATCACACCGAAGCCGGTCTTATGATTCGCCAGGCGGACGAGCAGCGTTACAACGTCCAGCTCGTTTCAGGCGACGCCTTGGTCACGGATGAGTTCTGGAAGATCACGGGCAAGGCCGGCGAAGGCACTTTGATGACCTTCAGCCCTGACCCGCGCAAGGACCCGGTGGCGGCGCCGGTGGTCAAGAAGTTCCGTGACACAGGCTATGAGCCCGAGGGTTACACACTCTATACCTATGGCGCCATTCAAGCCTGGGCGCAGGCGGCCGAGATGGCTGGCAGCACCGACACGACCAAGCTGATCGCGACTTTGCGCGGTAACAAGTTCGATACCGTTTTAGGCAAAATCGGATTTGATAAAACGGGCGATGTCACCGCCCCGGGCTATGTCTGGTACGAATGGAAGGGCGGTACTTACGATTACAGGTAAGACGGTATTTGTGAGTAATTGAAAACCGGCCCGGCACCTGGATAAGGTCGCCGGGCTTTTTTTAAACTCAGAAACGGTAGCGAGTTTCGAATAACGAGGCCGAACACAGGCCTTGAGTTATCTATCGTCCTTCCTGCTACCAGCCACCGGCTACCAGTAGTAGAAATTCAACGGATAATAACGAATGTTAAGGGAATTTTAGCCGAGGTCAGTGTCCTACCTACATTGTTTCTCGCTACTATTATTATGTTGTTACCCGCGGTGCCGACAGCCCCCTGTGGCTTCTGCAAGCACCGCAGTGAAACACAAGGAATGTTTTGATGAGCATGCGAACGGCTAGTTTTCTAAGCGTCAGTCCCCACGCATTTCATCGGATTGCCTTTACGGAGTGGGGGGATCCGGACAATGAGCGGGTATTGATCTGTGTGCACGGCCTTACCCGTAACGGCCGGGATTTCGATTTCCTGGCCGCTGCCCTAGAGGACCGCTACCGCGTGGTCTGTCCGGACGTCGTCGGACGCGGGCGCAGCGAGTGGCTGACGGTCAAGGAAGACTACATCTATGCGACCTACGACACGGACATGGCCGCGCTCATCGCGCGGCTCGATACGGAGCGGGTAGACTGGGTCGGTACGTCCATGGGTGGCCTTATTGGAATGCTGCTTGCCGCGCTGCCAAACACGCCAATCCGCAGGTTGGTTGTCAATGACATCGGTCCCTTCATTCCCAAAACAGCCCTAGAGCGCATCGGACAGTACGTCGGCACTGACCCGCATTTTGAAAACCTTGCCGATCTCGAAGCTCACCTGCGCGAGGTTCATGCCGGGTTTGGGCCGCTAACGGATAAGCAGTGGGGACACCTCACCCGCCATAGTGCACACAAAACAGAAGACGGCCGTTATGCCCTCATGTATGACCCTGCCATCGCGCTGCGCTTCACGGCTGAGCCCCTCGAAGACATGGACTTGTGGGCGGTATGGGACCAGATCCGTTGCCCGGTCCTGCTACTTCGAGGAACGGAATCCGACGTGCTTCTCGCGGAGACCGCCGAAGAAATGCAAAAGCGAGGTCCGCGCGCCCAACTTGTCGAATTCCCAGGCGTTGGCCACGCACCAGCGCTGATGGCGCAGGACCAAATCGATACGGTACGTAACTGGCTGTCGCGCGCCTAACCTTGGAACATGGTTTTCCAGCAGAATGCATGAAATCTTGCTTCAGGAAGCGCCGATCACTCCCGTGGTTGCACTCGAGACGTGTCACGCACTCCCATCGGGACCCGGTCGCCTGGTTTTTTGCTGCCACAGCCCGGGCGTTTGGACTGACTTTGGTCACGGCCGATGAGCGTATCATCCGAGCCAAGGGACTATCGATTCTCGCCAACCGCTAGCCTGTGCGAGCTTCGCCACTCGTATGCTTGGTGTCCCTTTGCGAGTATCATCAACGAGTGAAGGCAGTCGTAGAATGTTAGCGACTGCATATAAAGTCAGAGCTGTCACAGCCTATGGACCTTATCTGCGGAATGAGTATGAGAATGTTGCGTATTTTGCTCATCCTAATCGCCTTCGTCTCATTGGCTGATCGTCATCAGGCTTGGGCGGGCGACATGCCGATAGAGGCTTTCTTCGGCGACTACGTTGGGCAGACCACCTCCGTCGTAGGACGCGAGGTGACGAAGCGTGATCTCAACGTCTCTATCAAGGCCAATGACACTGCCTTTACCATCGACTGGACGGCAATCATGCGAAAGTCTTCGGGCAAGATCAAACGAAAGCACTATTCGATCGACTTCCGCCCCACCAGACGCGAGAATATCTTTTCCTCCGCCATGAAGACCAACATGTTCGGTCACAGCCAGGCGCTGGATCCACTTAAAGGCGATCCTTATGTCTGGGCCAGGATTAACGGGGCTACGCTAACGGTTTACGCCTTGTTGATCACCGACGCCGGCGGCTACGAGATGCAGGTCTATGACCGCACGCTCACCGATAACGGATTGCACTTGAGGTTCTCGCGCGTCCGCGATGGTGAGACGCTTAGGCTGATTGAGGGTACTCTGACCAAGTCCAGTGAATGACCAGGCCCGAGCGTAATTCATGGGTGTAACTACACGCTGCACCACTCGTGCGGCTACTGGATGAGTAAGGCGGGCTGTCAAGTAGCTAGTAGCCCCCCTAGACTTTCCTCACTACTAGGTATTCGCTACCAGCTACCGAAGTTTATTTGTCTATACCCCCCAAACACAGATACTTAATTTCTAAATATTCATCCATGCCGTATTTAGAACCTTCGCGTCCGATACCGGATTCTTTCATACCGCCGAAAGGCGCCACCTCATTGGAGATGATGCCCTCGTTAGCGCCAATGATGCCGTACTCCAGTGCCTCTGACACACGCCAGATACGCCCGATGTCGCGACTGTAAAAATAGGCAGCAAGTCCGTACTCCGTATCGTTCGCCATGCGGATCGCTTCTTCTTCATCCCGGAATCGAAACAACGGCGCCACGGGACCAAACGTTTCCTCGTTGGCAACTGCCATGTCTGTCGTCACCTGCGTCAACAGCGTCGGCTCAAAGAACGTTCCCCCAAGGGCGTGGCGTGACCCACCGGCAACAACTTGTGC
>JBHIDJ010000273.1:0-3290 GCA_046760105.1 Acidiferrobacterales bacterium | reverse complement strand
GCGCCGAGTAGGAAGAGCTGCTGAACAGAGGTCAGTGTGAACAGATCGGCGACGTCGAAATCGGTCAAGGGAGATGCCGGCACAAAGACGCCCATGACATTGGCGATGTTGTTGGCACCCAGACTATACGCGCCAAAGGCACCGGCGAAGATCAGCGCCAACCGCGCGTAGGCGTCAAGCCGCAGCAGGTGAAGTTTGACCCGCTGTTGAAACAGATGCACGAGCTGGAATATCGTAACTGCGATGAGACCCGCCAGCAGCGGGCACGCCACCCAACTCCCAAATATCTTGATTAGTGTTCCTGTATCGGTGACGGACTCGCTGAAGAAGTTCCAGCCGATAATGCCACCGACGACCGCCTGGCTGGTGGAGACGGGTAGTCGCCACGTGGTCATCAAGTACACTGTCAACGCCGCCGAGAGGGCGACCATGAACGATCCGGCGAGTGCATTGATAGAGCCAAGCTGGCCCAACGTGTGGGTGGCGCCGGCGCCGCTGATAACGGCACCTAAAATGACAAACACGCTGCAAACGATCGCGGCCGTCGTGAAGCGGACCATACGTGTGCCAACAGCGGTCCCGAAGACGTTGGCGGCGTCGTTGGCGCCCAGCGACCAGCCGAGGAACAGCCCACTCGTTAAGAAAAACAGAACAGTAAGATCCATTAATCGCTAGCGTCAGCACCTACAACTGGCGTTTGATGGCGTAGATTGCCAAAGCGTCGGCAATGTCCTCCGCTTCGTTGGCAAGCTCGTCCACACGTTCGACGAAGTAACGCAGTTGGGTTTTATGAGCAAGTTCGAGGTTCGACGCGAAAACAGCCCTTTTTAGCTTGGTGCTGATCTTGTCCGCTTGCGTCTCGTAAAACATCACCTTACTGTTGTGATCACGAACGGTCTCGATGTCCCTGAAAAAAGCGCGTGCAGCAAAGACTACGGACTCCACGCAGGTGACAACGGTTTCAGTGAGGTCTCTGAAGTCCTGATGATATTCAACCGGGATCTCGGGCTTTTCAATCGAGAAGCGATAAAAATTGGCCTCGTAGATGTTGACGAGATTATCCATATCCTCCAGCAGCCTCAACACGTCACCCCGGAAGTCGGGGATGAGGGTTTGTGCGTAAAGCTCCGTTTCGATAGTGCGGCGCAGATCATCGCCCCGGTGTTCTACTTGAGCTACTTGTTTGAGAAAGCCGTCGAATTCGTCATCGGTGCCGTGCTCGAGATAGCGCTTCATGGCCCGACTGAAGACCAAACCGGCCTCAGAAACCTTGTCCAAGAACTCGTCGATCTGGCTCTCGAGCGCCCGGGTTCGCCCAAAAAAGCGCGTAGCCTTTTGAAAGTTCATTTATTTTCCTTTCTGCCCTTCGTGCTTGAGTGGAGCCGTTCCCTAGTAGCAGGATTTGCTTTTGTTTATCCGACAGGGGGTTGTATTGCCTATACCGTATCACGCCCGATCAAGGCTGGTACACCGCTCTTGTGCTGAGTATAAAACGGCCGGATAGCAACCACGGTTAATGTGCACGCTTCCGAGTGTGGAGTAGGAACGCGTAGAGCAACGAATTCTACTCCAGCGCCAGCGGCGACCACCTCGCAAAGCAGCGCTCCCCATCGAAGGCTGCACAGTGGCCCGAGCTCCGCGCGGAACGCTCACGACTAGGGTGCCCGCGAGGGCCGTACCGTAGCAGCGGCACGGCGGCTGTTCAATACCTCCACAGTGTTTGGGCATAAGTATGCCGAATCCAGTACCGTTCAGCCCGTGGCAACTATGACTGACACATGATCATCTGGACTCGGCCACAGCATGCCGCTAACATGAATCGCCCGAAAGGCCACCCGGACCACACTGCCCCGATCAACAGCTATCGGGGGAAGCGTTTGCCTCGGGCCGCCGGCAGAGCGAGCTCGGCGCCGCCAAATGCATGTCTGTAAGTAGTTCATTTCTTTCGTGCATTAAGAACAACGAGAGGGCGAGAACGTGCCGCTCTCGCAAAGCGCGTCGATGACAACAAAAGCCCAGGTACATTTGCCGGCCGCCAGTTCGACGGGCGTCGTAGACTGCTCCGGTAAGCCGAGACGATGCCGAGTCGGAGGATCCACAACAACAAATGGGACGATCCATGATCAGTAAGAAACGGAGGTCACCGCCTAAACTTACCCGCCGCATGATACTCAAAGGCGCCGTGGCGGCTGGGGTCATCGCCGCTGTGGGTCCTTGGTTTATAAGCAAAGAGTCGATGGCGGCTTCGAAACAGCTGAAACTTGTTATGTGGCCTGACTATATCCCCAGGTCGGTCAAGGACAGATTTGAGGTGTCCACCGGTATGACGCTCACGGTGACGGAATATGACTCCGATAAAGAGCTTATCAATAAACTGAGAGCAACGAAGGGTCAGGGTTTTGATCTTTACGGGCCGACCTCGCTTCGCATGCCGGAGTGGAAGGACTTGGGACTGCTCCAGCCGTGGGACATGAACAGGGTACCCACAAACGCGATCCTCAAATCGATGCTGGATACGTCAATCAACCACGGCAGCTCGGATGGCAAGCATTACCACCTGCCTTATCTGTGGGGTACTGAGGCACTCGCTTGGCGCACCGACAATTGGTCGCGCGAGTATAAGGACCTGACCTACGGCGATCTGTACGCGCCGGAGATGAAGGGCTTCATCATGGGGCGGCCTCATTCGATGATGTTAACAATGGGCCTTTACCTCGACCGGATTGGCAAGTTGCCATCCAACCGGATGCTCAACGCTTACAAGGACGAAACCAACATGCGCCGCATCTGGAGCGAAATCACCAAGTTCGCGGTCGAGCACAAGCCATGGATCAAGCAGTTCTGGAGCGACGCATATACCCAGACTAACGGTTTCGTGCAAAACAACGTGATTCTCGGCCAGTGCTGGGACGGCCCGCCGCTGCGTCTCAAGAGCGAAGGCAAGCCGGTCACCTACATGGCGCCGCAGGAGGGAGCGCTGACCTGGCTCGACGGCTTGGCGCTGCCGATCGGTGCTAAGAACATCGACGGCGTCTATGAGTTCCTGAAGATCCTTTATACGCCGGAGATGGGTGGGCTGCTGGCCAATGAGACCGGATATAACACCGTCAGCGTGGGAGCCGACAGCCTTCTAACGCCACAAGCCAAGAAGAACTTCGCCGAGGCATATCCGCAAGATGCCCTCGATCGGCTGTGGTGGTGGCCCCCGGAACCAACGTGGTATGCCAGCATGCGCTCGGAATATCGCGATAAGTTCGTCGCAGCGTAGCCGGAAAAACCGACGAAGCGGG
>JBHIDJ010000272.1:0-3328 GCA_046760105.1 Acidiferrobacterales bacterium | reverse complement strand
GCATAATGGCCTAACCTGTCGATGCCAGCGCTTTGAGCCGCTGCTCCGCATCCGCGGCTAGTTGCCGGGTCAGATCGCCGGCGCCGATTTCGCGGCCGAGACTTGCCGCCTGTCCCGACCACAGCAAAGAGAAATCGCTGGACCCTGCCGCCTCTGCTTTTGCTTTCAGCGGCGCCAGGGCCCTGCCAGCCGTCGGGAACGCTGGCGCCAGCTCCGACATCGGCCCGACCTCCCGCATGACTCGATTCATCAGCCCCCGCGACGGTCTGCCGGAAAACACGTTGGTCAATGCAGTTTGATCGTCACGCGCGGCGCGTAATGCAGCGCGGTGTAGATCCGTGATCAACGACTCCGGCGTGAAAAGATAAGCGGTGCCGATTTGAGCGCCTGCCGCGCCAAGAGCGAAAGCCGCCGCAATACCCCGCCCATCGGCAATCCCGCCGCAGGCAATCACCGGCACCTTTACTGCATCGACGACCTGCGGCACCAGGGCAAAAGTTCCCGGCTGCGTCGCGATATCGTCCGTCAGAAACATACCGCGATGAGCACCCGCCTCGTACCCTTGGGCAATAATCGCATCGCAACCATGGTCTTCGAGCCACCGCGCTTCTTCCACCGTGGTCGCAGAGCTGAGCACCAGACAGCCGGACGCCTTCACACGGCTAAGGAGCGCCTGTTCGGGTAGCCCGTAATGAAAGCTCACAACTTCCGGTTTGTGCTCTTCGACGACTTCGCACATCGCCTCATCAAAAGGGGCGCGATTGACGGCAGGGGCGGAGGCAGAGGCGTCCAGACCAAGCTCGGTATAGTACGCTGCCAGCCGCTCCTTCCATGCTGCATCGCGACCGGGGTCCGGTTCGGGCGGTGTATGACAGAAGAAGTTGACGTTTAAGGGCTTTGTCGTGCGTTGCCGTATGACCCCGATCTCTGCGCGCGCTTTGGCTGCATCGAGCATGCCACAAGGCAGCGACCCGAGTCCGCCCGCCTCGCTGACCGCGATCGCCATCGCCGACCCGTTCGCCCCCGCCATAGGAGCCTGAATGACCGGTAGTTCAATACCGATTAGATCGAGCAGCCTGCGATCAGGCCACATGGCTTCCACTCCTTTTCTGCGATCCGATATTGTCTGGAACGGCATGCATCACCTCCTAAGGGTTATGGCGTGAACTATAGATTCACATCCTGTTGGCACAGTCACTGCGCCTGCAGAACTTGTGACGGCTGGATTTCTTTTGGTACAGACATGACTCGCCTTTACTCGTTGACGCTCGCGAACGCCCGACAGCGACAGCGCAAGAGCGCTTAGAACAAGCAGAGTTGACGCTGCGATAAGCGAAATATCTAGGCCTCGTTGCTCGTTCGCGACGAAGCTGACTAGGATGGGGCCAAGGATCTGGCCGATGGCAAACGCCGCCGTCATTGTTGCGATCAAGCTCGCAGAGTTAGCGGGCGCAACCCTTCGCGCCTCCTGTATCGCAGCCAATGTAACGACCATAAACGTGCCCCCTACGCATGACGACGAAAGCGCGATACCGGCAATACTGGGCCATACGACAGGAACCGCAACTCCGATTGACATTAATACATGACCGACAGCCCAGATGAACCGGTGGGGTAGGCGCGCGGACAGCCAGCCTGCTGCCAACGTTGAGACAAGTGCTGCCGAGCCGAATATCGGCCATGCCCAGCCGAACAGCACCGGGTCAGCGATAGCACGCTGGGCCATCACCGGTAAGAAGGTCGCGGGGATAATGTAGCCAAACCCGAAAAGGCCGTAACACGCCACCAGCACGTACCCGCGGGAACCCAGCGGTGCCTCGCTCGATGTTTGCTGGGCATCAGGCCCGCGTACCTTGATGTCGATCGTCGTCCGGTAAGTCGACCAACTCGCCATCGTGAGCAGAAGTGCGACCGCTCCCAGCGCGATCCAGGCTTGGTCGGAGGACCACGAGAAACGGAGAAAGATGAGGCAAGAGCCGCCCGCCAGCACAGTGCCCAGGCCCACCCCGCCGAAGACGACACCGCTCAGTCTTTCCTTTCCCCGAGTTGCGAGAAGTTGCAGCACCCATGCAGAGGCGAAGATGAGTACCCAGGCGCTCGCGATGCCCGCGAGCCCACGGAGAACAAACCAGGCGAACTGATCGTGAATGACACCCATGCCGGCTGTTAGGAACGCGATCGCGACAAGAGCGAAACGGATGACAGTTGCGGCGGAGACGCGCATCCAGATGGCGGACAGCGCGCCGAGAAAATACCCGACGTAGTTCGCGGAGGCCAGCCATCCGGCCGCCGCGAGCGATAGGTCCAAGTCGTCCTCCTGCATCATCGGCAAGATCGGGGTGAAGGCGAAGCGCCCGATGCCCATTGCGACCGCGAGGGTCAGCATTCCGGCGATCGCGAGCTGAAGTCCTGAGGGATGGCGCATGAGCGACCTCGCACAATAGTTGTCTTGCGAGGGTATCTTAAACTTGACTGCCCTATGCTGAAAAATGAATAATAGTGAAGACATCATTCTTTCTTAGAGAACTATGGATTTCGCAGCGCTACAGATTTTCAAAGCCGTTGTTGACGAGGGCGGGATCGGTCCGGCGGCAAAGAAGCTCCACCGCGTCCAGTCCAACGTGACAACCCGGATACAACAGCTGGAGGCCTCGTTGGGGACAAAGCTGTTCGTCCGGGAAAAGCGCCGTCTTTTTCTATCTCCCGCGGGAGAACTCTTCCTCGGCTACGTGGAACGGATGCTCCAGATCTCGGAGCAGGCGCGAAATGCCGTTCTGAGCGACGCGCCTCGAGGGGTATTGCGCGTCGGGACGCTGGAAAGCACGGCCGCGAGCCGCCTGCCGCCGTTGCTGTCCCGCTACCATGAAAAGCATCCAGCGGTCCGGGTCGAGCTGACCACGGGCACGACCGATGCGCTGGTGGAAGCGGTACTGAGCCGCAAATTGGAAGCGGCCTTCGTCGCGGACTGCGCTGCGACCGCCGGATTGGAGGTTATGCCCGCTTTCCACGAGGAGCTGGTCCTAGTCGCGCCCCGGTCGCACCCGACAATCCGGCGCGCACAGGATGTGCGCACTGACACCATCATCAGTTTTCCCTCCGGGTGCGCCTACAGGCGTCGACTCCAGGCCTGGCTCGGCGGCGGCAGCGTCGTTACAGAAAGCGTCCTGGAGTTGAGCTCCTACCATGCCATTGTTGCCTGTGTCGCATGCGGCACAGGTATCGCCTTCGTGCCACGATCGGTGCTAGAAACAATTCGCCGGACAGGGAGCATCGCGGTTTTCCCGCTGACCGCGAAAAAGGGCCGAACTACGACGTCCCTGATATGGCG
>JBHIDJ010000271.1:0-3331 GCA_046760105.1 Acidiferrobacterales bacterium | reverse complement strand
CGGTGACACTCCAAGTCTCGAGCTGCGCACCTTGCAGGGGGCCGTAAACGGCCCTGCCGGTGATGTGGTCCCAGTAGCTACGGGTTTCATCGTCGATCAGGAGCACCAGGCCGTTATAAAGGCCACCTGCACTAAAGTGATGCACGTTTCCGTTTACGACGGGTGCCATGCCGACGCCAGTGTTACAGACGTTGCAGAAGGAGACGATGTACGGTTCACCCGCCAGTTCGCCCTGCGCTACGTGATGGTAGGCCATCTCCTGCACCAGTAGCGCGCGGCGCTCTCCGTGCCGCTCAAATACGAGCAGTTCTGTCGAAGAGGATAGATCGGTGTCCTTCAGCGGCACGCCCTCAGCCGTCACCCGGAACCGCTGGAACATATCGGGACGCTTGAGTAAGGCACGATTGGCATCAAAAGGCACAGTCGTCATGTCAGGTCATTTATAAGGAGAATCTCGCCGCGCTGGCATTCTGGCACGGGAAATTTGCACATTACAAGGGATAAGTGAAGGCTGAGCGGACATGATATGTTATGGTGCTGTGTAAATTTAGCGCGCGATTTACGAGTAAAGGATCATGTTTGAAAACATTTCTCCTGCACCGGCAGATACCATACTGGGTCTTACGGAAGCCTTCGAGAAGGACTCTAACCCTGCCAAGATCAACCTCGGTGCAGGTGTCTACCAGGACGATGAAGGGCAGACGCCGATCTTAAAGTCGGTCAAGGCCGCTGAAGCCATAATCCTAGAGAGAGCGAACACCAAGTCCTATTTACCGATCTCAGGTTTACCAGACTACGATCATCTGGTTCAACAGTTGCTGTTCGGCGAAGGAAACGCCGTCATCGGCTCGGGCCGTGCCAACACCGTCCATACGCCAGGGGGTACAGGCGCGCTTCGCGTTGGCGCCGATTTTCTCAAGGCGTTTCTTCCGGATGCCAAGGTTTGGATCAGTGACCCCACGTGGCCGAATCATCGTGGGATCTTCGAAGCGGCTGGCTTCGCGGTGGGGGAGTATCCCTACTATGATGCAACGACCAAGGCCCTCGATTTCGAGTCCTTGCGGGACCGCTTGGCAAGGATTGCTGAAGGTGATGTTGTCGTTTTGCACGTTTGTTGCCACAACCCCACCGGGTTCGACCCCACCCCCGAGCAATGGAAAGAGATATCGGCAATTGCCCGAGAGCGAAAGTGGATCCCGTTTCTTGATTTCGCCTATCAAGGTTTCGGGTCAGGTCTCGATGAGGACCGACGCGCCGTACAGCATCTTCTTGATGGTGTTACGGAGTTCCTTATTGCGAACTCGTTTTCGAAGAACTTTGCGCTATACCAGGATAGAACCGGTTCGCTTACGATGGTGGGTGCGAGCACCAATGCTGGCGATGCCGCGCTGAGCCAAATCAAAAGAATCATCCGCGTAAATTATTCGAACCCACCGGCACACGGAGGGCACATAGTGAGAACAATCTTAAAGGATCCGGCTTTACGGGCTGAGTGGGAAGGCGAGCTGAAGCAAATGCGCGACCGAGTTAAATCCATGCGTTCTGCGTTGGTAGACGGGCTGCAAAAGCGCGATGTGTCTCAAGATTTCTCCTTCATCAGCCTACAAAATGGCATTTTTTCGTTCAGCGGATTGGCCGATGAACAGGTCAAGTTCCTTCGTGTGGAGAAAAGCATTTACATGGTCAAAGGTGGGCGCATCAACGTAGCTGGTATTACAACTAAGAACATCGACTACCTGTGCGACTCCATTGCAGAGGCGCTCAAACAGTAGTGGTCGGTGGCTCTGCGGTTAGAGCGATGGGTCGCGGCCGCGGTGATATTACTCTTTTGTTGGGATGGGCGTAGAATAGCGGCAAGCTAGCTACACCGATGCTAAAAAATGCGCTTGCGCAACTATACTGAAAACATTCTGATTATCGTTGTTTTTCTATGCGCCTGTGCGTTTCTCCCGCTACGCGCGGAAGACATCCACGAATTTTCGCCACGAGATAGGGCACAGCTATTTTGGAGGCAAGGCTACGCCCTTCACCTTGTCGGCGAGTATGATCAGGCAATCGCGCACTTCAGCAAATCCATAGACCTGTATCCTACCGCCGAGGGCTATACGTTCCGCGGCTGGTCGTTGAGCATGCTGGGCCGACTGAACGAGGCCATCGCCGAATGTAAGCAGGCTATTGAGCTGGACCCCGACTATGGCAATCCCTACAACGACATCGGTGTTTACCTGATTGACCTCGGGCACCCCGATGAGGCAATACCCTGGTTCAAAAAGGCGATGCGGGCAAAGCGCTACTGCTGCTACCAATACCCTCACTTTAATATGGGTCGCATCTTGCTCATGAAAGGAAGGGTCTCGGCAGCCGTACAATCTTTTGAGCGGGCACTCTCGTACGACCCCAACTACGAATACGCGCTCAAGGCACTCGAAATTATTCGGGAACAGGGCTTCGAAGCGATATAGCTCGTGAATGGTGACTCGTGATTGGTAATTGGTTATCGCAGTAGAGGAGAACGCACCAGTTACTAGTCACAAGTTACCAATCACTAAATTAACTCAATCCGATCATCACGTGCTTCTGAAAGCCCGGGCGTTGCGTTAGCTGATCATACCAACGCTTTAGGTTCGGCATATCTTCGCGCTCGACATCCAGCGTATACCAGCGGTAGGTCATGATGCCGACCGGAATGTCGCCGACTGAGAAAGAGGCACCAGCGACAAATTCGGTTTGTGCGAGTGTGTTGTCTAATATCTGCATTACGCCCGCCAGCTTGTCTCGTCCAGCCGTGATCGCCGCGTGATCACGTTTTTCAGGCGGAGTGCGAATAAGGCCAAAAAACACCGGATTGATAGCAGGCACGACGGCACTTAGCTGCCAGTCCATCCAACGCTCGGCCGTTGCGCGTGTTTGCAAGTCGGTTGGATATAGCGTCCCGCTTCCCTGCTTGGTTGCCAGGTAGCGGATGATGCTGTTGGACTCCCAGAGGACAAAGTCACCGTCAACGATGGTGGGCACAAGGCCATTCGGATTAAGGGCGAGGTATTCGGGATCACGGTTTTTGCCGAACTGGCCGCCTATGTCTTCGCGTTCGAACGCAAGCCCCAATTCATCGCAACACCACAGTACCTTTTGTACGTTCGAAGAGCTTTTTCTTCCCAGGATCTTTAGCATCGATGGATTTTCCTCTAAAGTCGAATCTACCGCCCAATAGCAGGCGACCATCGAAACCATTCTGTCACCCGCGGTTCGCGTATGACAAGCGGGGATCAAACCTAGCGATGCCGGCACGCTCTGGCCGGCGCGGCTAGCGGCAAACGGGCAGGCCGAAGGC
>JBHIDJ010000270.1:0-3386 GCA_046760105.1 Acidiferrobacterales bacterium | reverse complement strand
CTATTCATGAGCGGACGGTTGCTGCCCGCGGCATAGACAAGAAAGGCAAATAGAACGGGGTTAACGATATCCGTTAACAGGATTGGAATGAGGATTGCCCAAATCTCTACCACCGTACGATGCTCGCGCTGCAGACTGTCAAGTTTCCCTAGGGAGCATTACTCCGTCGCCTCCAGAAAAAGCGTGTTTATAATCCCTATACTCCACCGGCGGCATGACTGATGATTTCCGGCGGAAAGCAGTGGCCCTTTTAGCTGGATTCCATCCGCCTATTCTCGCTAATCGCCGCTTAACTTAACAAAGCCCGCCTGGCTTATATACAAGAGTACAACTTACACAAATCAGCCAGACCATGTTGTTCGATGAAAGCAGCGACAAGGTAGGAATGAGTCGTTCTGAGCTCGCGACCCTTCGCAAGCGCGCAGCGCGAAACGGGTTGCGGTCAATCGCATCCAGCACAACTCAGAAGCCCTAGATGTCCTTCTCAAGGCGCTCGATCCCAGAATAACCGAAGACATGCTGCAATTCTTGGAAACGGGCACATCACCCTTTACTTCCTGCGCTCCCATGGAAGAGTCCGAGCGGCTACTTTCCGAAGGTTAAGCGGGATCTCACTCTCGGTAGTGTCGATGTGGTCCCAGCCCTTTGGAAAGGTGTCGATATAGCCTACGACGGCCATCACCTGGCTTGATTTCGGCTGTATGCTGCCCCATAATCTCATGTGAACTTGCCCCCCGTCCGACATGCCGCAAGGCCCGGGCGGGGTTATTATTTTGGGGGTCGCGTATATGGGAGGATGAGCGATACCTGAGCCCGCGAATAAGCGTGCCGTCGCTTTCATAGACGGCCAAAACCTCTACCACTGCGCCCGCGAGGCCTTTGGTTATTTTTACCCCAATTACGATGTAAAGGCGTTGGCCCAGACTGTCTGTGTGGCAGAAAGCTGGCAACTAGTGCAAGCCCGTTTCTACACGGGCGTGCCAGATCAGACCGACAATGCCTTCTGGCATCGCTTCTGGATGGCCAAGTTGCTGGCAATGAGCCGGGGTGGCGTGTATGTATTCTCACGCTCCCTACGCTACCGCAATAAACAGGTGACCCTGCCCAATGGGACCCAACACTCCTTTCTCACCGGCGACGAAAAGGGGATCGATGTACGCATCGCCTTAGACATCATCCGACTGGCACACCGGCAGGAATATGACGTTGCCTTAATCTTCAGCCAAGACCAGGACCTGTCGGAAGTCGCTGACGAAATCCGCGTGATCGCGCGCGAGCAAAACCGGTGGATCAAAATCGTATGTGCCTTTCCAGTGAGCCCGGCTTCGAAAAACAAACGGGGTATCGCAAGGACCGATTGGATACGTATCGATCGAGCCATGTATGATGCCTGCCTAGATCGCAGGGACTATCGACCGAAGCGAAGATAGAACCGGCGGTGCTCCTAGCCATCGCGGTGCTGAGCATCGTGGTGACGGCGCCGTTGGGAGCGATCGGGATTAAGGTGGGTGGGCGGCGGTTGTTGACGCAGGAGTAAGGGAGACCGGGGCTGCGTCACCCCACCGCAACCCGCAGCGCCACAAAATATCCCCACTTGCCAGACTAGAACGTCCGGACAAGTTATGGTTTCATACCTTAAATTTCATAAACCCAAAGTCCGCATTCCCAAATTCAGAACCGGAACAAGGAGGATGCGGGATGGGGTTAGAGAAAAACTTAAGAACTAACACCCGAGTAGCGACGGCGCGCACGGCGTCACGCGCGCGTGGCGAGACCGGCCGGATGTTGTTCGGCGGTTGCGTTTGCTGCTAACAACAAAAAAAGGCTAACAATGTCTACATCAGAAAATCAATCAACAGACAAGCCCGCCGAGGACTTTAGAACGCCTTGGGAGTGCTGGTGAACCAAAAGGTGGGTTGGCGGATAGCCGAATATGGCAGACAAAAAATGAAACCCAAGACTACAGAGATTCCGACGCTTCGGTCCATCGGGCATGCGTCACGCGTCCTCGGCCGCATCGGCATCGGGTGTTTGCTGACTGTCACGCTCGCTGCGTTGGTTAGCTGCGCCGCCAAACGGCTGGATCCACCACCCGAGGATGTACCCTATCACCTGCCCTGGGGCGCCGTTCCCGTCGAGAGCTGGGAGCCAACGCTCGCTCGTAGCTTCCACCAGGACCTTGTCGAGGGCGTACGCGCCCGGGTTGCGATCGCTCGTCGCGACAATCCGAAATCACGGGTTCCTTACCGGACACTAGCGCTGTCCGGGGGTGGATCGCGCGGCGCTTTCGGGGCAGGCACGCTGATCGGGTGGACCGAATACGGATCGCGTCCGCAGTTTGATGTCGTGACCGGCATCTCTACCGGCGCGATGATGGCGACATTCGCTTTCCTCGGATCCGACTACGACGACGGGTTGCGCCTCTACACCGAGACCAGCACCAACGACATCTACCATAAACGCAGTCGGCTGAAAGGGATGTTTAGTGACGCCTTTGCCGACACGGCGCCGCTTCGCCAACTCATCGCCGATCAATTGACTGAAGAAACCCTTGCCCAAGTCGCACGCGCGCACGCCGCAGGCCGGCGGCTCTTTGTCGGTACCGTCAACCTCGATGCGAATGCCTTTACCGTATGGGACATGGGCGCGATCGCTGCCAGCGATCGTCCGGACAAGCTGCAGCGCTACCGCGACGTGATTCTGGCGTCGGCATCGATTCCTGTTCTGTTCCCGCCGGTCTACATCCCGGTGGAGATCGACGGAGAACGTTACTGGCAGATGCATGTGGATGGTGGCGTGCGCGAGGCGATCTTCTTTTACGACTACCTTGACGAACTCGCCCGGGCCGTCGCCAAAGTCGGACTGGATTTCGACAAGGAGGTACACCCAGAGCTTTTCGTGGTGCACAACGGGACGCTTTATGCGGAGGCGACCAACGAGCCAGTGAAGCCGCGGTCGCTGTCTATCGCTGCGGCAAGCGTGGAGAACCTGATGCGCAAGAACACCGTCAGCAGCCTCTACCGGCTCTGGGTGCAGGCGATGACCCACGGCGCCGATTTTCACATCGCATACATTCCGCCCGAATTTGACGTCGACTGGGACGCCGAGGAATTTGACCCGGAGAAGATGCGGCGGCTGTTTGACTTCGCGTACCAGCGAGCCGCGAAGGGGACGGCGTTTGTAACCCAGCGTGCGGTTTCAAACTTCGACGAGCTCATCGAGCTGCTAGACCCGATGCAGGTGCTCGACCCGCTTGAGGCCCGACCGCAGTTTCGTCGCGAGCAGAGGTAAACGAGGAAAGTGCCCGATGCGAGACCGGAAGGGTCCGAGTCCAACAACAGGTCGAACAGTTCGGTTTCTTCGCCATGTAGGGGCATTCGCAAAAC
>JBHIDJ010000269.1:0-3387 GCA_046760105.1 Acidiferrobacterales bacterium | reverse complement strand
CAGCGCACCGGTGGTGCGACCATCCGGTACTTCCCTTTCGTAGAGTGATTGAGGGTCTGCAACCGGCCGTGCTTGGTGACGAATGGGTTCTCTAGCGCTTGCGCAATGTTGTTGATGGGCGCCGCCGGTACGGAGCCTGCGAAAACCTCGAGCCATTCAGTCGTGGTGCGTTTTTTGAGCTCCTTGTCGAGCAGTTCGGTGACAAGCTCACGGTGTTCCAGGCGATCCTTGAAACGGCGGAAACGGGGGTCTTCAATCCATTCCTGCTTGTCTATCGCTTTGCACAGATTCGGCCAGAATTTTTCCTTGTTACACATGAGATAGATCCAGCCGTCGCCAGTCTTGTACAACTGACAAGGCGTGAGTGATGGGTGCGCCGATCGCGGGAGACGGTCCTGCGCAAAGCCTTCGTTGAGATACCAAGTGGCGAGGTAGCTTATATTATGCAGCGCCATATCAAATAGACTGACATCGAGATCACGCCCCACGCCCGTGGTGCGTGCAGAAATCAGTCCCGCCAGCAACGCGTAAGCCAAGCCCAACCCCGACATCAGGTCGACGATAGAGAGTCCGAACCGGGCAGGCGGTCCGTCGGGATCACCGGTGACTGAAAAATAGCCAGCCTCAGCCTGCATCAAGTAGTCGAAGCCTGGCCAGTGGGCGCGCGGCCCCGTACGCCCGTAGGCGCTCAGATGCGCGCACACGAGCTTCGCGTTATAGGCTTTGAGCTGGTCGTAGACGAGTCCAAGCTTCTCCGGCACGTCACCACGCAAATTAGATGCGACCGCATCGGCGGTCTTGACCAGGTCATGCAATACAGCTTGACCTTGTTCTCGGCTGAGGTCGAGTGTGAGGCTCTTTTTGTTTCGATTGAAACTGTGAAAAAACTCACTGTCTCCGGGAGCGAAAAAATACGGTCCAACGTTGCGCGACATGTCGCCGTCGTCGTTAGGATTTTCAATCTTGATGACCTCGGCACCTTGATCAGCGAGAAACATCGTACCAAACGGACCGGCGCCATATTGTTCGACCGCAAGTACGCGCACGCCGTGTAATGGCAACATATTACAAACCTCAAACGGGATTTCTTTTGATCAACTGACGGGCGATGATGATGCGCTGCAGTTCGTTTGTACCTTCGCCAATCGCGAGCAGCGGCGCGTCCCGATAATAGCGCTCGATGTTGAATTCCTTGGAATAGCCGTAGGCGCCGTGAATGCGCATCGCATCGATGCTGTTGCTAACAGCGGCCTCAGTAGCAAAAAGCTTCGCCATACCGGCCTCCATGTCGCAACGCTGGCCGGTGTCGTACGCCCGTGCTGCAGACTCCACCAAAAGGCGCGCCGCCTCCACCCGTGTAGCCATCTCGGCGAGCTGGATCTGTATCGCTTGGTGCTCACAAATCGGCTTGCCAAACGTCTTGCGTACTTGTGAATAGACCGCCGACTCCTCCAGACAAGCGCGTGCGATACCGACACCACGCGCCGCCACATTGATGCGCCCGAGCTCGAGTCCGCTCAGGATCTGCTGAAGTCCCCTTCCCTCTTCGCCACCGATGAGGTTTTGCTGGGGCACACGACAGTCCTCAAACAGTAGCTCTCCCGTGTCAATACCACGGTAGCCAAGTTTCTCGAGCTTGCGACTGACCCTAAAGCCCTCTCCCTTCTCGATAAGAAACAGACTCATGCCCTTGTGCGGGGGATCGGTGTTGGGATCCGTCTTTACCAAGACAGCGAGAATCTGGCCCTCGATGCTGTTGGTGATCCAGGTTTTAGCGCCATTGACGATATAGCAATCGCCGTCTCGCTTCGCCTGCGTTCGAATCGCCTGCAGATCACTGCCACAGTCGGGCTCTGTCAGCGCGATGCCACCGCGTAGCTCACCACTGGCGAAGCGTGGCAGGTACCGTTGTTTCTGTTCGTCGGTACCGAAACGCTGCACGGCCGCGGCCATGATAAGGTGGGAATTGAAAACGCCCGTGACCGACATCCACACGGCCGAGATGCGCTCCACAATCTTCGCGTACGTGGTCGCCGGTAAACCGAGCCCACCGTAGTCGGGTGCGATAATCGCGCCAAACAGGCCCAGCGTCTTCATTTTTTCTACAATGTCGGCGGGATAGATATCGTTCGCTTCGAGTTCGCGCGCGTACGGTTTTACGTCACGCTCGAGGAATCGATCGATGCTGTCGAGAATCAAAGATTCTTGTTCACTACTATCGCGGGGGTTTGTTGCCATCTTGAAATAAGACTGGAGTCTGGAGACCGGAGACTGGAGATTAGGAGTTCTTTGCTTCTACCTAAGGCCTCCAGCCTAAAGCCTCTGGCCTCATGTGGTAACTTGCACCTTGCATCTTGAACCTTGGGCCTTGTACCTCGTTTTAGTAATCTACAATATCGTCAATCGCATGACCACGCTTGGGCACCAGAAACGTACGTTCGTACGTCATGAAAACGTTGCCGTCAGCCTTTTTGCCGGTGGTTTTTACGGTGACAATACCCTGATTGGGTCGCGATTCGGATTCGCGTGTTGTTAACACTTCCGATTCCGCGTAAATGGTATCGCCCGCATATACTGGCGCCGTCAGACGAATCTTGTCCCAGCCGAGATTGGCGATCGCCTTTTGACTGAGATCGCTAACACTCATGCCCGCGACCATCGCCAGTGTCAGCGCACTGTTGATCAAAGGCCTGCCGAATTCGCTCTTTGCGGCATAGGCGGCATCAAAGTGAAGCGGGTTTGTATTCATGGTGAGTAGGGTGAACCAGGTGTTATCCGCTTCGCTGATGGTCCGACCCGGGCGGTGTTCGTAGATGTCGCCGACTTTGAAATCCTCGAAATAGCGGCCGTAGGATTCCCGATAGCGGTTCGGTCCTACCTCCTTGCGCTCGACGACCATCGACATTGCCCTCAATCCACAGCCACGGCGACCTTACGCGGCACTGCGTTGTCGGGGCGCGTCAGGCGCAACACCGAGCCGATATCACCGGCCTGCTCCAGCGACAACAACGTGTCGGCTAATGCATTGCGCCTGTCTCCCGACAAATAGGGCGCAACCAGCCCATTAAATTTTGCACGCAGTTCCGACAAACTAACGAAATTCTCGGGCTCGCCCTTGGGCGCTTTCACGAACTTCACAAACGAGCCGCGAGAGGTGTGCACGCGCGCAACAGCGCTCATCTGAGCAGGAAACTCGGCCTCGGCCTGCGAATCCACTACCGTCTTAACACGCCTGCAAAGGTCTAAGGCGTCAGCATCGCCGAGGTGACGGGCATAATGGTCCCATTTCATACCTCCTTCGCGCAACGCCACGGCAGCGACGAAAGGCATAGAGAACTGACCATCGACAACGTTTTGCGGCCGTTGCTTGTCTTCTTCGGGATCACC
>JBHIDJ010000268.1:0-3401 GCA_046760105.1 Acidiferrobacterales bacterium | reverse complement strand
GGATTGAAAATGCCTTTGGGGTCGAAGGCCGCTTTAAGTTGGCGGTGCAAACGTGCCACCGGTGGCGCAAGCGGATGAAATACCTCGCCACTGCGATCGCCGCCACGAAACGAGACCGCGTGACCACCCACCGCTGCTGCTCCCTGGCGAATCGTTTCAGCCGGTAGATCGCTGACGAACCAACGCTGTGCACCGCCCCAGTCGAGTAACCATTGCCCATTGAGGTTGGACATCGGTGTGGCGGCCGGTACCGACAGCCGCCACAGCGGGGAATCGTCAGTAAAGAAGCCCAAGCGTTGCTCGCGGAGCTCAGTCCAGAACACGTGACCGTCTGCGATCTCGTCACCGCCAATCTTCTTGCGAGCGGAACGCACGCCGTTCTCGGAGCCTGAAAGCCGAACGCGCAGCAACTCACTATCATGACAGGCGCCGGAGATGGGCAGCGGCTGTTGCGCCCAGGTATTGATTGTGGATATCGCCTCGTCCGCGCTCATCGACAGGGCCAGCGTCAACTCTTCAGCAGGTCGTGGCAAGATTTTCAGAGAGACCTCAAGCAACACCCCCAAGGTACCCATGGCACCAGCCATGAGGCGCGATACATCGTAGCCGGCCACGTTTTTCATCACTTGGCCACCGAACGACAGCCGTTCGCCGTGGCCATTCACGCACACCACACCAAGCACAAAGTCTCGTACCGCACCCATGTAAGGGCGGCTCGGTCCCGACAACCCGCTGGCGATGGCGCCCCCGAGCGTCGCCGCTTCGCCGAAGTGAGGCGGTTCGAAGGCGAGCATCTGTCCGTGCTCGCTGAGCGTCGTCTCAACTTCGGTCAGGGTTGTCCCGGCCCGCGCCGTGAGCACAAGCTCGGTGGGTTCATAGCTGACAATGCCGCGGTGTGCCCCCACCTCCAAGGGTATGCCCGCCCCCGTCCTGCCATAGAACGCTTTGGTGTCACCACCCTGAATCCGCAGCGGCGTGCCGGTCGTAGCGGCGTCGCGTACGCTATCCTGGATGTCTTTTGTGAGATCTTGAGTCAAGCTTGAAGATACAAGCTACAAGTCGGCTGCGGCGTTACCTAATATTATGACGCGTTTAGAAGCGCGGCAGATCCGGATGCGGGAGCTTGCCCTTGTGCACGTGCATGGCGCCAAACTCGGCGCAGCGATGTAGGGTGGGCACAGCCTTGCCTGGATTAAGTAGGCCATTAGGATCAAACGCACCTTTTACCGCGTGAAACTGTGTCAGTTCCGCTTCATCGAACTGAACACACATCTGGTTTATTTTCTCGACGCCTACACCGTGTTCCCCCGTAATCGTTCCCCCTACCTCTACACATAACTCCAAGATCTTGCCGCCCAACTCTTCCGTGCGTTCAAGTTCCCCCGGATTGTTGGCGTCGTAGAGAATCAGGGGATGCAGATTGCCGTCACCAGCGTGAAACACATTGGCCACCGGCAACCCGCATTCCTTGGAAAATGCGTTCATCTTTTTGAGCACTTCGCCCAGCCGCCGGCGCGGGATGGTTCCGTCTATGCAGTAATAGTCCGGGCTGATACGCCCGACCGCGGGAAATGCCGCCTTACGGCCGGACCAGAAGATCGCACGCTCTTGTTCATCCCGGGCTACGCGGATCTCTGTCGCACCGCACTCCTGAAGCAGCTTCTCGACCTGTCGAATCTGGTCCGCTACTTCTTCGGCGGTGCCGTCCAGTTCACAAAGAAGGATCGCCTCGGCATCGGTCGGGTAGTCGGCGTGGACAAAGTCCTCGGCGGCGCGGATTGCAGGGTTATCCATCATCTCAAGCCCCGCCGGAATGATGCCAGCACCGATGATGCCGGCAACGGCATTCCCCGCCTTCTCCACATCGTTAAACGCGGCGAGCACGACCTGTGCCTTTTCGGGATTGGGCAAGAGCTTCACGGTCACCTCGACGATCACGCCGAGCATCCCCTCGGAGCCGGTCATAAGAGCCAGCAGGTCGTAGCCGGGGCTGTCGAGCGCATCGGCGCCTATCGTGATGCGCTCACCGTCGATGGTGACGACCTCGAGCTTGAGGATGTTATGCACGGTGAGGCCGTATTTAAGACAATGCACGCCACCCGAGTTTTCAGCGACATTGCCGCCGATGCTGCAGGCGATCTGTGAGGACGGATCGGGCGCGTAGTAAAGCGCATGTGGCGTGGCGGCCTGGGTGATCGCAAGGTTTCGCACGCCGGGCTGCACGCGTGCGATGCGGTTAACGGGATCGATCTCGAGAATACGGTTGAACTTCGCCAGGCTGAGCAGTATCCCCTGCGAAAGAGGCAGGGCACCACCCGAAAGCCCGGTGCCGGCACCCCGTGCCACGACGGGTACCTTGCGTTCACTGCACAGCCGCATAACCCCCTGCACCTGCTCTACCGTCTCAGGGAGCACGGCGATGAGGGGAATCTGGCGGTAGGCAGACAGGCCATCACACTCGTAGGGGCGCAGATCCTCCTCTTCGTGCAGAACCGACTCAGCAGGCAGAAATCCACGTAACGCCGAGACCAGGGACTGCTTGTCAGCCTCGGTTACTGGTGCGGGTTGTGCTTGGGCGGCGGAATCCGTCATATCGCCTTGTGAGTCAGTGCTCGAGGTCAAAGGGGTGACTCTCCCGATTGTACACACGGTTCGCAGGCGGCCATAGTCCAGCGGGTGCGGGGAGGTATTTTGTGTCGAATTCCGTGTGTATTTGCTTCTGAAACGGTAACACGCCATGATGGGTTATTGTTCACGAATTCAATGGAGAGAGCCCTATGCCCGCGATGATCACCGACTCCGGTTTAAAGTACGAAGATTTAGTAGTGGGAGATGGAGCAACCGCGACAGGAGGAGGGCAGACGGTGTCGGTCCACTACACGGGCTGGTTAGAAAACGGGACAAAGTTTGACTCAAGCCTCGACCGTGGCACCCCCTTCGATTTTTCGCTCGGTAAGAAAATGGTGATTGCCGGGTGGGATGAGGGTGTTGTCGGTATGAAGGTGGGCGGGAAGCGCCGGCTTACTATCCCGCCGCACCTTGGTTACGGTGAGAGAGGCGCCGGCGGCGTCATTCCTCCCAACGCCACACTCATCTTCGAGGTGGAGTTGCTCGATATCGCGGAATAGGTTGGCATCATGCAACCACCGGTTAGGCGCTTCGATGCTTATGTGGCCCTCGATGTGCGGCATGTAGCAGAGACGGCAAATGTCCTGGGCGTAAGCGAATTCGATGTATTCCGGCTGGCGTATTGTTTCCGCTTCGAGCGGGATATGCGACCGGAGCTCTAGGCAGAAGCATTTTCGGATTATCTGTCGAGGGAAAAAGTGCCCCAATGGACGCGCGACTATTGCCGGCGGGTGCTTAACCTGGCAGCGGTGGGGTAACTCGACCCACGCGAC
>JBHIDJ010000267.1:0-3404 GCA_046760105.1 Acidiferrobacterales bacterium | reverse complement strand
GCGGCGATGATTTTGCCGTCTGAGGCCATAGTCAGCGGGTCGCCGTGCCAGTCTGTGGCAATACCACCCGCGTTGCGCACGATCGGTTCGAGCGGGCCAAAATCGTGGTTGTCGAGCTCGGCGTCGACGATCAGATCGATGAACCCCGACGCTATCAAACCGTAAGAGTAGCACTCGGCGCCATAGCGCACCCACTTCGCCGCTCGCCGAACCTTTGCAATCTGGTCGTCATAGGTCTTGGCGTAGTCGTCAGGACCAGCCACGCACAGGACGGCCTCCGTGAGTGCCGAGCATTGACGAGTGCGTACTGGTATGCCGTTGAACGTCGTGCCGTGGCCGTCGGCACCGACCCACCGATCACCGAGAATCGGTTGGTCAACCACTCCGAGTATAAAGCGTCCGCGATGCGCCAATGCAACAAGGATCCCGAACAGGGGGATGCCGGCTAGAAAGGACTTCGTGCCGTCGACCGGGTCGAGTACCCATACAAATTCAGCCTCGTCACGCACTGAGGGGTACTCTTCGCCGGCAATACCGTGATCAGGATAGGTTTGCTCGATGAGTTCCCTCAAGAGACGCTCGGTCTCCTTGTCCACCGGCGTAACTGGACTCCCATCGGTCTTCGTTTCCACCGTCACTGGCTTACGGAAATAGCGCCGATGGATCTCGCCGGCAGCGTCGGCCAGCCGGTTGGTAAATTCGATGAATTCTTTTGGGCAGTTCTCCATTGTGATCAGCTTAGCTGAACAGACCGTAGCTGTGTGTCTTATTATTTCTGCTTCGCTCCGTGCTTTATATGCCGGCCCAATCCAGCAGTCGGTAATACACAAGAACCGGTGGTAGAAACCACGGCCTGCCGTAGTACAGCGGGCGTGTTTGTAACGGCTGATCCGCAAAGGCTGTTCTCGCCTCGGGACTACCGAGAAGTCGCAGTGCCAACTTGTGCCCTAGATAGGGCGCAAAAGGAACTCCACTGCCGCAGAATCCAAGGACGTAGTAAATCCCATCGTAGACGCCGAGATGGGGTAGATAATCAAAGGTCCACCCGGTCAACCCAGACCAGGTATGCGTAATCCGGATACCCTGAAGCTGCGGAAAAATCTTTATCATATTGTGATACAGGTGTGCACCGCTGCGTCGGGGGTCGGTCTCGTGTGCACCGGCGCGTCCGCCGAACAGCAAACGTGTTCCATCTGGCGATGGACGATAGTAGTGGTGCATGCGGCAAGTATCCACAACCATGCGTCGCTTTGGAATCAGCTGATCCATCATGCCCGGTGCAAGCGGTTCAGTCGCTATCATTTGGCTGCGAATAGGAATAATTCGCCGTCGCAGCGCCGGTGTTAACCTGCCTGTATAGCCATTGGTGGCCACAATTACATCGCGTGTCCTCAGGATTCCGTGCTTGGTACTGACGATGTAATAGCCAGTCTCGGACTGAATTCCGGTAACAGGTATCTCCTCCGCCACCAATGCGCCGGCAACCACCACAGTATCGAGTAGGCCTTTGTGAAACAAAGCCGGATGGAGTCCTGCCATATCGCGTCTTACAAGACCGCCGTGATAGAGGTCGCTACCGATCTCGCGATGTTGTTTGCTCCTTGACACGAGCTCCGATTCGATACCGAGGTGCTTGTGTATTAAATGCGCTTCCCGTTCAAGCTCAGCGTAATCGCGTTTCGTGCGCGCCGCCAGGAACCGTCCAACAGGGGCGAACTCGCAGTTGATCCCTTCGGCTTCGATTAGAGCCACGAGGTGATCGAGCGCATTTCGGCCTTCAGTGTAGATGCGCATTGCCCGGGCGAGTCCTACCCTGCCGATCAATTTACTGAAGGATATCTTTATCTGGCCGTTCGCTTGACCTCCGTTGCGCGTACTCGCTCCGGTATTGATCGCGCCGGCTTCGAGCACAATAACGCTTCGACCGGCTCGCACGAGCGTAAGGGCGGCACTCAGACCGGCGTACCCGCCACCAACAATCGCGACGTCCGTCTGCTTGGGCAATGACACCTCAGGGAGCGCTTGCCGCGGGATCGCCTCCCACCAGTAAGGCTCGAGTTTGATATCCTGTGTGTAAGAAACAGTTCTCATGGTTCAACGCGCCATAATAATAACGACGATGCCCCCCGCGAGCACCAAAGACCAAAATAGGCGCAAGACCATATTCGCTTCGAGCAGATAAAGGCCGCCAAGCAAAACCGAAATCGGGATCGAGGCTTGTCGTACCGACGTTACGGCAGCGACATTACCGCCTAGCTGATAAGCAGTCAGAATTAGAAGATAAGAGACGTAGGCTATGAGCCCAGCCGCAAGATGACGCCAGGGTTGTCCCTTCCAGCTACCGAGAAGCACCTTGGTGGCGTGCTCGCCACGCCTGCGATGAAGCAACCAGAGGAATACGGCAAACAGCGGCAAGCCCAGAAAAGTAGACCAAAAGAACATTACCATCGGCTCGACCCACTGCACCCCGCGCGCATCCGCAATCGAGTAAATCCCGGTCCCTATCATCGCTAGCGCCGCGAGGCTCAGCGTGAGTGGGTCCTCAAGCAGGCGCGCACCACGTCGGTACTGGAGGTAAAAGGCGCCAACTAAAACCAGAGCGATGCCCAACAGCAGTGTTCCCGAATAACGTTCACCAAGAACAAAGAAGCCGACACAGACGATGAACAGGGGAGAGGAGCGGATAACCGGATAGTACACTGAAAGATCACCGCGCCGCAGCGTCAGTACGAGGCCGACCCCATAAAGCAGCAAACCGCCCGCCGAAATCAGGGCCATTGGCCAGACCAGGACAATAGACGCCAGGTCAACGCCAACAAGCAGGGCGTGGCTGGCGGCACACAGCGAGGTGAGTATCAGCAGCGAAAAGAACACCCATTGTGGATGCTCATCGCCTTTGGCGAGTGCGTTCCAGATCGGGTGCAGGACGGCCGAGGCGAGGGCCAAGGTGGCGATCGTTATCTCCATGGAGGTTTTCCCCAGGACCGGACGGCTTTCGCGCGCGCTTCATGAAGCGTGCGTCGGGCGGCGGTCGCCACGCTACCGGCGAATCATGCGACAGCAGATTGCCCGACAGTCTCGGCGATCGCCCCGCGCTGGCGCCAGGCCTGCGTGCGGCGTTGTAGCCCCCGGGTCACGAGGGCGTGGAGAATGCGCACGCCAGCCGACGTATAGACGATCATCATCGCCATCGCGGCCGCGGGGGCGATGTCGCCTTGATCATCCATGTTGAGTACGGCGACCGAGGCGAGGTGCGTGGTGGGCCCCCAGAGGAAGACCACTGCGGAGACGGTCGTCATTGCGTTGACGAAGAGGTAGATGCCAATGTCGAGGATGGCCGGTAAGCAGACGGGGAACGTGACCCGCGAAAACGTCTTGTAGAACGGCACCTTGAGCGAGTCAGA
>JBHIDJ010000266.1:0-3418 GCA_046760105.1 Acidiferrobacterales bacterium | reverse complement strand
GAAGAGATGTGAACTATGGGAAGTATCTCCGATTCGGGTAAAGCCGCGCAGTGACCAGTAAACATCAGGCTGTCATGTGCGCACCAACCCACTGTTTGAAGATTATTCTTGGTGGAGAAGTCTCTCGTAGATCGCCTTCGTCTCAGGTGCAGGCTCCACTTTCAAGACCGCTGACAAAGTCTTTCGACAGCGATTATACGTTTCGATAGCTTCGGCCTGACGACCCAACTGCTGGTAGCAAATCATCAGATGGCGGTAAAGACCCTCTGCTACATTGTCTGCTTCTAGGCCCTTCTGATAATACTCAACCGCTCTTTCCCGCTGCCCGGTCTCTTCCCAATAACGAGCCAGCTCGGCGACGGCCCGTAGGAACTTGTTGCGCAGACGTTCGCGAAGTGACAGGTACCAGGATTGATCGGTCTCCCTGTCCATGAAGGGTCCCTCGTACAACGTCAGTGCCTTGTCAGCTAGGTCGGTGACTTCTTCTGGCGTAATATCTGTGCCAGACCCACCAAAAAGGTTATCTATTTCCGTAAGCACCTGCTCAAGCGCCCACGTGTCGACCCAACAATAGCGGGCATCCAGGGTGAGTCGACCTTCCCGTAGTATGATTGCTTTGTCTTCTCCGAGAAGTTTGCGCAGCCGATGTAACGTCGTAGTGAATGATCGGTGCGCGGAGTCGCCGTCAATCCGAGGCCACAACGCTTCGGTCAGGTGCTCCTCGCTGACTTCTCGCCCACCGAATGCGATCAGCGCCTTTAGTAGTTCCATAGGTCGGCGCTGCGCCCTACCAGAAAAGGTAAGCGGTTTGTCTTCGTGCAGCAATCTAAACTGCCCCAGTGTGAAGATATTGAAACTCCAGGGCCAGTCTTTCACGGTGGCGGGTGATGTTTCTGGCACCAGGTTGCGTTTTCTGATCAGGTCTCTTACATACTCCACCTCAATACCAGCTTCCAAAGCATAGATGCAAAGCCGAGCCATGACAGACGGCCGCCACCAAAGGAAGTGCGTGTAGTTGTATTCCCGACCCAATGCCAGCGCGTAGCGCAAGGAGTTGAGGCCCGATCGCTCTCTGCCATGTTCCAGTGCTACTTGTGCATATGCCACAAGACCCATGAACTCCAATAGCCGATTTTTTATTTCGCGGGCAGCACTGTGTACCTGCCGAAGCTGTGCAGCTCCTTTGCGTTCGTCTCCTACCTCGAACGACACCTGCGCCCATGCCAAGCGGCTTAGGACTTCAAAGTATGGGCAACCAACTTCAACCGCGAGTTTCAGCGCCGTCTTTTGCTGCTGATAGGCACGTAGCGTGTCTTGTCGGAGTATGGCCTCCCACGCCGATAAGTAATGATAGAACCACAGGTCAAGCCGACGGGCATTCTCGGGACGCTCTTCCATTTGCTTCAATAGCTTCTCGGCAGTACTCAGGTCGCCGGCCCCGAGCGAACCGGCTACACCATTGGCCAATAGCTGATAATTCCAGATATGGACGCCGGTCGCTTGCGCAACATCCAATCCACCATTGACGGCATCCAGACAGGGTCCGTGCATCGCCGTCAGCATGTAGTACATCGACTCCGCAATGGCAAGCGTAGTCAGTGTAAGTGGAGAAACATCCGGCGACTCGGCCATTTTCCGCATCGAGTCGATTACACCCTGTGCTTTCGTAAATCCCCCTGCCCACATGAAACTGATTGCTACAAATAGCTCGACAGAAATCCGCAGACTCGGGTCGGGTGTGGACTGGGAAACTGTGAAAGCCCGTTCTACCCAGTACTCGATATCCGGGTGATGCGGCTGCCTGAGCATCAACGACATGAACATGCTGCAGGTGACCCTTGCTTCTACCGTTACGGACGGGAATTCGGGATAGGTCTTTAACAAATCATCGAGCGCTGCTATCCAGCGGTCAAGCAGGGAAAGATCATCCCACTCATGCAGGATGGCATCCATGGCCCCGGAGCACGTAAGAAGAAGTCCTTTCGGGTCCGTTTGCTCTTGACGCTTGAACAAATCGAAAGTTTGTTCGAATAGAAGACGGCTTTCGCGGGGGGCAAAAGGAAGACGGCTAGCCGCCAACCAATACAGCAGCCAGGGGTGTTGGTGCAACACGTCCCTCGGGAGGTCTTCCACCCACCTTGCCAGCGTCTCCCCTCTTCCTTGATCGAGCATGCTAGCAGCGTGTTTAAGGATGACTTCGACAAAATCTTCCCAATCGCCGACGTCGCTCAAGAGCGCTACGGCATCTTCCACCTGCCCAGCGGCCTCTAGCAAGGCCGCCGCCCTGCGTTGCACTTCGGTATGCTCAGTTTCGGTCAAGGCGGTCCTTGCCTGCGTGATCAGAAACTCTCTGATCAGCGGGTGATACTCGTATACAGGATCGGGGCGGGCTTGTTTCAGATTGACAAAGTAGTTGTCACGATAGCCATCGGCGAGTAGGGTCTCTGCCTTATGTTCCCCCGTGAGATCTGCCGCCATCTGTGCGGTCATTTGGGGAAGGAAGGCGGTCTTAAGCACAAAATCCTGGACCTTTTTATCTAGCTTCTGAAATATCTCGCCCGCCAAGTAGTCGAAGATAAGCTGTGGGTCGAATTTTTCCGGAGGTTCCAGGATCAAACCCTCTCTTCGTGCTTGCTCCATCATGAGGATAAGTCCGGCGGCCCAGCCCTGTGTTCTTTCGTACAGCTGGTCCAACCGTTCCTGCGGTAGTTTTAGGTTCCGGAGTTTTAGAATCCCCTTAATCTCCTCAAGAGTAAGTTGTAATTCGTTCCAGCCGATCATTTCTAATGCAGAACTGGCGCGCAATCGTGCCATTGATGGTGGAGGTTCGCGCCGGCTGATAAGGATGACATATCCCTTGGGAGGCACCTCATCGAGGGCGACCGCCATCACATCGTGCAAGTCCGATTGAGATGGAACGGCGTGATAGTTGTCCAGCACCAGCACAAATGGAGGTTTGAGGCGGAGATAGAGATTCCGAAAATAGCGTCGCGTGAAAGCGGCAATGTCTCCGCGATATTCCGGCGTTAGTAGCGGCAAGCGTTCATGCGTTTTCGTCTCGTGCTCAGCCGCTGCAAGGCCCATGTAATAGAAGAATGTGGCGATATCTGCGTCGCCCGGATCTAATTGGTACCAGATATGCCGTAGCTTGCGGCTATCCAAATAACTGCCAACCAGGGTGGTCTTCCCCGACCCGGGCGGCCCCGTCACCCAAATAACGGAAGATGCGCGCCCGCGATCTAGCCGAGAAAATAGCCTCTTTCTCGGTAAGATACCGGACAGGCTGGGACGCGTGATCTTGGCAAGCTGAGGAGGCATCGCACCAGAAGAAGTTCTGCCTGTTAACGGCCTTACGTAGTATAAGAGCAATAGATGGTCTTGTGCATATTCCGGTACCTCATGAGGCGTATGTCTTCCA
>JBHIDJ010000265.1:0-3425 GCA_046760105.1 Acidiferrobacterales bacterium | reverse complement strand
CGTGATGGCTCACCTCTGCGACGAGTCTGCCAGACAGACGGAAAAGCGAAGGAAATAATAGACGCAGCAGATTCCGCTAGCTTAGAGACGCCAGGTCAAATTCGAACGGAGCTGCTGTTCAATCTTGTAAAGATCTTCTTCTTGCTCACCCACAATCGCCATGCTGCCGTTGGCGGTGGGCACGATGACACCGGTGAATCTTGCGTTTTGTATAGGTCTCTGGTGTGTTACGTATATCCCGGGCATCAATAAGACGGTTACTGGGCCCTTTGCACCGGCGATAACCAACTGACCGCACTGATGCTCGCGGACGTAATAGATACTGGCGTAACTGACCCGACCGAGATTGCCCTTGAGTTCCGCGCCCAGCGTGTCGAGCACACGTACTAGCTTTTGGTTTGATACTGCCTCTCCCGCCACAAGGGCCTCCGGTACCGCGTTGATGCGGGCGATCACGGCACGATCGAGCGGAGGTGGCCGCGTCATGACAAACGCGCCGCCAGCTAGACCGACGGTTAACAATACGCTAGCCGCCAGGGCATACATGCGCGTCCTTTGTTTCCTCTTAGCCTGGTCTCTATGAATGGACTGTCGCAAAATGATACGTGAGGCCAAATTGGCCGGCACGTCAACGTGCAATGCCTCGGCCAGCTTCCTGTCAACCTGACCAACACCCGCAGCATAGTCGGCGCAACGCGGACACTCGCGCTTGTGACGCAAGAATTCGCTGTCCTGACTTCCAGGCTCAGCGAGACAATGACGACGAAATTCCAAGCAATTCATAACTGTAATTGACCATTAACCTTAGTGTTCTCGTCTCCCTCAAGGATAAGACGTAACTTCTGACGGGCACGGAACAAACGAGTCATGACCGCACCTCTCGAGAGCTTAAGAAGCCCGCCAATCTCGTCGCAACTGTAGCCGCCGAGCACCTGCAACAATAAAGGTTCACGGTAGTCCTCAGAAAGCATGGCGATCGCCCGGCGTAATGCCAACGTCTCAGGCGTGGCGCCTTCACTGTTGCCAGCCAGGTCATCTGGATCAACCTCAGGATCCATGTCCGGCACATAGCGCTCATAGCCGCGAGCATGCTCCCTTCTGAGAATCGTAATCAGCCAACCTTTGGCTGCCTTTTCATCCCGCAGCGTATCCAAAGATCGCCAGGCACGAAGGAAGGTCTCCTGAACCAGCTCTTCCGCGCGAGTCTGATTGCGGCATAACCAGAGAGCGTAACGATACAGATCGGCCGACAGGGCGTTTACCAGCGCCTCAAATCGGGTCTGTTTGCTTTCCATACCGTTGAAGACCGGAGAAATGATGCCTTGATTACATCTGGTCGAATTCGTCTGCTTCACGGCGACAAACACCTATAATTATCAAGGTTTTCCCTTCTTTGGCTCTATATGCAGCACGGCCCCTGTAGCGGACGGCTCGGTGCACCAGCCTATACCCCCATTGGACCCTGACACTGAGGCCGATATCCATCAGCCCGATAAAAATCGGGGTCAAACCAGGGGCATCGTAGTCTCCACTGTAGCCGTAACCCAGCCTCGAACTACCCGCTCACTCCGCGTGGACATCTACGTGTGCAGTTCGTATAAGCTTCGCCGCTTGTGCCAGTCGACGATCGTCTCCTCCGGATACTCGGGGAAATAGACATCGTGCGGGCCTGCGGGAATCTCGACCCACGACGCTGCAAAGTTGAGCATGAGGTGGACATGTTCTTTCGACACAGGCAAAGGCGTGTCGATCGCAGAGGCAAATGGATAGATCCACTGCGGCCACCGGGGATCGCTAATCCAAAGTGCACTGCCACAGTGAGAACAAAAGTGGCGACGCGCCGGGCTCACACTCGTCTCCGTCCCATCCGCAGCCCGTCGATGCGCCTGGTACACAGTAATCTGTGTTCGCCCTTCTACCTGCAGAGTATCGGCTTCGCCCATGATGTTAATGGCATATCCGCCGCCACCCGCCGTCTTGCGGCAGATCGAGCAATAGCAGCACATATATGGATACGGGGTATACGACTGAATCGAAAATTTGACTGCGCCACAGTGACAGGAGCCGTGAAGCAACATTATGTGACCTCCTCCGCAATGCAAATGCTGGAGTCGTTTTGGTTACAATACGACAATGAAGTCGTAATTTGGACAAACTATTTGGACGGTGAGAATCAACTACCGAATCATCTTATCGAGTTGTAGCGTCGTCCGCGCCAGCTAAAGTCAGCGTCTTATCCACTTCCCTCGAAAGATCCAAGATATGCCGCACATTGGCCCCGAAGTCAGCCTTGCCGATACGTGACGCCGAGCGCACGTACAAGACCCCATTCCCTTTCGGCGAAGCTTGCACCTGAATCGTCACATCGTCTTTGAAACGCCAAAGCCGCGTTTTTAACACCACGTGAAGCGTTCGGCGTTGGGCGTCGATCGCGTGAATGTCCCAAGCCAAATGTTCCACAGCCGCACGTACAACCGTAAAAAGTTGTGCCGGCGTGATGTCATAATGTCGCGGGCGAAGCTCGGGAAAGACAGCCTCGGGTCGTGTCTCCGCAACGTTTGTAGTGAGATAGGTCTTGAGGCGTGCGTAAATGCCGGGTGCCTGCAATAGGGGCGGATGAGTCCATGCTATTGCCAATGCAAGCGCCACAAGCCCAGCGGCCACAAGCCCAGCGGCTGTGCGCACTACCATGGTGAGCGTGAAGACAATGGTATCCGTCATGGGCGTTCTGATCCTAGCGGCCAACGAATCGTGTGCGAAACGCCGGGGGGCATCGGGAGCATGGCAAGCTGAATCGGTCGTTCGCGGACTTACCTTATGAGAAAATCTACATCAAATCAATAGCTTACTTAGTTGAACGAACTAGAACCTTTGTCTGCGGGATAATCTTGATCGAATTAGTCGGTTATTGTATTCTATTTCCGATTAGAATACTCAGGAATTGAGACGACCATGAGACTATCAACCAAAGGCCGCTATGCGGTAACGGCAATGCTCGACCTGGCGCTTCATGACGATGTCGGACCGGTCGCGTTGACCGACATCGCCGAGACTCAGAAGATTTCCGTATCCTACCTGGAGCAGCTCTTTGCCCGCCTGCGCAAAAACGAGCTTGTTGAGGGTATGCGCGGTCCCGGCGGTGGGTATCGGCTCGCGCGCGCTCCCAACGAAGTTACGATCGCCCAAGTCATCGCGGCCGTCGACGAGCAGATCGACATGACGCGCTGCGCCGGCAAGGAGGATTGCCAGGATGGCGAAAAGTGCCTTACACACGAACTCTGGGCGGACCTAAGTAAACAGCTCTACGAATTTTTGGACAACATCAGCCTGGGTGACATGGTGCAGTGGCCGGCCGTGCAAGAAGTAGCACAGCGCCAGGAGTTCCGTCGCCCGCGAGGGCTGCAAACTAAAACCGTAGCCTGAGT
>JBHIDJ010000264.1:0-3440 GCA_046760105.1 Acidiferrobacterales bacterium | reverse complement strand
AATTTTCATATGAACAACGCGCGCTATTTGAGCGTGATGGATCTAGGCCGGCTCGACCTGTTGGTACGGGCTGGTATGTTCTCCACACTCAGGCAAAGACGCTGGCAACCGGTTGTGGGCTCGGCCACCATACGCTACCGTCGGTCATTGAGCCCGTTTCAGAAGTACCGGTTGCGTTCCCGAATCGTCGGCTGGGACCACAAATGGTTCTACGTGGAGCAACTATTCGAGGTGGGCGAGGTGCTAGCGGCATCGGCCGTGGTGAAAGGGCTGTTCCGCGGACCCGAGGGCAATGTGCGCACGACCGAAGTACTTGAGAGACTAGGGCACGACCCACAAGCGTCACCACAACCCGCGGTCTTCGTGGCGGCGCTACGACGCGTGGGCAAGGAACCTGGGTGACACACTGAAGATTGTAAGATCGGCTCCGCAACGCACATGGTCGACCTCAAAGAGCGGACACTCTTCATAACCGGTGCGAGCCGCGGCATCGGTAAGGCGATCGCGCTACGGGCGGCGGCGGACGGCGCCAACATCGTTATTGTGGCCAAGACTACCGAGCCACATCCGAAACTACCTGGCACCATTTACACCGCAGCGGAAGAGATCGAGGCGGCCGGTGGCCATGCGCTGCCGGTGCCCACCGACGTACGTTTTGAGGAACAGATCGCGGCAGCGGTTGCGCGGACGGTAGAAACATTCGGTGGTATCGACATTGTGGTGAACAATGCGAGTGCAATCAGTTTGACGGGGACACTCGAGACACCGATGAAGCGTTTCGATCTGATGTTCGACGTCAACGTGCGCGCGACATATGCCTGCTCACAGGCCTGTCTCCCGCATCTCAAAGAAGCAGACAACCCGCATATTCTGAACTTAGCGCCACCGTTAAACATGACCTCCCGCTGGTTCAAGGATCACTGTGCCTACTCGATGTCGAAATACGGCATGAGTATGTGCGTTCTCGGTATGGCGGAGGAGTTCCGCCATGATGGTGTCGCCGTCAACGCCCTGTGGCCGCGCACCGTTATCCATACGGCGGCGGTCGTTATGTTGGGTGGGATGGTGAAGCCCGAGAACTGTCGCAAGCCCGAGACCGTTGCGGAGGCAGCACACGTGATTCTTACCCGAGATGGCCGAACATGCACGGGCAATTTTTTTATTGATGAAGATGTTCTGGCAGGGGAGGGCGTTACCGACATGCGGCGTTATGCCGTCGACCCACGCGGAACGCTGGTAGACGATCTGTTTGTCGATTGACCAGGAAACAACTTTAATTGGCACAGCGGACTGACTTACTGAGGGGAGCGTCAATTAGTTTCCAGTATCAACGTGGGAATGCTCTGGAAAAAACGCAGAGAACGCAGAGATCGCAAAGGGTTTATATTCGCCTGATTTTCTCCGCGTTTTTCCGTCGTTAGGTCCGCAAACGGTACGTCCATGTACCGCTCCTGCGCCTCCGCGGTCTCCGCGTCGTATACGGGCATCAGAATAGACTGCAAGGGCCTGGGTAGCCAAGTGCGAGGAATTTATCTGCTCATGATAATAGGAGAGTGTATGGCCTATGAAAGCACTGGTCGCTATTAAGCGATTGATCGATTACAGCGTGAAAATACGCGTGAAGACCGACAACACCGGCGTGGAAACGGCCAACGTTAAGATGTCCATGAATCCGTTCGACGAAATCGCGCTGGAAGAAGCGGTGCGTCTCAAAGAGGCGGGCACGGTAGAAGAGGTCATAGCAGTGTCGCTTGGCGTGCAACAGTGCCAAGAAACCATCCGTACAGCGCTGGCGACGGGTGCCGATCGCGGCATTCACGTGGTCACCGATGCATCCTTGGAGCCCTTGGCTGTTGCGAAGCTTTTAAAGGCGATCGTGGAGAAAGAGTCGCCCCAATTGGTGATCCTGGGTAAGCAGGCGATCGATGACGATAGTAATCAGACCGGCCAAATGTTGGCCGCACTGCTCGATTGGCCGCAAGGCACGTTCGCGTACAAGCTCGCCATCGACAACGGACGTGTCGAGGTGACGCGCGAGATCGATGGCGGGCTAGAGACGGTGCGGTTACAGTTACCGGCCGTGGTGACGGTGGACCTGCGGCTCAATGAGCCACGCTATGCATCGTTGCCGAACATCATGAAGGCCAAGAAGAAAACAATCGACACACTGAAGCCGGAAGACCTGGGGGTGGATATCACACCGCGCTTGACTATGTTGCGGGTTGACGAGCCGGCCAAGCGCAAGGCCGGCGTAATCGTCGAAACCACGGCCGAGCTGGTCGACAAGTTACGAAACGAAGCAAAGGTGATTTGATGAGCGCGCTGGTTGTAGCTGAACACGATAATACTGCCCTCAAAGCGGCCACCTTAAACACCATCACCGCCGCCGATAAGCTGGGCGAGATAACGCTACTGGTGGCAGGCCATGGTTGTCGCGCTGTGGCCGAAGCGGTGGCGCAAGTCGCGGGTGTGGCCAAGGTGCTGTTGCTGGATGACCCGCGCTATGCGCATCCGCTGGCGGAGGTGCTGGCGCCTTTGGTGGCGAAGCTTGCTGCCGAATATAGCCACGTGCTGGCACCAGCAACCACCTTCGGCAAGAATGTGATGCCGCGTGTGGCTGCGTTGCTGGATGTGGCGCAGATCTCGGACATCATCAGTGTTGAGAGTGACGATACATTCAAGCGGCCGATTTACGCCGGCAATGCGATTGCCACAGTTCAATCGAAAGATGCCACTAAGGTGATAACGGTGCGCAGTACCGCCTTCGAGGCCGCAAAAGAAGGCGGCCAGGCCCTGATCGAAGACGTGCAGCCGGTGGAGGACCCCGGCACATCGAGTTTTGTCGGCCAGGAACTGAGCAAATCAGACCGCCCCGAGCTGGCGGCTGCGCGCATCGTGATTTCGGGGGGTCGTGGTCTGCAGAGCGCAGCGAACTTCAAGCTGCTGGAGGAGATCGCGGATAGGTTGGGAGCAGCGATTGGCGCGTCGCGCGCCGCCGTAGACGCCGGTTTTGTGCCCAATGATTACCAGGTGGGCCAGACGGGTAAGGTCGTCGCCCCCGAACTCTACATCGCGGTCGGCATCTCTGGGGCCATCCAGCACCTAGCGGGAATGAAGGACAGTAAAGTGATCGTTGCCATCAACAAGGATGAAGAGGCGCCGATCTTTCAGGTAGCTGATTACGGCATCGTTGGGGATCTGTTCAAAATACTCCCGGAGTTATCTGCAGAATTGTCTGGTTAGCGTTTGGTGGGTGGTCGCGGTTCACCGGGCTTGGATATGAACTTAGAATCAAAATGAAATAAGAGCAATAACAGACGGAAAAATAAAAATAAAGTAATGCTAGCCCCGATAGCTACCCGGTGACTTACCAACCAGTAAGTTAGCCACTTACCTCGATGTAAGTTTAGTGAGCTCATGGCGGTGCAACCCGACTGGGG
>JBHIDJ010000263.1:0-3445 GCA_046760105.1 Acidiferrobacterales bacterium | reverse complement strand
CCTTTGGTCTCGCGTTCACAATTCAACACCTGGCGCTATGTCTCTACGACAGACAACGCATAAGCCGGCAGGCGAAATTTGCGTCGGTATGCCCCCGGTGTGAGGCCTGTAACTCGCTTAAACAGACGGCGAAAGAAGGCGGGGTCCTCGTAGCCTACGTTCCAACTGATGCTGTCAACCGACGCACCGGTCGTCTCCAGTTGCTCCTTAGCGGCTTCCACGCGCAGGTGCTGTACATAGGTAATGGGCGGATAGCCTGTCGCTTTACGAAAGCGCCTTTTGAAACTGCGTTCGGCCAATCCGGATTGTTGCACCATGCGTTCGACCGGATTGGCCGCGGCTACCTGGTGGCTCAACCAGGCCTGCGCCGCGAGTATGATCGCATCCCCGTGGCTGGTGTCTTCTTCAAAGACGATGTACGGCGCCTGGCCATCGGTATGCCATTGCAACAGGAAGAACTTGGCAATGGATTGGGTGGCGGCGGGGCCGGCGTGGCGTGCGATCAGATAAAGCGCCAGATCATGCCAAGACGCCGAGGCGCCGGACATGACGAAGCGTTTCCCTTCGCCGGTTACGACCAACACCTTCTCCAGGCGCAGCCGGACATTGGGAAAGTTGCGCTGGAAGGTGCGTGCGTACGCCCAGTGCAGGGTTGCCTCCCAACCTTCGAGCAAGCCCGTCTCCGCCAGTAGCAGCACCCCGGAACAGGCTGAACACAATAGAGCGCCGCGCGCGTACATGCAGGAAAGCCACGACACAAGTTCCGGATAACGGCCGGTACGCCACTCGCCCTGCTCGAGTAACAGCGATGGGACGATCACAATATCTGTTCGCTCAACTTCGTCCACCGCGCAGTGAACCGCCACTGGCAACCCGCTCGCCGTGTTTACGACACTGCGCGTCGGCCCGACGATGTCCACCGCAAACGGCGTCTTGTTCGGCGCGAGGCCTTCGAACATGGTCAGGACGTCATAGAGGCCGCTAAGCGTCGACAGCACCGCATCCGGGACCGCCACCAAGCTGACATGAATCCGTTCTTGATTTGCAGGCATCTGCACCCTCTCCGTGGCATAAATGAACCGATTTCGGCAATTCTGACTCTTACCACCGACCAGCGCAACCGGCATCATTTCACCCCCGAAACCATTGAACCGTGGAGGAAACACCAATGAAAGTCGACGAACAAAAGCTAAATCAATTTCTGGAGCGCGCGGTGAGCGATCTGGCCGCGGGCTATGGCGGGGTCATGGTGAGCCTGGGTCACAAGCTGGGCCTGTACCGGGCCATGGCCGACGCCGGGCCGTTGACCGCCAAACAGGTCGCAGACCGTGCGGGCTGCGCCGAGCGCTATGTACTCGAATGGCTGAACAGCCAGGCCGCGGGCGGTTATGTCAACTATGATCCGGAAAACGCGATTTACGAACTCGCGCCGGAGCAGGCCATGGTTCTTGCCCAGGACGACAGCGCCGTATTCATTCCGCCGGCGTGGGAGGTCCCCGCGTCTATGTGGTTCGACGAAACCAAGGCGTTAGACGCCTTCCGGAGCGGTAAGGGTGTCAGCTGGGACGAGCACCACGATCGGTTGTTTTGTGGTGTCGGCGCCTTCTACCGCAACGGCTACCGGGCCAATCTTGTCTCCAACTGGATACCAACGCTGGAAGGCGTCGAGGACAAGCTGCGGTCCGGCGCCACAGTCGCCGACATCGGCTGTGGCCATGGGCATTCCACCATCATAATGGCCGAGGCTTTTCCCAACGCGCGTTTCAAAGGTTTCGACTACCATGAGGGTTCCATCCAAACCGCTCAGGAAAACGCGGCCAAGACAGGCGTGGACAGTAGGGTGAGCTTTGAAGTCGCCGATGCCAAGTCCTATCCCAACGATGACTTCGATCTGATCTGCTTCTTCGATTGCCTACACGACATGGGCGACCCGGTCGGCGCCGCCCGACATGCCGGCGATGCCCTGGCTGAGGATGGCACTGTCATGCTGGTCGAGCCCTACGCCGGTGATAGGCTCGAGGACAACTTGAACCCAGTGGGTAGACTCTATTACGCGGCCTCGTCAACGCTCTGCTGCGCCCATTCCCTATCCGAGGAAGTGGGCCTCGCGCTCGGCGCACAAGCTGGCGAAGCGCGTCTGGCGCGTGTTTTCAGAGATGCCGGCTTCGGCACCTTCCGCCGCGCGACGGAAACGCCCTTCAATCTCGTGTTGGAAGCCAAGCGTTGACGGATACCGAAGTCGCGGCGCTCCAAATATCTGGAGCGCCGCTTTAATTACCGCACCTGTACCGGAGCACTATTCGTAGAGGGCGCGAGGAGTAGAAACGCAACGAAGATAATTAGTAACGAAATCCTTTTCATGCAGCGTTTGCAGAAGAAAAGGGGCTGTACTTTCTCGCAGGCACCGAGCTACTCCAAGAAAGCAGAATGTTTTTATTCTTGCCCTTCATCTTTGCCCTTCAACGTCTATCGAACTTTAGCTCAACGCTCCCTAGCACACCAAAGTCTACGCGGATCTCGTCGTTAACCTCCGCCGCGTATACGTCGGTGCACGTGCCTGTCGTTACAAACTCCCCCGCTTTGAGAGATCGACCCCACCTCGGCAGCTCGTTGGCAAGCCAAGCAAGTGCATTGAGCGGATGTCCCAGAACATTGCGGCCACGACCCGTTAGCTTGACTTCACCGTTTACGGTTAGCTGAACCGTGTGGTTTGCAAGCTCCAGGTCATGCCAATCGCTAACGGCGGCACCGGGGATCCAGGCTTGGTGAACGGCGTTGTCGGCAATGAGCGTCGGTGCATCAAACTTACTCCAATCGGAGAACCGGTGGCCGACAAGCTCTATCGCGGGAAGCGCCGTCCCGATGTATTCGGCAACGGTTTGCGCCGTGTGCTGAATGTCCGTCGACGGCACATCCCTCGCGATCTTGAAAGCAAACTCGGCCTCGATACCCCGGACCGCAAACTTGTTGCCATTCAGGCGAGCGGGGCTGGCGTATACAAAGGATGAGAAAAGGCGGCCGAAGACTGGTGCATTCGTGTTCAGCAGCCGCTGCGCAGACTTATTGGTACAGGCGATCTTATAGCCTACGTGCCGACCGCCGTACCGTGCCAGAAGGCGCTCGGCAAGCGCTTTCTGGATAGCGTAACCGGAAGCAAGGTCCCTCGGTCGAAGCTCCGAAGGGAAGTTTTCCTCGCTGCGCCCGGTGAATCTCAGCTCGGCGAGGAAATCAGCGGCAAGTGATGATGGACTCATTGTAGTTGCGCCTCTAGAACCCTTTTGCCACCACGATGCTAATTAAGCATTTTATCGTGAGATCGCGCGCCGCCTCCTCGCCGTACGAATCCACGGAGGCCCTGTGTTCATAGGGGTGCACGGTAAAGTGGATACCGGCTCCTCTTGCCGCCACGATTGCTGGGGTCATCGGAAACTAGCGCCCTGTCCGC
>JBHIDJ010000262.1:0-3446 GCA_046760105.1 Acidiferrobacterales bacterium | reverse complement strand
GACGGGAGAACTAGATCCGTACTGACCGCGCGGGCTGATGGCGACTCGGGACTACGGCTCTTCGACAAGAACCGGACGCATCGGGCTTCGCTGGACGTGATGGCAGACGGCAGGCCGATCTTGCGCCTGACGCGTGCGGATAGCAAGAACCCTGCACAGGTTCCTCATAAAAAACAATTTCGGCTTGATAGGGGTTTGAGGACAGCGATGGAATGGGGACTGGAGGGGCGTTCGACGGCAAAGCGCATATGAATGGCGGCACGTCACGTGCATCGCCACGAGGGCTGCGGAGAGTGCTGGGAGCCGATGATACGAATCGAAGGATACCGACGGTGGCTTCGCTCAGACTTGTGAAATACACGCTGATACTTGTGTTTGCCGCTTGCGCAATCCTCTGCCACGCATCAATCGCGGGCGCAGCCGAAGAAGACTTTGATGTCGACACTGTCGTCACGATTATCAAGAATGAAATTCAAGTCGACGCCTCGATCTTGGAGGGGGGATCAGTAGCGGTCAGCCCGCGATCAACGACTGGTAAGGAGCTTCCGAGACACGGCCCCAATCCCGGAACAGCCGTTGGAACTTGGTGTATGACGCGTACACCTTCTTGGCCATGGGGCTCTTTACCGATTCCTCACGCTTCACCTCGTCTGCGAGCCTCTTGAACTCCCGCATCACCGGCAGTGGAAACTGAAGAATTTCCACCCTTCCCCGGAATTCGGTGCGGAACCTTTTCAAAGCCATTGCGTTCTTTACATCGTACTCCGAGTATGCGAGTGTCTGAATCGCCGTCGCCGCATAGTCCAAGATTCGCCGAATGTCGATCGGCAGTGAGTGATAGGCCTTTTGGTTGAAGACAAATTCGGTAATCGCCCCAGGTTCGTGCCAACCGGGATAATAGTAGTACCGAGCCGCCTGGTAGAGCCCCAACTTCAGGTCGTCGTGGGGACCGACCAGCTCTGCGGCGTCGATGACACCGCGTTCGAGGGCGGGGTATATCTCGCCTGGAGGTGTCAGCACGACGGTCGCGCCAGCGTTCGACACAACCTTACCACCGAGGCCGGGAATCCGGATCTTGAGGCCCCTGTAGTCGGCAACGGTATTGATTTTTTTCCGGAACCACCCCCCCATCTGCACCCCGGTGGAAGCAGACGGACGCGGCACGAGGCCAAAGGGCTTGTACGTCTCCTCCCAGAGCTTTAGACCTCCCCCGGAATAGCTCCAGGCATACTGACCCTGCGCGTTCAGGCCAAAGGGGACTGACGTGAACCACTGGGTGGCTGGTTCCTTGCCGGCCCAGTAGTACGAGGCGCCGTTGTACATCTCGATCGTCCCCTGCTGGCAGGCATCGAACGCGCCAAAGGCCGGGACAAGCTCGCCCGCCGCAAAGACCTTGATCTTGAGCCGGCCGTCGCTCATCTCTTCGACGATCCTGGCAAAACGCTTGGCGTTTCCCTGGAGCACGTCGAGTGTGTGGGTCCAGGTCGTTACCATGCGCCACTGATACCTTGGCCGAGCGATGACCTGGGGCACGTCGACGGCCGCCGCCCCCGCCGCTGCCAGCGCCCCGCCAGCCGTAAGAAGAAATTTCCTCCGTTCCATTTGCACCTCCCGGAACTTAAAAGTAAGTCTGCGTGTCTTTAGTAGTACGTTTCTAATAACTGCTGACGACCTTTGGTGGAGCCTATTCGTTAAGCCCGATTATGTCAATCCGGAGTGCCGCTTCCAGGCCGTCCTGTCGACCGAGCCACCGTGAGCCTTAGGGTCCGGAAATTGCAGAAACGGAGGCAGGGGAGCCCTGGGCATGGATAAGCACGACGAAGTTTTTGATCTATTTGTCGTTGGCGGCGGCATCAACGGGGTAGGAATCGCCCGGGACGCGGCGGGGCGCGGTCTGAGGGTCGCGCTGTGCGACCAGGGTGACCTCGGGGGCGCCACCTCTTGGACGAGCACCAAACTGATCCACGGTGGACTCCGGTATCTGGAATACCGCGAATTCCGCCTGGTGCGTGAGTCGCTTGCCGAACGGGAAGTGTTGCTAAAAAATGCTCCCCACCTGATCCGGCCCCTACGTTTTGTCCTTCCACATGTACCGGAGCTGCGGCCTGTATGGATGATCCGGGCCGGTTTATTCCTTTATGACCACCTCAGCAGGCGGAATAGCTTGCCAGGCTCAAAGCGATTGGATCTGCGCCGTAGACCCTTTGGTGAGGGATTAAGAGCGGGTTTTCGCAAGGGCTTTGCCTTCTCTGACTGTCTGGTGGATGATGCACGGCTGGTCATCGTTAACGCGCGTGATGCTTCGGCCCGCGGTGCCAAGGTGATGGTCCGTACAGGTTTTGCCGGGGCCGATGTCGTGGACGGGATGTGGCAAGTGAGTCTCGTGGATAGCGAAACCGGTGAGCGCAGTCTCGTTCGCGCACGAACAGTTATCAATGTCGCCGGGCCCTGGGTGGACCAGGTCCGAGCTTCGATAAAAGGCGTGTCGCCCGGAAAAAAAATCCGCCTTATTAAAGGAAGCCACATCGTCGTCCCCCGACTCTACAAAGGGGAACATGCCTACATCCTACAAAACGACGATGGTCGGGTCGTGTTCGTTATTCCGTTCGAAGGTCTGTACTCGCTGATTGGCAGCACCGAGGTGGAGGTTCAGGGCGAACCGGGCCCCGTTCGCATCACTGATGAGGAGGTCAGTTATCTTTGCCGTGCGGTCGGCCGTTACGTCTCACGGGACGTGAGACCATACGATGTTGTCTGGAGTTTTGCGGGCCTCAGACCCCTTTTTGGTGACAACGAGGATAACCTGTCTGCGATTACGCGGGAGTACGACTTTGACCTGGATATGGTGAAAGAAACGCCCGTGGTCACGGTCTATGGCGGAAAGATTACAACGTACCGACGCCTGGCAGAGCTTGTGCTCGATAAGCTCACGACGTTCTTCCCCCACATGAAATCCTGTTGGACGGATTCGGCACCACTCCCAGGAGGTGACATTGCAGTTGGCGAATTAATTCCCCTCTTGCGCCAGGTCGCTCGGGACTACCCCCGGCTGCCTGAATCGCTCCTTGAGTCACTCGTTCGTCGTTACGGCACGCTCTGCACGGAAGTACTCGGGGATGCGTCCGAGATCGAATCACTGAAAGAACACTTCGGCGGAGGGCTCTATGCGCGGGAGGTCGATTACCTGGTGAAACACGAGTGGGCGCGTACAGCCGAGGATGTGCTGTGGCGACGCACCAAAGCCGGTCTCCATATGTCGCAACAGGAGCGCACAGCCGTTGCTGATTACCTTTCCAGTTGCCTTCAACCGGCACGAGGGAGAACTGTCTGAGCCTCGTTGCTAATCCTCGTTGCAACGGAAGTAGCGATCAGTTGGCGCAGGTCGTGCGCGGACTAGCCCATTCACATATTCAAGCCTGACCCTGTAAGGCTCCACAAGAAAGAAT
>JBHIDJ010000261.1:0-3449 GCA_046760105.1 Acidiferrobacterales bacterium | reverse complement strand
CGAGAAGGCAGTTTCGAGGTCTTGTGTGGATCGGCTGATGGCGCCGGCTTCATAGCGGAGTCAAGCCCCGTTGCTACGTACGGGGTTATACGTGGATTCCCGTACCAGCGTTAGTCATTGCCCTAATACGTCTGGGGAATTCACGTATTGTATTGAGCACGCGAATCCCGCAGGCTGCATGCTCGAGTCCTTCATGTAGGCGCTTGTCTATGCGTTACCGGGGGAAACGGATTGTTTTTACAGAATGCGCGCCCCGCAGTCGCAGCCTACCGGCTCCGTATCATTGGGAATCTTAAGTGAAGGAAGTCGCTTCGGCAGCCCTAGGAAAACTAAGCAGCAGGCGTGAACAAACACGCGGGCAGCCCACACATGGGAAACGGCTCTAGCAAATTGCTTCCAATGCCTATCGACATTATCATGGCGAAGCTTCCTTCAAAGAGCCACCTTAAGACAATTATGGGAGGTTGCCCATGCAAGTCACCACGATAAGCAACCACTGGCTGGGCCAGATAGATACGCGAGGCTGCATACACGCTCGCGGCAGTCCGTTCCGTGTGCCCACGCGGATAGCGGGACGGTCGCGCTATTCTTCAGCATTGGTTGCGGTAGTGTTACTGCTAAGCGCCTGCACGACCCTCGGTCCTGACTACAAAAAGCCCGACGCCGGGGTGTCGGAGCAGTGGATCGACATCGACGCGCCAAGAGTCAACAGCCGGCCGGCTGATCTGGCAGATTGGTGGACGGTTTTTAACGACCCGGTGCTGAACTCGCTCGTCGAGATGGCGTACACGCAGAACCTGACGCTCCGTATCGCAGGGCTGCGCATCCTCGAGGCGCGTGCGGCCTTGGGGATCGCTACTGGCAGTAAATACCCGCAGGTGCAACAGCTCAATGGCGGCGCATTCCGCACGGAAGTCAGTGAGAACGCTGTGGGCACGAAACTTGCGGATCGACGCTTTGACACCGCCGAGATAACCTTCGACCTGTCCTGGGAACTCGACTTTTGGGGCCGATTCCGGCGCACTATTGAGTCGGCTTCGGCGCAACTGGATGCCTCCATAGCTGACTACGACGACGTGATGGTCGCACTCGCGGCCGAAGTGGCCCGCTCTTATGCCTTGGTTCGCACCTTTGAAGAGCGCCTGGCACTGGCCGAGCAAAATGTGGTTACCCAGGAGCGCGCGCTTCGCATCGCGGACGTGAAATTTCGCAACGGCGCCGTCACCGAGCTCGATGTGCAGCAGGCGAGAACGATACTTAATAATACGGAAGCGCTGATCCCGAGCCTTGAGACAGGCGTGCGCCAGGCGCAAAACGCACTGGCCGTGTTACTGGGTCTGACCCCTCGGGATCTCAGTGATTTGTTCAAAGGCCCCGCGCCGATTCCGGTGGCGCCCGCCGAGGTCTCCGCTGGCGTGCCAGCAGAGCTGTTACGACGCCGTCCGGATATCCGCCGCGCCGAGCGGCTGCTGGCCGCACAAAGTGCGCAGATCGGTGTGTCTATTACCGACCTCTATCCCCGCTTCTCGCTGGTCGGCTCAGTCGGCTTTCGCACGAGCGACAGTGATACAAGCTTCACCATGGACAGCAACATCGGCAAGCTGTTTGACTCGGAAAGCTTCACCGGCTTTCTCGGACCCTTCTTCTCCTGGAACATCTTCAACTACGGGCGTATCAAGAACAACATTCGCGTGCAGGATGCACGCTTCCAACAACTGCTGGTCAACTACCAGAACACCGTCTTAACAGCACTCGCCGAGACGGAAAACGCCATCGTTGCGTACCTGAAGTCCCACGATCAGGCGATGTTTCTCGACGAAAGCGTCAAAGCCGCCCAGCGCTCGGTACAGCTTTCTCTGATCCAGTATCGCGAAGGGGCGACGGATTTCGATCGTGTCCTCAGCACACTCACGCTTCTCGTGGACCAACAGGATGCCTTCACTGCCACCAGCGGCACGATTGCAACCAATCTCATAGCGATGTACAAAGCACTCGGCGGCGGTTGGCAAGTGCGTGGCGAGCGCAAAGTGGAGGATTTCGTGCCTGAGGAGGACAAGCAGCAGCTTCGTGCGCGAACGAAGTATTGGCGCAAGGTGCTGCCAGCATCGACGCAGACGCCCGCGAAGGCGAGTACGGAATGATGCGACATAACAGGAGAAAGTGAACATAGCAGCGATAGTCCACAGAAGAACGCGAAGCGGATCAACAAGGTGGTCGAGGAAATGTTCAAAAAATTTCCGCCAAGGAAATAGGCGGGAGACTCACCGTGACGCGGGTTTGATCGCTATAAGGGCTCTAGACCCGATACCAGTTTGTCCCGAGTACCGCGGCGAGGTGTTACCGGTGTCGGCGTTCGGGGCGACGTAGCTGGGAAACCAGAAAGGTAAAAGCCAATGACTGAGATTACGACTCGATATTCAGCACATTGTAAGTATCTATTCTTCGGGGCGGCCTTGCTTTCGGCGTTCTTGTTAGCTGGGTGTAGCGAAGAAGCGCCGGTGCAGAATACCGTTCGCCCGGTAAAAGCCGTGAAGGTAGGTGACATGGGCCAAGTAACCGGGCGTTCGTTTCCTGGCCGTGCGAAAGCGACACAAGAGGTCAACCTCTCGTTTCGCGTACCAGGCACCTTGATGACGCTTGCTAATGACATCGTGGGTAGGACGTATAAGAAAGGCGAGCTGGTCTCGAGGCTGGACCCGCGTGATTTTGAGGTTCAGCTACGGAATACACAGGGCCAGCTCGATCGTGCCAAAGCGACCTTAGTTCGCGCCGCGAATGAGTATAAACGGGAGCTAAAGATCTTCAAGGAGGACCCGGGTGCAACGAGTAAAACCGCTGTTGATCGCAAACGCGAGCAGCGAGACGCGGCGAAGGCAAGCATAAAGTCCTTGGAAGCCGCGGTAGCTGGCGCCAAAGACCAGTTGCGTTACACCTATATGAAGGCGCCATTTGACGGAACGATTACGGCGCAGTATGTGCAGAACTTCGAGGATGTCAGAGCCAAGCAATCTGTTGTGCGCTTGCTCGATGACTCCCGCGTCGAGATGGTTGTCAACATCCCCGAAAGCTTGATCTCGTACGCACCGCACGTGGAGCGGGCGTGGGTCCGTTTTGACCCGTTTCCGGACAAAGAAATCCCGGCCACGATCAAGGAAATCGGTAAGGAAGCCTCACAGACGACCCGGACCTTCCCGGTCACCTTGATCATGGACCAGCCCGAGGATTTCAAGATCCTGCCGGGTATGGCCGGCCAAACCGTCCGTGTTGAGGGCGAAATACCTAGGGATATCCAACGGCAAGGCCTCGAGATTCCGGTGGCAGCGGTGTTCACGCCGGATACCGAGATGCAGAGCTACATCTGGGTGATCGACGAGAAGACCATGACCGTGCAAAGGCGCAAGGTGAAAACCGGCAAGCTGACGGAAGCCGGTGTTTTGATCGAGGAAGGT
>JBHIDJ010000260.1:0-3461 GCA_046760105.1 Acidiferrobacterales bacterium | reverse complement strand
AGAAGCCGGCCATCAACAGCAGGAAAAGTGCAACGGAAAGTCCAATACGGTATGTCAGCGCCTTGGCCATGCGCGTGCTTCGACCCTTATCCCTGAAAAGGTACACCGCCGCTGAAGCCAAACTGACGAATATGGCGATTAGCATGACGATGACAATCACCCTAATGAGCATGCGTGCACCTTCCTTCGGTCGAAGCTAAGATTATACTCGACAACGTAGTCACGCCCTATCGTCGCCGCGTATCATCAACCGTAATCCGCATGCTTATAGGTCGATATCGCTTTCGCCCCCCCTTGGTTCCAACCTTAGCGGTATTGATTCTTTTGCCCATACTTCTCGGCCTTGGATTCTGGCAGTTGGATCGGGCGGAACAAAAACGCACGATACAGGCGGAATACGATGCTCGCAGCCAGGGCCCGGAGGTAAAGATCGATTCGGCGTTACAAGCGGCGGACGATCTGCGTTTTTATCGGGTGCTCGTCGAGGGCAACTACGATCCAGAGTATGAGGTCTTGATCGATAACCGGATCCATGCGGGCCGGGCCGGGTACCATGTGATTACACCGCTCAAGCTTCGCGGCAGCCGGGTTCGCGTGTTGGTGAACCGGGGATGGGTGCCGGTGGGTAGTAACCGACAAGAGCTACCGCAGACGGCTGCGCCAACGGGGTTACAGAAGATTACCGGCGTGGCCACCGTGCCCCGCGCTAAAGTGTTCATGTTGGCGGAGCCGGATCCGCTTGGCGAGCAATGGCAGCGTGTGTGGCAACATATGGACATGAACCGCTACGCACAAGCCGTACCGTTTCCCGTGCAGCCGGTGGTCGTGTTGCTCGATCCCGAAAACGCGGCCGGTGGGTTCGTCCGTGAATGGGCCCGCTTGGATGCGGGTATCGCCGTTCACCGGGGCTATGCGGTTCAATGGTTTCTGTTCGCGACGGTATTACTGATCATGTATGTCGTGTTGAATGTGAAACCCGGGGCATCAGATCCGGATGCAGGAACATGAGCAAACTGAAGATCGCTCTAATAGGATTGGTCTTTATACTGCCGGTGGCACTGTCGTACACCCTTTACAGCTTAGGCTGGCGCCCTTCTGGCACCGTCAACCGTGGCGAGCTTATTGACCCGTCGCGGTCGATCCGCGATGTAAGCTTGCAGACGCTCGACGGCGGAAAAATCCGTTTCCATGATCTGCGACGCAGATGGAGCCTGATTTACTTTGGTCCTGCAGAGTGCCTGAGTCCGTGCGAGCTCAACCTTTACAAGATGCGGCAGGTTCGCCTGGCGCAAGGGAAAAACGCCGATCGTATTCGGCGCCTATTTATCGTGACCGACATGCGCGCACTCGATTTGTTGCGCGCTACCCTCAAAGAGTATCCAGGGATGCAGGTTATTACCGGTCCGACCGAGAATGTGAAAACGCTTGCAGCGCAGTTCACTCTACCCGTTGGTAGTCCGCTTGATGCGCTTGACCGCATCTACGTCTTGGATCCGAAGGGTAACCTGATGATGAGCTACCCGGCGGACGCCGATCCGAGTGGGATGCGCAAAGACCTGGCACGCCTGCTGAAAGTCTCGCGGATCGGCTGATGGCACCACCTAACGCGCGCACGAGATTTTTTTATACGGCACTTGCCGCGGCCTTGCTTGCGTATGGCGTTGTCGTTATCAACGCCTACACGCGTTTGTCCGACGCAGGTCCAAACTATACCGTGTGGCTTGATCAGCAAAGCCGGCAACCGGCACCGGCTATAGCAGAAGACATTAACAGCGTACACAAGCCTTTCGCAATCCTGGATTATAACGATGGACCCTGGGAACTAAGGGTGCACCCCTTTCTCATGGCTGCACTGGCCGTCCTCATTTTGAGGCTAGGGTACTTGGGGTGGGGTTTGGCCCAACACAAAGGGGGCCGTCATCTCGTCTTCCCCATCATCATATTTGTGCTGCTATTTACACTCGTTTTGCCGGACATCACGCGCGCAAGCTTGCAACACCAACTGTCGACGAGAATGGTTCAACTTGCAGGGACACTCTCGATCCTGACGCTTCTGTGGTGGCTCGTCATGCGGGAGCAGCGGTTCTGGAAGTCGGTCGAGGAAACGCCGCTGACGCGTGTTTTGCGCCCGCGCGTGATCGTCGCGTTCGTTATTGTCGTGGTACAGAGCGTCCTAGGTGGTTGGTCAAATGTAAGCCAGGCGGGACTACCGTGCGCGGATTTCCCGACCTGCCAAGGCGTTTGGTGGCCAGCAATGGATTTCACGGAGGTGTTCAGCAATACTGGTTACGTGATCGACGTTTCCAGCGGTGAAGCGTCGAATCCTTCCGTGCTGACGCTTCACATGCTTCATCGCCTCGGTGCCATGATTACCCTGCTGTATGTTGGCTGGCTGGCCATGTATGTGTTCTTGGCGTGCATTGAGGGAAATCTTTGCCGGTATGGCTTGTTCGTTTTGATCCTTTTGGTTAGTCAGGTATGTCTCGGCATCATGGCTGTGGTCACGTATCTACCCTTGGCCACGACGCTTGCCCACAGCGCCGTGAGCGCGTTCTTGTTATTGAGCATATTGACCCTTTATCATGTCGTGCGGCCGCCGGGCACGGCCACGAGAAGAAGTAAAAAGCGAACATGAAAAGCAATGCGCAGACCATAACTGCCGAGAGGAGGAAGCGCAGCATTACCGTTGTCGCGCGTGAGTACCTCGAGCTTACCAAGCCGAGGGTAGTGTCGCTTATCGTTTTCACCGCCATCGTCGGCATGTTTTTGTCGACGTCCGCGGTGGCGCCTTGGAACATTCTTATTCTCGCCACGCTGGGGATCACCTTGGCGGCGGCGTGTGCCGCAACGATCAATCATCTAGTGGAGCAGCAATCGGACGCCATCATGGCGCGTACGCGGGCGCGGCCGTTGCCAACCGGTCAGTTGAGCTCGCGGCAGGCAATTCTCTTCGCTGCAATCTTGGGCACGCTGTCGATGCTCATTCTGGCGCTGGGTGTGAATGTGCTGACGGCGGTGCTGACATTTGTCTCGCTCATCGGTTACTCGATCATTTACACGGTTTTTCTCAAGCGCCGCACGCCGCAGAACATCGTTATCGGCGGGGCCGCTGGCGCCGCGCCCCCGGTGTTAGGCTGGACCGCAGTGACTGGCGAGGTGGCGGCGGATGCGCTGCTCTTGTTTTTGATTATTTTCGTGTGGACGCCGCCGCACTTCTGGGCGCTAGCGCTCTATCGTCATGAGGAGTACGCGAGAGCCGGTATCCCGATGCTACCGGTGACCCACGGAAGTGAGTACACGCGTTTGCATATTTTGCTGTATACGATTTTGTTGTGCGCGGTGACGGTGTTGCCGTTTGCGACCCAGATGGCGGGGTGGATTTATTTGTTGGGTGTAGTGCCGTTGAATGTGGTATTTCTGTATTACGCGTGGAAGCTGTACCGGCGCTATAGCGATGCGCT
>JBHIDJ010000259.1:0-3491 GCA_046760105.1 Acidiferrobacterales bacterium | reverse complement strand
CTGCTGCGTTTTACTAAGTCACGTTCGTCCTCTTCGGTTTCTCGCAGCAGGGCATCCGGCGGGTTGTTGTGATCTCCCGTTGTTCGGGTTGCAACGGTATAGTGTATGACGTCAGTTGATTCTAAATCTCGATGAGGATCTTTTATCGGGTCAAACTTAGCTGGTTTGATCGAGGCGTCGGGGTCCAATTCATTTTCTAGTTCGGTGATCGATTCAGATCTTATCGGCAGGCCGACGGCTGTTGCTTTCGATAGCATCCATTTCAAGGTAATCGTGTTAAGTCCGGGATTATCGTTCCCGCCGCCAATGTCCGAATGGACGCCTCGAAACCACACTTCGTAGCCACGCGGTACACGGGTCGGGCGGAAGGTGTCTCGGCGCTCATCAAGCGCCAAGGCATGAAAGCATTGATCCACGATATCCGGTAGATCCGGGTCGTGGATGAGATTGAGGTCGATCCCGGCTACGCCAAACGAGTGAACCGTGTCGAATAGCCCCAGAAATCGAACGCGCAGTGCATCCTTCTTGGCGCGCTCGGCGATTTCGTTGGCGAAGTCAAGGGCCAAGGCCGCACCCCGACTGAAACCGACGATGTCAATGGTTTTGTCGCCACGGTCAAGTTGTTTTGTCAAGTCGTCTTCGGCTTCCCAAATTCTCAGGGTTCCGCCCAGCCCCGTAGCGCCGGCTATGAGTCGAAGTACTTTACCACCCCGGGTTCCAATACCTCGGTAGTAGCACGTCTTTTCTGTGTAAGCGTCACGAAAACGAACGATATTCGTGTTCTCGTACCCGGCTTCTTCCTCTTCTTTTTGCCATGTTCCATCGAATGCATAGAGTGCCATATTAAGTACCTCCTGTTTACGTGGCGGTTCGCGCAATTACGAGTGTTTCAAACTGTGTACGCGGCTCTGTCAACTTAACCGAGTCTTGCGGGCGTCACAGTAACGTTGGGTCCGAAGAGAGGAAAAGGGTCAGAGACGACAAAGGCCTCGCAGCGCGGCTTGAGCGACTGCGAAAAGCAGTTGCTCAAATAGCGTAGTTGCAAGCCTGGCCCCGTTCTTTCTACCCTCACGGTCACTTTCCACCGGCGGATTCCATTCGCTTAAGCGCAGGCACATACTGACTCCTTTTACTACACTTGAGTTATATGTCCGAAGGGTCTCTGGACTCGCTGGATATGTCACCGAGTCGTTGTCCGGGTCAAACGCCCGCCACTCGAGTAGGACTTACGCAATAAAGTTACCACGGGGAGCGTACGTATGTCAGCTGCTGCGAAGGATACCGCGACACTCCACGAGAGCTTGCGTGAAGCCATCAGTCGCCTGTTGGACACGGTCGAGCCTCCCGAAAACCTTTTGCCCCATGTTGATGGGCTGCGGGAACGGTTGACTCTCGATTTGCCAGCGGACGAGCTGACTAGAGTCCTTCAAAACACGGTCGATCTAGTGGGGGAGGTGTGGCAGGAGTTACACCAGGAGCGCCAGGAATGGTACGACTTCTTGCAGCAGCTTTCCGAGCGATTTCAGGAACTCGACAAGGCCTTGCAAAGCACAGGGCAACAAACCATGGCTGCCTACTACGGTGGGCGCAAAGCCGAAACGGACATGGAACGACAGGTGGGCGATATCGAGTCACGGCTCTACCGCTCTTCGAACGTCGAGCAGACGAAATCCTACATTCACCAACGAGTGGCGACGATTCGTGCCCGCCTGGAACACAGCCAAGGCAAAGGGGCGCAAGTTTTTGCGTCGCTGCAAACACAGCTTACCAAGGTTACGACCAAGATCCGGGAAGTAGAGAAAGAGTCCAAACGGCTGCGGCAACGGTATGAACAAGGCAAGGTGGAACTCCTGGTGGATCCGGTGACAGGCAGTGTCAGTCGTTTAGCGTACGACCAGAGGCTGGAGCAAGAGATTAAGCGTTCCAACCGCTATGGCTCACCAATGAACGTCCAGCTTTGGCGGGTGGACGCGTTCAAAGACCTTTCGGCAGAGTATGGCCAGCAGATAGCGGACAAAGTGATACGATTACTTGCCAAGCTCTTCCAGGCCAATCTGCGCGAGGTGGACTTCGTAGCACGGTATGATGGCGACAAGTTTGCAATCCTCCTGCCGGAAACTGGGTTGGACGGAGCACACTGGGTGGTGAACAGATTGTGTCGGGTCATCGGCAAAAGCGGGTTTCATCACCGTGGCGAGCGTTTATCCGTGACGGTGTCCTGCGGATATTCTACGGTGCAGAAAGCCGATACGGTCGAGACCGTCACTAAGCGCGTCTGCCCCGCATTAGATGAGGCGACTGCCGAAGGCGGAGGCCGATACTGTGCCCGGTAGCGGTTCGGTCGAGATCGCTACGTGGTCTTTTTCGGCTCCACCGCCTGACTGGACTCATTTCTGACAAGATTGTCGAATCTCTCTGGGCGCACCAAGAAATCAAAAGGCTTACGCCGTAAGGGTGTAAGCGTTTGTTTGTCACTGAGCGCTATCAATACAAACATCTTGCAGATTCAGCCTCCCATCAGGAGCCGGTCTAAATCCCTGCACTCGCGTGGACAGACCGTAAACATCCTTCGGTACCCAAAGGTAAACATACGGGAGATCTTGATTCGCCATTTCCTCTGCTTCGCGATACAGATCCGCGCGCCGCTCAGGGACAAGTTCGGTTGCCGCGGCATCCAGTAAGGCATCCATGTTCGGGTCACTGTATCCGGCCGAGTTACCGCGGCCCCCCGTGCGATGGGTAGGTTCGAATATACCCGTTGGGTCTAGGGAGGCATTGCCCCATGAAGTCAACCACATGTGACCCACTTTCTTTGCTCGAGCACGCATCCATTTACGCCTAAGGTCGCGCGACTCGCCTGCGACCGTTCTCGCCCTTATGCCCACTCTTGCAAGTTGAAGAGCGATGGATTCAGCGAGGGGAAAAAACTGCCGGATCACATCTAGGTCCACGTCCAAGCCATTGGGATAGCCCGCCGCTGCCAGAAGCGCGCGCGCCTGGTTGGGATCATGGGTGTAGTGGTGGAGCCGCTTGTTCTTGCCGAAGGCATTGGGGCTCAGTATGCCGTCGATCAGTGTAGCATTGCCTGATAGCTGCTCGTTGATAAGCTGTTCGCGGTCCAGTGCGTACGCCACGGCGTGCCGCACGCGTGCATCGCTGAAGGGTGGAGCTTGTGTGTTTAACGCGATGAAGAAGGATCGCGTGCTGTCCACAACAAACACTTTGGTATTGGCGTGTCGCTCAAGGACAGAAATCGAATGCGGCAAGACATCGACGATTATATCGAAGTCTCCAGCCAACAGACCTGCAACACGTGACTCGTTGTAGGGAACGATGTTGAAAACGACCCGTTCGACGCAAGCCCGACCAACGGGCGGGATCTCAGATGCCCCACCGTAATATTCGTTGTGCCGCTCAAGCACGATCGCATCTTTCGCAAACCAGTGAACCAGGCGAAACGGACCAGCCCCGACCAGTCTGGCAGCATTTCC
>JBHIDJ010000258.1:0-3519 GCA_046760105.1 Acidiferrobacterales bacterium | reverse complement strand
TGGATAACTACCTTACTGACCGCGGCGTTTATTAACTTTTTCTTTATGAAGTCGCGTAGCTCCAGATCGGAGTTCAAGTTATCAGCATAGGATTTAGTGCCGGAGTACCATTTGGCAGTCCAGTCATTGATAATTCCCAGACGCAACCCCGTGGGGATCGCTTTCTGACCCATTACTTGTCCTCCTGCTTGTCTTTCCCAGTTTCCGTTTTCTTGCTCGGCGCCGTTTCGGCATCAGAGACGGTAACGGTGATGTGACTGGTCCGCTTCTTGATTCGACCCACGCGCCCTTTCGCACGTGCTCGCCAACGTTTAATCAGCGGGCCATGGTCCACACAGACACCAGCAATTCGTAACTCATCGACATCGGCACCTTCGTTATGCTCTGCATTCGCGATCGCAGATTCGACCGCTTTTCGTAACGGTCCTGCCGCCTTCTTACTACTGAACTGTAATACTTCCAACGCCTGTGCTACCGGCAAACCACGAATCTGGTCAGCCACCAACCTGCCCTTCTGTGGCGATAAGCGAATGTACTTTAAGATCGCGGTAGCTTGCATATCATTTGCTAGCTGGTTTGCTTGTGGTCGTTGTGCTCGCCTTTCGGTTACCTGAGTGACCCTTGAAAGTACGCGTCGCCGCAAATTCACCCAGCTTATGACCGACCATGTTTTCCGTTACAAGGATCGGCACATGTTGACGACCGTTGTGTACGGCAATAGTTAACCCAACGAAATCCGGCGTTATCGTCGATCTTCGAGACCACGTCTTGATGGGTCGTTTGCTTCCACCAGCGCTAGCTGCTTCCACCTTCTTAGCAAGGTGGTGATCAACAAAGGGTCCCTTTCTAATCGATCGCGGCATAGTCTAGGAACCTTTCTTCCGGCGCCGCCGTCTGACGATCATCGGATCCGTACGTTTGTTTAGTCTTGTTTTGTGGCCCTTGGTTGGTACTCCCCAGGGCGTCACTGGATGTCGGCCTCCGGACGTTCGCCCCTCACCGCCACCATGTGGGTGGTCCACTGGATTCATGGCCACACCACGTACACTGGGTCTTATTCCACGCCAGCGCGTGGCGCCCGCTTTGCCAAGCTTGCGCAGCGAGTGTTCGGCGTTACCGGCCTCACCAATCGTTGCGCGACAATCTACGTGTACCTTGCGCACTTCGCCCGAACGAAGACGCACTTGCGCATAATTACCCTCGCGGGCAACTAGTTGAATTGACGCTCCGGCACTACGTCCAAGTTGCGCACCTTTGCCAGGCTTCAGCTCCACGCAGTGAATCTGGCTACCCACCGGGATATTACGCAATGGCAAGGAATTTCCCGCTCTGATCGGTGCATCGGCACCCGAAACCAATTCGCTGCCCGGCCTAACATCCTTGGGTGCAATAATGTAGCGACGCTCACCGTTAGCGTATAAAACCAACGCTATATTTGCGCTCCGGTTTGGATCGTACTCGAGCCGCTCGACCTTGCCCGGAATACCGTCGTTGTTTCGCTTAAAGTCGATAACCCGGTAATGGCGTTTATGAGCACCACCACGATGACGAACCGTGATCCGGCCATAGCTGTTACGGCCGTGAATCTTGGACTTCTTCTGCAGCAACGGTGCGTAAGGCTCTCCCTTATGCAGATCCGTGCTGACCACCTTGGACATGCCACGGCGGCCCGGCGAAGTCGGCTTTACTTTGACAACCGCCATTTAACGTCCTCGCTCCCTCATGACGTTGTGAGGAAGTCGATATCGTAGCCTGGTTTCAGGCGTACATATGCTTTTCTAGAATTCGGCCGGCGCCCTATCCTGCGACCAAACATCTTATATTTGCCCTTGATGTTCAGCACTTTCACCTCTTCCACCTTCACATCAAACATCTTTTCCACTGCCTGTTTAATCAAAGGTTTAGTGGCATCATGGCGCACTCGAAAAACAAACTGTCTATGTTTCTCGGCCACGCGTGTGCTCTTCTCCGATACGTATGGCGCCAGCAATACTTGGTATAAGAGCTCATCATTCATGCCAGGCGCTCCTCGAATTGCTTAACGGCATTGACCGTCATAACGACCTTCTCGTACTGGAGCAGGCTGACCGGGTCCGTGTGATTTACATCACACACGTAAACATTAGCGAGATTCCTGGCTGACAGATAAAGCTCCTGTCCCACATCCTCAGTAACGATGAGCGCATCATCAACACCTAGCGTTTTCAACTTTTCTGACAATTGCTTCGTTTTCGGCGAGTCCATCTTGAATTCATCTACCGTGACCAGCCGGTCCTGGCGAATCAGTTCTGACAAGATTGAACATACAGCTTGCCGACGCATTTTCTTGTTCACTTTCTGAGAGAAGTCACGGTTCTCCGCCGCGAACACTCTTCCCCCGCCGCGCCATATTGGGCTACGAATCGTGCCAGCGCGGGCGTGTCCGGTACCCTTTTGGCGCCACGGCTTGGCGCCACCACCACGAGCTGCCGCGCGTGTCTTTTGCGCCCGTGTGCCATGTCGCTTCCCGGCCTGATAGGCCACAACGATCTGGTGAACCAACGATTCATTGTAACGGGCGCCAAACACTTCATCGGAGACCTGGATCTCCGACTTCTTATCACTCCCCGCAGCACTTATCACATTGAGCTTCATAGCGCCCTAACCACTATTCTTAGCTTTGACCGCGGCGTGAACGATCACATCTGATCCTTTAGCGCCAGGTACCGCGCCTTTTATCAGTAAAAGATTTCGTTCTAAATCGACACGCACGACCTCAAGGTTCTGTTGTGTCCGGATCACATTGCCCATGTGCCCAGCCATCTTTTTGCCCGGGAACACGCGCCCGGGTGTCGTCCTTTGGCCTATCGAACCCGGTTTTCGATGGGCCTTGGAGTTGCCGTGCGTAGCACGACCGCCGTGGAAGCCGTGACGCTTCATTACACCCGCAAACCCCTTCCCTATGGTCGTGCCTTGTACATCGACTTTTTGTCCAACGTCGAAGATATCCGCCTTAATCTCGGCACCAGGCTTAAGATCTTCACCCTCGCTCGGCGTTAAACGAAATTCCCAGAATCCACGTCCCGGTTCGACACCAGCCTTGGCAAGATGCCCGGCCGTTGGCTTGTTCACTCGCCGCGGACGGCGTGTGCCAGTGGTAACCTGTATCGCACGATAACCATCGCCGTTCTCGTCCTTGACCTGTGTAACGCGATTGGCAGCCACTTCGAGTACGGTCACAGACATAGCGGCGCCGTCCTCAGAGAACACGCGGGTCATGCCTAGTTTTCTGCCTACCACACCTATCGGCATGTCGACTCCTTATAATATCGGGGCCACCACTCAACCCAACTTTATTTCCACATCTACACCAGCCGCCAAATCAAGCTTCATCAACGCATCGACAGTTTTGTCAGTCGGATCCATGATGTCCATGATTCGCTTGTGGGTACGTATCTCGAACTGATCGCGAGATTTTTTGTCAGTATGTGGCGAACGCAAGAGCGTGAACCGTTCGATCTTGGTTGGCAACGGAATCGG
>JBHIDJ010000257.1:0-3585 GCA_046760105.1 Acidiferrobacterales bacterium | reverse complement strand
TGGACGAACCTTGGGAGGACTTTCCGAACAAATCGATATTCATAAACTGCAACCGCTTGTAGCATAGCGCATCTGTGACGTGGACGCCACCGTTTGCGTGGGGGCGTTTTGTGAGTTTTTCGAGCGAGGCGCCTTTGAGCTAGGAGAGGTCGGAGCTCAGTTGGTCGTGGTGAAGCTGAGTTTATCCATCCGATTGCAACACGGTGATAGAATCCGCCTCGATCTTAATGGAGCCGTTCACATGAACACACCCTTTCGCCATCTGTTTAAGCCGATCACGGTAGGCGCCAGGACGCTGAAACACCGTCTCAATTTTGGTGCCCACACAACCAACATGAGCGTCGACGGTTTGCCCGCCGAGCGTCACCTCGGTTACTACCTGGAGCGCGCCATTGGCGGTGCGGCCATGATCGTGGTGGAGCCCGTGCCGGTACATCGGACGGCAGTGCTGACACGTGGCAACTTTCGTCACCAAGACGACAGCATCATCCCGCACTTCCAGCGCATCACCGACGCCTGCCATGAGCATGACACGGTGATGATCCAGCAGCTTTATCACGTTGGCCAGCACGGCGATTGGGATAACTCGTTTGAGGCTAGCTGGTCGCCGTCCGGGCGGCCCTCTATGCATGACCACGATGGCAGTCACACCATGACGATTGCCGAGATCGAAGAGATCGTCGAGTCTTTTGCCCAAGCGGCACGCCGCGCGAAGGAAGCAGGCTTTGACGGCTGCGAACTGATGGCTGCGTACAACGCGATCATCGAGCAGTTCTGGGCGCCGTTCACAAATCGGCGCACCGACCGGTACGGGGGCAACTTTGAGAACCGCATGCGGTTCTCTGTTGAAGTCTTGTCTGCCATCCGCAAGGCAGTCGGTGATGACTTCATCATTGGTGTGTGCGTGAGCGTGGACCCCGCCAATACCGATGTGCTGTCGCTCGCCGACCAGCAAGAGATTGCCGCCTACCACGACGAACGCGGACTTTACGATTACGTGACGGTAGGCACCGGTAGTTACTATGATTTCACGCGCCTCATGCCGACCGTCCTGCACGAAGACAAACTCGGACCACCCTACGCCGAGGGCATCAAGCAGACCGTCAAACATGCCAAGGTGCAGGCCGAAAGCCACATTCGAACGCCGGAGAATGCAGACTACGTCATCGCTTCAGGACAGGCGGACATGGTCAGCATTGTGCGCGGTCAGATCGCCGACCCGCATTTAGCAAACAAGGCCCGTGAAGGGCGGCCGGACGACATACGACCTTGCCTTTCCTGCAATCAGATGTGCTGGGGCCGTCGCTATCGGGATTACTGGATAAGTTGCCTGATCAATCCGTCCGCGGGTCGCGAGTATCAGTGGGGTGGTGACCGATTCACGCCGGCTGCGAAACCACGGCGCGTACTTGTCGTTGGCGGCGGGCCGGCAGGCTGCGAGGTGGCGCGGGTGGCGGCCGAACGTGGACACGATGTAACACTGGCGGAAGCCTTGGATCAACTAGGCGGACAGTTCCGGTTGGCGGGGCTTCAGCCGCGTCGGACCCAGATCCTCGACTATCTCGATTGGTTCGAGCGGCAACTGCGCAAGCTTGGCGTCGATGTTCGCTACAACGAACCTTTGGACGCCGATGAAGTGCGCGACTTCGACGCTGATGTCGTGGTGCTGGCCACGGGTTCGCTCCCGGCGGCGAACGGGTATCAACGCGGGACGCCGACGCGGGATCGCCTGCCTGGCGTGGATCTACCGAGCGTGTGTCACGCGGAGGACGTGATGAGCCGTGCCGCGCGGCCCGGAAAGCGCGTACTGCTGCTAGATGATGTTGGGACGTGGAAAGGTGCCGGGACCGCCTGGTATCTGGCCGAGCGTGAACACGAGGTGACGATCCTAACGTCGGATCCCCTTGTCGGTCGCGAAATCGTGCGCACGGCGGCAGACATTCCGCTACGCGAGCGGCTGCGTAGACTTGGCACCACATTCATCACCGAGTCTGCGGTAAAAGAATGGGATGGTGAGGGAGCGATCGTTTTGGATTTACTCGACGCTTCGGAGCGACGCTTGTTGTTCGATACGCTGGTCCTTGCCACCGTAAACAAGTCTTCTAACGAACTTGAGCTTGAGCTTCGCGACAGTGGGCTCGAGATTCACGCCATCGGCGACTGTGTCGCGCCCCGGCAGACACCGGCTGCTACGTTTGAGGGACGACGGCTCGGTATGAGTTTGTAGTAACGCTTGCCTCGACCCAACGGTGCCCAGCGCCGGCTCAGGGCGCATGCCGAAGCGCCTAGCGGGCCTTGTCCATATAGCCACCCGCGAAGGTGATAACACACATCGTTTTATAGGTAGCGTGTGGACCGCAACCGACGCCGATGACGCGGAAAGCGGGATCGAAGATGTTATGCCGGTGGGCGCGACTGGGAACACCGTCATCGATGATAAGCGCGGTCACCACTTCTCTGGCCTTGTCCCGGCCATATTGAATGTTCTCGCCCATCGCCTCGCGCCACCTGCCGTAACGATTAACCCTATCCGTCGGCCAACTGCCATAGAGCCCTTTGTGGCCAATCGCGCCAGCTGGGCCTAGTTCTTTGACATGATCCTTGGCACCCAGTGACATGCCTACCGAGAGACTAAGCGGAGGTGTGGAACGAACAGAGCGCAGAAAATGGATCGCTTCCTCTACCGCCACGATACCTTCTTCTGTGAGGATCGTAGGCTGGCCCGAACGCTCTATGCGCGTACCCTTATAATATTCTTTCCATTCTTCCAGAAATGAGGCGTACTGTTCTGGATTGCTCCTCGCCAGGTTTACTTCGCGGACAATCTCGTTCTCCAAGGCAGAGACGTAATCGAGCGTCTTCGCATCGCTCGACCGACTCAGTTCGGACAACGAAACTGAAGAGATGGTGAGAACGGCCGCAAATAATATTCTTAATGGCATGATCCTCTGTGGAGCAGAACGGCGGCCCATACGCGAACGCTATATCGCCTTAGCGGCGATCACCCTTACTCCTCCTAACTTATCGCCTTGAAACAACCGTTCACCTTTCCCGAGCGCTCTCAGTTCGTTGTATATGCGGTCCACGTTTGAATACAACTTCATGGACTTGATTGCTGACGTTGAGTCGCTCATGCGTGCAGTTTATTTTCCACCGTTACATCTAAAAATTTCGCCTGCCAGTGCTATGAGATTAACATCATTTTCCACACAAAACGGATCCGCAACTGCCGTCGATGCGTATGCTGTATCGACGTTTGCCTTCCCGCCGTCATGCATCGCCTCCAGGGATATTGATTAGGTCGTTTACCGGCGCAAGCTCACCGGAAAAAATAGATCGGACTGGTCCAGGCTATATGGCCATCCTCTTGCGTGAGCTTGATAAAGATTGGATTGTCGCGGCCGTCGACAATTCTGATGTCGCGCTCGATGCGCAGCGCCCGATGCGGGTTGTTCGCCGGTAGCCGGAAGATGCGGACGAAACGCGGAAGAACGCCCAAGTTTTCGACAATCTCGTCCTCATAGCCAATCTCTTCTAACGGTATGCCGCATTTAATAAGCGGCGTTTCCAGCTTAAACGTGCCTC
>JBHIDJ010000256.1:0-3592 GCA_046760105.1 Acidiferrobacterales bacterium | reverse complement strand
TTGAGTAGGTTACTGCCGGGCAAATAGTCTCTACCTTGGAAAGAAAGGGCATCATTCTTGCCGGAGGCGCGGGTACCCGCCTTCACCCCATCACGCGAGCCGTGAGCAAGCAGCTCCTGCCGATCTACGACAAGCCCATGATTTACCACCCGCTAAGCGTTCTGATGCTCGCCGGGATTCGCGACATATTGGTCATTTCCACCCCCGAGGATCTGCCGCGGTACGAGCAGCTCTTGGGTAACGGCGCGGATTGGGGGTTATCTTTCTCGTATGCCGAGCAGCCATCACCGCGCGGTCTGGCGGAGGCGTTTCTCATCGGCCGCACATTTATTGGCGCATGTCCCTCTACTCTCGTGTTGGGTGACAATGTGTTTTATGGCAACGAGCTCGGCGGTTTGCTAAAGCGCGTGGCTGCTCAATCAACAGGCGCAACCGTTTTCGGCTATCGAGTAGAAAATCCGAGCGCTTATGGCGTAGCGGAGTTTGATGGCGACGGCAAAGTCATAGGCCTTGAAGAAAAGCCCGCGGAACCGCGATCCAATTATGCGGTGACTGGGTTATACTTTTACGACAACCAGGTGGTAGACATAGCTGGCGAGATTAAACCCTCTGCCCGTGGTGAGCTCGAGATCACGGACGTTAACAAGCGCTACCTAGATATGGGCACGTTGCACCTGGAAGTCCTTGGGCGTGGCACCGCCTGGCTCGACACCGGTACGCATGAAAGCCTACTACAAGCAAGCTTGTTCATCGAGACTATCGAGCAGCGTCAAGGTCTAAAGATCGCCTGTCCGGAAGAGATTGCTTACCGTATGGGCTATATCGATGCGGCACAGGTAGAGCGTCTCGCTGAACCTCTCAGCCAGAGTAGTTATGGGCAGTATCTGCTCCGGCTGCTGCGCGAACCTATATTTACCTGAAGCATGTTTGAAACACTAAACTTGTTACATTGCGCGCTTACATTCCCAAGGAATGCGTAGATTACTGATCACCGGTGGTGCCGGTTTCATCGGCGCAAACCTCGTGCATCACTGGTTGAAAAACCATCCGGACGATCGCGTGGTAGTGCTGGATGCACTCACCTATGCGGGTAATTTGGCGAACCTGCAGGCTGTGCAGGCCAATAAGAACTTCCGCTTCGTGCACGGTGATATTCGCGACGTCAAGCTCGTCAATAATTTGATGGCCGAAGAGGACATTCGCACCATCGTCCACCTCGCTGCAGAATCGCATGTGGACCGGTCCATAGCCGGCCCCGATCCTTTTGTCGAAACGAACGTTAATGGCACCCACAGCCTTTTGAAGGCTGCCCACCAGATGTGGTTAGAAAAAGAGCTGGATTTGGAACACTGCCGTTTCCACCATGTCTCCACCGATGAGGTTTACGGGTCACTAGAGCCCGCTGACCCGGCATTCAGCGAGACAACGCCCTATGCGCCACGTTCGCCTTATGCCGCGAGCAAGGCGGCATCCGATCACTTGGTCCGCGCTTATGGGCATACGTACGGTTTGCCATTTACGATCACGAATTGCTCGAATAACTACGGGCCATACCAGTTTCCGGAAAAACTTATACCGCTAATGATCGTTAACGCGTTGGACGGTAAACCGCTGCCGGTGTACGGTGACGGCCACAATATTCGTGACTGGCTTTACGTAGATGACCACTCGCGGGCCCTGGAGTTGGTATTGAATGGGGGAACACCGGGGGAGACCTACAACATCGGGGGTGACAATGAGTGGGCCAATATCGATATCGTGAAATTGCTTTGTAAGTTGGTGGATGAGGCGTTTAACGCGGATCGTAGCTTAAAGGATCGGTTTCCACATTGCCCGGCTGGGCGCGGTGATTCGACCGCGACACTGGTCACCTTTGTGAAGGACCGACCTGGCCACGACCGGCGCTACGCGATCGATACCACGAAGATTGCTAATAAACTCGGTTACCGTCCCATAGAAAAGTTCGAAACGGGGATCCGTAAAACGCTTTGCTGGTACCTTGACAACGAAAGCTGGTGGCGCGCCGTCATGGATGGCAGTTACCGCGAATGGATCAAGAAACAATACGCTCAGCGCTAGCGGCGTCGGTGTAGCAAATCTTTCTTAAGAGGATCTCCATGGCTAATCAGCCTGTTCGCCCGAAGGACAACTTCCTGATCTTTGGGGCCCCCGCTATCCAGGATGACGAGATACAGGAAGTTGTCGCGAGCCTGAAAAGCGGGTGGCTCGGTACCGGCCCGAAGGTGGCTCGGTTTGAAGAAGATTTCAAAAAATATATAGGGGCGCGACACGCCGCCGCCGTGAACTCGTGCACCGCCGCGCTACATCTAAGCCTTATTGCGGCTGGACTTAAACCTGGGGACGAGGTAATCACACCTGCGCTTACTTTCTGTGCCACCGTGAACGCCATCATTCATGGCGATGCCACACCCGTACTTGCCGATGTCGATGCGGTAACCATGAACCTGGATCCTGCACAAGTGGAAGCCAAGATCACGGCGAAGACACGCGCCCTCCTCCCTGTGCACTTTGCCGGGCGCCCTTGCGACATGGACCGGCTTGACGACATTGCTGGTCGCCGCGGTCTGAAGGTTATTGAAGACTGCGCGCATGCGATCGAGACCGAGTTTCATGGACAAAAGGCGGGAACTTTTGGCGATTTCGGCTGCTTTAGCTTTTATGTGACGAAAAACGTTGTGACCGGCGAGGGTGGTATGGTGTTAGCGCGACGCGAGGAAGACATCGCACACATCAAAATCCTAGCCTTGCATGGCATGAGTAAAGACGCGTGGCACCGCTTCTCAGACGACGGCTATAAACACTACCAGACCGTGGCTGCCGGCTTTAAATACAACATGATGGACCTACAGGCAGCCATCGGCATCCACCAATTACGGCGCGTCGAAAGTTCATGGAAACGTCGGCGAGAGATTTGGGGGCGCTACAACGAGGCTTTCAGTGACTTGCCGCTCGGCCTGCCCGCCGATCCTGCACCCAACACGCGTCACGCGTATCACCTTTACACCACTCTGGTAGACGAGCAAAAGGTGGGTATCGGTCGAGACGCGTTTCTTGCCGCCATAACGGAACAAAACATCGGCGTTGGCGTGCATTACCTGAGCATCCCGGAGCATTCGTATTACCAAGAACGCTTCGGTTGGCTACCTCGGGATTACCCCGTGGCCATGCGGATCGGCCGGCAGACAATCAGCCTCCCGCTGTCGGCGAAACTCTCAGATCAAGACGTCGCTGATGTAATTGCGGGCGTGAAGCGCGTTTTGCGTGCCTAATGACGACAGATGCAAGTTCCAAGGTACAAGTGTCAAGGTCGAACTTACTACTTGTAGTTTGCAACTGTTCCCCCTCCCCGTCAGTTCCCTTCCCCACTCGTTGGGGAAGGGCTAGGGAAGGGGTGGGGAACGCTGGGGAGGGGCACGACTCACCACTAACGACTCACGTAGCTAGAATAGCGTGTAGATAAACGGCGCTACCGCCGAGCCTTGGGTCAGCACGATCAGTGCGCCAAGCAGCACCATCACGATGATGATGGGCGCAAGCCAGAATTTCTTGCGCACGCGCATGAATGCCCACA
>JBHIDJ010000255.1:0-3598 GCA_046760105.1 Acidiferrobacterales bacterium | reverse complement strand
CCAATGCGGCATGCGCCGTATATCACCGCGCCGGGTGGGAGAGTAATACATGAAAACAAACCGATATCGGCGTAGATTCCACTATGATCGCGCGCGTGGTTATTAAAGACCGCTCGAGCCGTGTACTTAAATATCAGGCTCCTCGAGGGAACGACGATTGAGAAAAAAGGCCGTCTGTGTCCGATGCGGGATGTTTAAGAAAAATGCAATCGCGGCCTGCCCGACGTGTGACTACAAACCTGAGTCGGAATACGAGGTGGCGAGGTCCTTAATCCTTTCAAAAAACTTCACAGTTGGAGAACTCGTAATCGGACGAAGCTTGAACGAACTCCGCGCAATAGCCGAAGAGATTCGTGGCGGGCGTCCATATTACTTTGATCCAAACGAGCAACAGCTCGTTGTTGAGGCATATCGGACGCATGTGGAGATAAAATCAAAACGGCTCACGCTCAATTTCGTAAAATGGTTGGGTCCACTATTGTTGATTCTTGGTCTCTTGGCGGTGTTACTGTGGTCAAGATAGGAGCTGAACCTAACAAGAATAGGAAAATGGGGACAAGTCCAATTATTGACGGGATCTGAGAGAGATATCGTCCGGTGGACAATGCAAGAACGGCATACCTTCGATTGATGAGCAGCGTCGGCACGACACGCTGGGCGCAGCAGGGGCTAGTCGTTGGGTGTGCGCGGGAAATGACCATCGGTGGAGTGTAGAAAATGAAAGTCGGATTGTTCGTCACCAATCAACAGTATCTCGACAAAGACATGATGAGCGCTTTGGACGAGCAGATCGCGATGGTTCATCTGGCTCGTGATCAAGGCTGGGACTCGCTGTTCTCAGGGCAACACTATCTGAACGAAGGTAACAACAAACAGCTCCAACTGGTCCCCTTCCTGACCCGTCTCATGCCCGAGGCCGGTGAGATGACGACTGGGCTCGGTGTCCTGCTGCTCAATCTGCACAACCCCGTGTACGTCGCGGAGACGGTGGCCACGCTCGATGTGATCGCTGGTGGGAACTTCATCTTCGGCGTTGGGCTGGGTTACCGGGAGGTGGAGTTCGACGCCTTCAACGTCCCGAAGGGCACGCGGGTGAAACGCTTCGAGGAGTACCTCGAACTCGTGCAGCGCCTGTGGACCGAGGAATCGGTGACCTATCGCGGCGATACCTGTAGGTTAGAAAACGTGCGCATGAACCTTCGCCCCGTGCAAAAGCCGCGGCCGCGGATATGGATTGCCGCGAACAACGATCGCGCGATTCGTCGCGCAGCACGGATGGGCGACGCTTGGTTCATCAACCCCCATTCCACCCTGGATACGATCCGCCGCCATCTGGCGGTTTACCGAGAGGAGCTCAAGGCGAACGCCAAACCTTTTCCCCGAGAGCTGCCCATCATCAAGGAGATCTTCTGCGCCAAGGATCGGGCCACAGCCATCGAGATGGCAGGACCGTATCTGCTCGGCAAGTACAAAGACTACGCCAAGTGGGGGCAGGACGAAGTCATGCCCGAGGACGAGTCCTTTGACAAGGACTTTGAAGAGCTCGTCAAGGGCCGCTTCATCCTCGGCGCTCCGCAGGAGTGTTACGAGCAGTTGCGGCCGTATTGGGAGGAGCTCGGAATCAATCACCTCTGCTTCCGTACGCACTGGGCCGGCATGCCGCTCTCGACCGCACTCGACGGCATGCGCCTGATATCGGACGAGCTTTTGCCAGAGCTGCGCAAGCTATAGCCCCTCGTTGCGAATGTCATGCGCTGTAGATCATCAGCCCGTCCGGAGGGCTATGCTGAAGCACATGTGAACAAATGCGCTAACCGCTCCAAACAAAAGAGGCGCCGAACGGCGCCTCTTTCAAGTCACTAAGGGAAGGGCTTATTTCGGCTGCGGCACGATCCGTATGTACGGCTTCGGCGATTTCCAGCCCTGTGGAAACTTTTGCTTGGCGTCCTCATCAGAAACTGCGGGGACGATGATGACGTCTTCGCCTTGCTTCCAGTTAACAGGCGTGGCGACTTTGTGTTTCGCCGTCAACTGCACAGAATCGACCAACCGCAATACCTCGTCGAAGTTCCGGCCGGTGCTCATGGGATAGCTGATCATCGCCTTGACCGTCTTGTCCGGCGCGATCACAAACACCGAGCGCACGGTTGCATTGTCTACCGCCTTGCGCTCGCTTGCTTTCCCTTTGGCGTTTGGGTGAATCATATCGAAGAGCTTCGCGACCGCCAGATCGGTATCACCGATCAGTGGATAGTTCAGCGCATGCCCTTGGGTTTCCTCGATGTCCTTGGCCCATTCCGAATGGTCACCGACGGAATCGATGCTAAGACCAATGACTTTGCAATTGCGTTGGTCAAACTCTGGCTTCAGCCCGGCCATGTAGCCAAGCTCCGTCGTGCAGACTGGCGTGAAATCCTTTGGATGGGAGAACAGGATGGCCCATCCGTCTCCGATCCATTCATGGAAGTTGATCGTTCCTTCTGTTGTCTCTGCGGTAAAATTCGGCGCTTCATCACCTATGCGTAACGGCATGGTTCACCTCCAGTGGTATTCCGCTTATTCATTGTGCTAATTGCCCTAAGCCCTATCAAAGTCTATCAGAGGACGCGAAACGTGTCCTCTACCTAGATGCCAGATTGTTCGATTAAACGTAGTATCATTCTCGGGCGCGAACCTCTACTTTAGCATTGGCGACAAGCCGTATGCATGTGAAGAGGAAAGCGGCTTGCCTCTGACATTTGACGTTGTGGGACGACGCCAGCAGAACACGGTCTGAAGATATCTAAACTGATCGTGACGTCAGTTCCGTGCTCGAACTCCCTTCTCATCGATGGTAGTGTCTTCAGCTCGGCCGTGGTGGGGCGTGTGCCGTCGTTGGTGAGGTAGGGGCTATGCTGATGATGACTCTAAGAAAGCACACCCTGAGGGGGGCGTGGAGCGTCGTTCTGTCGAGCTTGCTCTTCGCCGCGGCGAGCCCGGCTCAGATTGACGACTCGGCGGAGATGGTCCGTATTGCGCAGGGAAAGTATCGGATCGGCGTGGCTCACGGACCACCGGACTCGCGCCCGACACATGATGTGGTGCTGGCGTCGTTCTCGATCGATAGATACGAGGTCACGAATGCCCAGTTTGCGCGGTTTCTCAATACGCTCGACGCGACGGCGGTCCGGGACGCACCGGCTGGAAGCGTACGCAAGCGTGACGTCGAAGGGGCCGATGCCCCGCTGCTATTCGATGACGGGGGCACCGTCATGCCGCTGATCGAGCTGAATGACGAGGATGCGCGCATCGGTCTCGCCAGCGGGCGATTCGCTCCGCGCCCGGGCTTCGAAGACCATCCAGTGACCGAGGTAACCTGGTACGGAGCCCGGGCCTACTGCGCATGGCGTGGAGGGCGTTTGCCCACGGAAGCGGAGTGGGAAGCGGCGGCGCGCGGCAGGGAGGCTCGCACCTACCCGTGGGGAGAAGAGCCGCCGAACGCCAAACGAGCGGTATTTGGCCGTCGTCGAGGTGAAACCGAGCCCGTGGGAGAGAGACCGGCGGGAGCGACTCCGGAGGGCATTCACGATCTGGCGGGGAGCCTCGCCGAGTGGACGAG
>JBHIDJ010000254.1:0-3602 GCA_046760105.1 Acidiferrobacterales bacterium | reverse complement strand
GTCTCTATTATTACATGGGCGAGCTAACGGACCTCGTAACGGTAGATTTCCTTAAATAGATTCGTAAAGGCCCTCGGCTCTGTGCTTCTCGACAAGAACGGCGTAATCGTTAAGGTCTGGAGGAAAGGCAGGCTCTACCCCCGTGCACAACGCTACGGACTTCTTACGTTCTTGGTTGCGCGGAGTATATTAGCAAGAAACTGTGATCTGACCCCGGTTTTCGTACTAGAGCGGTTCTTTGACAGCCTGCGCGTGGCGGGGATGCGGGAAGGGGTACCGGGTGAAGAGCCAATGATGATGTGATTGAACGAACGAAGTCAGCTGAATTGCCTTAGCAATCGCTATGTCTCCGCTATTTCTCGAACGGCTACTTGGGCAGGAGGAGTCGTCCTGCTAAGGCTGAATCCAGATCTCCCATCTCACTTCCGGACGACATACCAGTTGTTTTGAATGTCGTGGGCCAGTTCACGGGTCTCGATTGAGCGGAAACCCGCCCCTTGAAGGTACTCGTGTGTCTTCTCCTTGCCCCACATCGCCCCTAGGCCTTTCTGAAGCACTCGACGATGTCATCTTCCACACCACCAGCACCCCGACATAAAGTAAGGCACTGACCCTGTAACGGCTGTCATTAATTTCAAGAAAGGACTCCTGAGGTAGCCCCGATCACGCTAATTTGCGATTACACGCTAATTTGGGAAAAGTTACCTGCGCGTCCGCTCACAGTGCTTCTCAGGTATCATGCATTCCTACGCGAAAACGGAGAGGAGTTGGGCATGGCGACTAGCGAGAAGCATCGAGAAGGCCAGTGTCAATGCGGCAATATTCGATATCGACTTATCGGTGAGCCGCTGACACTTTATATCTGCCATTGTCTCCATTGCCAAAAGCAGTCCTCTAGTGCCTTTGGCATGTCACTGTGGGTAAACCGAAACGAGATTGATTTTTTATCCGGTGAACCAAAGTTCTGGACAACGAGGGGTGACAGTGGCGCGGCAAAGATTTGCGCCTTTTGCGGTAACTGCGGTTCACGCATTTATCACGCTTCCGACGACGATCAGGCTCCCCTTAGCCTCAAAGCAGGAACCCTCAACGATACGTCGTGGTTACGACCAATAGCCCATATTTGGACTAAGCGCGCCCAGCCTTGGATTTCGATAGATCAAGACCTGTATCGCTGTTATGACGGAGAACCGGATAGTGATGAGGAGTTGTTACGACTGTGGCGAGATTCGCATCGGTCAGCGTAAGTTGCCCACAGTGTCCTTTGCGATGGCGCCTAGTATACCTAATCACATCACAACGCTTTACCGCCTGCGTTCGACCCGCCGCTTCCTCTTGCCGCGCTGAATGACGTGCTGTGGAATGCCCGGCAGATTGAAACGGGCATTGCGTGCTGTCGCTCACCCTCCCCCGCAGTGAACGCTACGGGATTATTACGTTCTTCAGTTGAGCGGAGTATATTAGCAGAAACTGTCATCTGGCCCCGATTTTTGGTTGTACTTCGGAGTCTGCCGCCTTTGATTCATGCAAGCGGGTGCGCTGGTGCTAAAAATCGAGTCTGACCCTGACGGCTCCCCACAAATTCAATCATGATAACCACCTATGAGGTGTGCCTGTAATTCAACAATCGGGCACAATAGTTGTTGCCGTGTGAATGCAGCCGGCGTTCGTCGCATGATTTGCATACCGAGATAAATCGCAGACAACACCAATCGGTCTCTAGTGGTGTTGGACTGGTAGTGGCGGTGTGTCTGTTGTTTGATCGATGCACTGCCGGCAAGCCAAAGAAGAAATAACGCAAGTGCACCGATCAGTAACAAAATGCTCAATCGCTCTGGATCCCGCGTGTGGCTGGCTGAGAGCCCCAACCCCAAGCGCTCGCTCTTGATATCGCGGAAGGCCTCCTCAATTTGCATGCGCGCTCGATAAATCCCGACAATCGCCTGCGCGGAGCGATCACCAAGACCCAGGGAGGCGGCAAGCAGCCAGGGCTCGCGCTCGCGCGCAGCGCACTTTCGGCTGTGACTCGAGCACACGCGCTCACCAAAGGCCGACTTTTTGATGCGCCCTTGCTTGCGTTTTCGTACCAAGTGAAGCGTACAAGGCGTGGGATTTGATCGAACCCAGGACGCCTCACCGAGCGCTTTGGCTTTGGTGGTGGCGCGGGCATGGAGCGCTTTACAGGGTTTCCAGCTCTCCTCGTCTTGCAGGCGTACAAAGTCGCGGTTTCGGATGCGGGCGACCCAGTCCCAGTCAAGGGCGCTCACCATCTTAAACCACGTGGCCCGAAAGCCCGCGTCGGTGACGAGAATGGGGCGAAGGCCGGAGGGGAGAAGGCTTTTCAAGTTAGCCAGAAACCGCCGGTGAACGCGCCGATTGGCGAGGCGCTTTAACGGATGCACCTCTTCATAAAGTGTCAACGCCCGGCCTCCCGCCGGCACCGAGGCGCGAAGCAACTGCCATTGGCGGTCCTCTGTCAGATCCGACCAGTCAACGATAATGGTCGGCTGTTTGGCCGACCCAAGCAGCCACTTGGCGAGCGCCGCATAAATCCCTGCGCGCTCGGCAAACAAAAGCGCATTGCCCACCAGTCTGTCCATGCGCTTTATGTTGTGCTTAACCAAGGCGTCGCTTATAAGCGCGCGGCCCAGCTCGGTGATGGTGAGCAGGTGATGGCGCGTCAATGTGGCGGTGGCGGTAATAAGAACAGTCAGCCTTCGGGTGTGGATATGTGGGCAGGTGTCTTGCAGGCGCTTATGCAATAATTGCACGGCATGCATGGTGTGTGTCTCCTTCTTCGGCTCGGCGGCCTTGAAGGGGAAATAAACGTGCCATGCATGCATTGTTTTGCATTAACTTTACTTAGTATCCCTCTAAATTAAAAGAATATTTTGTGGGGAGTCGTCAGAGTCTGACCCTAATTCCGAACTTCAGATCACCCTCACCTCGTCTCCAGCGACCGACAGGAAACGGCCTATTCTGTTGAAAAACTCCGAAAGCAAAAGGACTCGGGGAATTCGCAAGAATCAGCGTAAACAAAAACAACAGGTTAGCAGCGCGCATAACGACTAGCTCGTTGAAACCGTCGCGAGAACCGACTTTTTCAACAGAATAGGCCAAAACTAGCCATTGAGACTAACTGAATAATGAGCATGTCGTGGCATCAACTTTACTTGTCAGTTATGTGTAAACTCTTCTTCTGAAAAACTTTTAATAGAAGAGGAGTATGTAGAGAAGGAGCATCAATTGATGGAGCCGCAGGCTTTTCAGCGTGGGCTCCTCTACTAAACGTCCTACAAAAAGGCGTATGATGAATATTCGATATCAAGGGTTTTCACTGTTATGGAGGAGAATCATGGGTAAATTCCAAAATACTGTCACCACCCCTCGCGGGGCAAGAATTAAATCGACGGGGCTCGTGTCTATCGGGCTCGTATGCGGGTTTCTTCTCAGCTATGGCTGGGCTGCTATGACACCTCCCACCGAGCACAAGGGTCTCAAGGTCGAGAAACTCGGTTTTGTCCCGGAAGAGTCGATGGCGGCGCAAGTGGGACTCAAGGGCTATATACTGCTGTTGCGGAGAATTACGATCAATCCCGGCG
>JBHIDJ010000253.1:0-3613 GCA_046760105.1 Acidiferrobacterales bacterium | reverse complement strand
ACCAGATCCCCGCAATACCCGAACCGTTCCCCGTTCTACCTAGCTCCGAGCACGGAGCACAAACAAACACGTTACAACCTGCTAAGGGAACGACACGACGATGTCTGAGATTTACATAATTCACGAAAACAACGACTGGACTGCACCGCTACGCAGGGAGTTGGAACGCCTTGGACTTCCTTATCAGGAATGGTTTCTCGATCGTGGGTGCCTCGATCTCTCCCTGCCGCCCCCGGAGGGTGTCTTTTACAATCGTATGAGTGCGTCGTCGCACACGCGCGATCACCGTTACGCGCCTGAGTACACCGCCGCGGTGCTCGCCTGGCTGGAAAGCCACGGCCGGCGGGTGCTTAATACGAGCCGCGCGCTGCAACTCGAGATCAGCAAAGTTGCGCAGTACACGGCACTCAATGCGCATGGGATCCTTACCCCCCGCACGATCGCGGCCATCGGCCACCAGGAGATTATCGAGGCCGCGCGAACGTTCGACGGACCCTTTATCACGAAGCACAACCGCGCCGGTAAGGGGCTGGGCGTTAGGCTCTTTCACAGTATCGAGGCGCTTCGAGACTACGTGGATAGCGACGAGTTCGAGCAGCCGATCGATGGCATTACGTTGGTACAGGAGTACATCGAATCGCCGGAGCCGTTTATCACGCGCTGCGAGTTTGTCGGGCGCGAGTTTCTCTATGCGGTCAGGGCCGATACTTCACAGGGCTTTCTGCTCTGCCCGGCAGACGAATGCCAGACCGGTGATGCTTTCTGCCCGACCACAAACGTGCCAACGTCGAAGTTTACAATTGTGAAAAACTTCGACCATCCGATCTTGAAACGCTACAAGAGTTTCCTCAAAGCGAACGGTATCCACATCGCGGGTATCGAGTTCATCTTGGATAAGAAGGGCGAGCTCTACACCTACGACATCAATACCAACACGAACTACAATGCCGAGGCTGAAGCCAAGGCGAGTGTCTCAGGGATGCGCGCGACGGCAGAGTATCTAGGTCGCGAGTTCGAGCGTCTGAACGGTACGATCGGGGAGCGGCGAGAAGTGGCCGCCGGTTAAAGTCGATGCGATTTACTCGACGATCACATCTACGCGCTGGGCCATGTTGTTGCCCATGCCTTGAAAGTTCCAGTGTTGCTCGACCGTAGCGTTCCACGCAAAGCACCACCGCGGTGAATGCGGCTATCGCCTAGGGTGTTTTCGGAGAATTTCTGCGATTTCCCGCCGTTGTTGCGGACTCAGGCTGTCATGAAACTCGGCGACCCTCGTAATCAGGAGCCGCGAATAGGTCCTGAAGATTTCTTCCTTTTCGGTAAGCACTTGGTTGATCCTTGGTTGATCCAGCTGGTCTGACACGAACATGTTAATGAGCTCTACATTTAGCTCGTCCTGATCTTTTGTCAGCTCCGCTCGAAGGTCCAGCGCCACAGATGCAACCTCTAACAGCCTCGCCTTCTGGTAATCCGTTAGATCAAACTTGCGCGCTGAATGGTTGACGAACGACTGAGCCTTTTCTTCTGGCGTCTTACTGTTGCAAGCAGCCAGCAGGCCCAAGCTGACGATAGCAAGTGCTACCGTAACAAAAGTCATCCTCTTCAACATAGCAGTGCACCTCTGCTGTCAGGAGTTACTTCTTGCCGTTTTGTGAAAGCGCTTCCCCGATCGCCTGTCGCTGCTTTGAACTCAGGCTCCCGTGAAACTCAGCGACTTTGGCAATCAAGACCCTCGCGTGCCTTTTAAAAGTTTCCCCTTTTTTACTCAACATCTCCTCGATCCTTGCTTGATCTAACTTTTCTGACTCGAACGTGTCTAGGAGTTCTTGCCAGAGCGCGTCGTCATCCTTTGTCATGTCGACGCTAAGATCCAGGCCCGCTACGGCAACCTCGAGCAATCCCGATTTCTGATCGTACGTCAAGTCATACTGGCGGGTCGTGTCACTTACAAAGTTGACAGCTTCGCAAGCTGACGAGACCGAGCACCAACAGATGTTCCTCAACATCGCTTGTTTACCTCCTGCAGTCGTGCCTGTCCGTTAACACGACAGCATAGGGCAACCATACCTGATTTTCTAATCAGCCGGCGCCAACTTGTTGTCCCTGCTCGCCGTACGCCAGATTCACCGGCTCCTGATATACTTGCTGCTGCTTGAGCTGCCCGCCCAGCACAAGCAGACCCGGTGTGAGGATCAGCATCAGCCGCGTAGCGAACGCGAGTCCAGCCGCCACTGCGGTCGCGAGTTGTGCCCACCACTGCGTGGAACAGCCACCGACGGTCATCTCGCGAGTCATCAGGTCGTGTTCACGCCGAGTACCATGAGCATCAGGCCCAGAATCGTGGTTACGGTGATCAGCAGCACGGGGCGAAGCGGCTGCGCACTGGCGCGCAATACTGGCTCTAACGTATCGCCGGCTGATGCCCGGGACCGATAACGGTCGGGTGCTCGGGTAGGATCGATTGATCGACGTTGGAGCGAAACGTCTTCGTATAGGTTGCGATGACATGTTGGTCATCGGGATCCAGCAGCCGTAGCTTCACATGATAGTCGCGATGGGCCTTGACGCCCCGGACCGGCGGAGTGCGAAACGTGTACTGCAACTGTCCCCACTTTGCGGTCTGGCGAATGACAAACGGCTCCTCGCCGCTCGGGTTTTCGAACACCGCCTCGATGATAGTGCCCCTGGGGATCCGACGGGCCACTTTGGCGACAAACCCGTAGTCCGCCTCGGCCAACCGGTAGTTGAAAATGAAGCCGCCGCCGACGAACTCGAGATAAGGTTTGTCGCTGTCACCTTCCGGGCACGCGACCAACAGGACAACGGCCATCAGTGTCAGCATTTTGGTCGGCTGCACCGTCTCTTCTACCGGTGGACATTAGGCAAGTTGGGTCACTACCCGCTTAAAATCTGAATACCACCCCTCAAAATCAACAACATAGTTGTAACCACACACCATCCTCAACGATCGGTCGGACACGATCTCCAGAACTCGCGATGCCCGAGACCGTATTTCATTCGCTGGGCTATAAGGATTTAGACGCATGTTCGGACCCGGAGGAAAGGCGTAGTCGCAAGCGAAGAGCACCTCTCCGTATATGTACATCGTGAAACCCGGAGTGTGTCCACCGACGTGGTAGGCCTCAACACCTTGCTCTACGAAATCTCTCGTGAATCGGTGGTCGACCGGAAACTGCTTGGCGAGGGGGTGCTCGGCGTCAAGAGCATGTAGGCACACCTTGACATCCCATAGCTCACGATATTGGTTCGAGGCGCCCATGAAATCCTTGTGCGTGAAATATATGGCTCGGATCGGATCAAGGTCCCGGTTAAATGCTGAAGGACAATCAATCCAGACCGCGCCATCACCCGTTTCGATTCGGTATGCCGCATGCTCTAGACCAAGTCGAGGGACGGACATTAGCTGCGTCACGTACTCGTTGACCGGTCGTGGCGTGACTCTGTAAGTCCGCTCTGCGTCTTCCCAAGTCACAAATGTTTCGTGGTGCGCCCCACAAAACGGACAGACGTCTGGCATCGCCCCGATCATGTTGTAGCCACAAACCGGGCATACCCACTGCTTCTGCGCCATAGTCACCTTTCTAGGGGAGGG
>JBHIDJ010000252.1:0-3622 GCA_046760105.1 Acidiferrobacterales bacterium | reverse complement strand
GAATCCGTGTGCGCATTGGTCGCGGGGGGCGGATACGCGCAGTACTGCGTGGCTGCTGCACCGCTGTGTCTGCCCGTGCCCCGGGGCATGAACAGCCTGCAGGCGGCGGCGATACCGGAGACCTTCTTCACCGTGTGGACCAACGTGTTCGATCGCGGCAGGCTCGTGAAAGGTGAAAGCCTGCTCGTGCACGGCGGCTCGAGTGGTATCGGCACCACCGCCATCCAGCTCGCCAAGGCCTTCGGGGCACGGGTCTACGTCACCGCCGGCAGCGACGAGAAGTGTCGATTCTGCGAGGAGCTGGGCGCCGAAGCGGCCATCAACTACCGCGAGGAAGATTTCGTCGAGCGCATCAAGGCGCTCACCGGCGAGCGCGGCGTCGATGTCATCCTCGACATGATCGGCGGCGATTATCTGCCGCGTAATCTCGAGTGCCTGGGGGTGGAAGGTCGGCTGGTGCAGATCGCCTTGCAGGGCGGGCCAAGAGTTGAGATGAATCTCTTACCCGTCATGCTCAAGCGCCTGACCGTAACGGGATCGACATTACGTCCGCGAACGGTGGAGCAGAAAGCCGAGATCGCAAAGTCTCTGAGAAAAAAGGTGTGGCCTTTGCTGGAGTCGGGTGAGGTACGCCCCATCATCCACGCCAATTTTCCCGCCGTCCAGGCCGACGAGGCTCATCGCCTCATGGAGAGCAGCCGGCACATCGGAAAGATCGTGCTGACGCAGCACGGCGAGTAAGGGGACACGAGTAAGGGGAGTTCAACGAGCTGCCATCCGATACCCTTTCGAAGCGAAAGCAGGCCCGCTAGCTCGGCCGAATCCTCTTTTATTACTGGACGGCCTTTTTCTTGGCCGCGTCCTTCAATTCCATTTTCTCCATGATCAGGCTGTACGCGATGTAGTACTTGTAGATGTTGCCCACATACTGCACGGTCTCTCGCCCGATGCGCTTGGCCGCCACCAGCTCCACGTTGCGGAACCAGACGTTCGGATCGAGGCCCATCTCCGTAGCTTCCTTGCGAAGCCGCCTCACCTTGGCAGGTCCCGCGTTATAGGCGGCAAATGTGAACAGCCACTGGTTGAGCTTGTCTACGGCCGGATCCTGGAAATACCGGTGGTGAAGAAAATGGAGATACTTGACGCCCGCGTGGATGTTGGGCCCCATCTCCTCGATGTTGGGGATGTTCACGTTGGGGTCGCTCGCGGTGCTCGGCATCACCTGCATGACGCCCACCGCTCCCACGTGGCTTCGCACGCTCTGGTCCAGGCCCGACTCCTGGTAACCAAGCGCCGCTATAATCAGCCAGTCGAAGCCGTATTGGCCCGAGTACTTTTTAAATAGTTCGATGGTGGCTTCGAACTTCTTGAGCTCCTCATCCGACAGGGAGTTCTTCACGTATTTGGTGCTCTTGAGATAACGCTTGAAGATGATGTTACCCATCAAGGTGCCTTTCTTGTTCTTCTTCGCGAAATCGTTCACCGCCTTCTTCAGCTTGGGGCTGTCCTTGCGAAACGCCCAGGCGATCTTTCCACCGGTCCTCACCGCAACGTTCGGATTCAGGGTGATCTTGTCGAAGATCTGCGCCCAGAATTCCGCCTTGTGGCTATCCATGACGATCATGGGCAGAAGACCCGCGTTCACCATCTCCAGCAGATCCTCGTCCTCGAGATTCTCGTCCGCGGGGACGAGCTTCACCTCGGATTTGCCGGCTTTCCTCAGCTTCTCGTTCAGGAGCACCAGGCTCGCGTAGTAGCTGCTCGATTTACGAACGCGGATGGTCTTTCCAGCCAGGTCGTCGACGCTCTCGAGCTTGGGCGCTCCCGGTCCGCTCACCACGATTTCGCTCACGCCGCTAAAAAACGGATCGGAGAAATCGACGAGCTCCTGCCGCTCGGGCGTAATGGTCAGATTGGCGGCGGCAATGTCGCCGAGCCCTTCCACAAGTCCCGGGATGAGCTCGTCTCGGCTCACGGGGATAAATACCACCTCCACCTTCACCGTCTTTTTCTTGAGCTCCTTGTTGACGGTCTTCTCGAACTCCTTGAGCGCCTCGTAGCTCGCGCCGCGCTGCGTACCCCCGTCGAGAAAGTAGAAGGTCTTGCTGAAAGCCACCAAGGCCCGAATCGCGCGCCGCTCTACCATGCCGTCGAAATCGCCGGTCCAGGTGTCTACCAACTTCCGGGCCTTGTCGGCCGACTCGATCTCCTGGCCGGCGGCCGAGGCTAGCCATACCGCGCCCAGCAGCAGAGCCAGCGTCATTGCCGGCCGGCCGAACCAGTGTCGGCGGGGACTACTGGGTGTAGGTATCGTACGTTCAAAAAGGACCCTATAGCGTTCGGATACCATCATTGTTTGCCTCCTCCGAGGTACTTGCTTGTCGAAGCCGTGCTGCTGAGCCTGCTCGGGTGGAATGCTCATGGCGCATTCCCAGGCTGAGTCCACCACAACAGTCGCACCCCTGTTGTTGTAATGAGAGGTCCAGCAATCCTAACGTATTTCTCTACCCAGCCTCTAGCACGGATCGCGCACCGTGCCTTCTTGATCGTGCGAAAGACCGATGAAACTTTATTGGCGCACCCGAAACTGCTGGGCGCGACTGACGGAGGACAAGATATCAATGGCCCGCCTTGGGCTTCTGGTTTTGCCCCAGTTTAATGGACCGTTTCGTAAAGACCGCTTGTCCGCTCCTCGAAAGCCGCCGGGCTGATGTTACCAAGATAGCCGTGAGGGGCAATTAGAGATCGGCGTTCAAGAAACCAGCAAACTACGACCTGATCTTAGTGATGATGCGTTGCTTGAGTTGGCAAGGGAAGTACATAAGCAGAACCGGAGCCAGACGCAGTAACTATATACTACTGGACTTGACCCCTTCTCGCCTGCGCCAACCGCAGGCACAGCGTCACCTGACGGGGACCACTTTGCTTAGCGTGGGCGAGTTGTGATGAGGGGATTACCACCGCCGGCATAGAACAACAATCTCACATCGGGGCCTTGAACAACCATGCTAGGGACCTCAGGTGCTGCGGCTATATCCACGTTTAATCTGTGAGTGTGCTGAGAGTACTGGCGTGTTAGCTCTGTCAGCTCTTGCTTGGCTCTCGCTAGATCCCGGTCGATTCTGTCCAATCTCGCTTTTAGCTGGTGCACTTCACTCGCCGAGATGGCACGAGCCTGTAGGTTGTTTATGGTGGTGGAACTGACGATGCCCCCTATTAAGAACGCTGTTGCGGTAGAAACCAAGAAAACGGCTTTTCGCACGGTAGTTCCCCTCTAGACGATCCAACGTTGTTTGACATTCATGTGATCAGGCTGCCGGCTTCAGCGGTGTTATCCGACGCCAGTGTCCAACTGCGAAATTCCCAAGGCGTATCGCCTAATACAGGTAGCGTCCCCTTCTTGCTTTCAACAGCAATGCAACAACGCAGGCCTGATCCTTCATCCACTTATTTCAACGGCAGAAAAGCTGCTGCGTCGCACCAGCGAATTTCGCTACTGGGAAATGGAAACGGACTTAAACTTGGTATCGCCGTGTCGATCCGTTCCGGACCCTTCGTATCCATGCATTCAGTCGAGCGCGACCCACAAGTAGCCATCGTGAATGCGACAAGCGTACACCGG
>JBHIDJ010000251.1:0-3642 GCA_046760105.1 Acidiferrobacterales bacterium | reverse complement strand
TTCCCGGATTCGCTCCCACTGTTCGTCGCTCAGCCGTAGCACAAGAGTAATTATAACGGATAACGGATAACGGATAGGAAAACGCTTTTGACATAAGGTGTATTCTGCGCACTGCGAGGAAGCCGCACAGAGTCGGATAGCCGGCGGGAGCGGCGCAAACCTGGCGATGCCGCCGCGAGGGCGCGACGCTGGACCGCGCGGCGTGAATTGCGGGGGCGCTCATCGCGCGAGCGGGCGTGATCGGCGGCCAACGGGGCTTGGGCGGGGGTGTGACGGGGCGAGCGCCCCCGTGAGGCCTTCGACTTCAGGCGATGTCGGGCACCGGATGATAGGTCAGTGGCAGGGTGACGCCGCTTGGCCAGGCCGCGGGCCCGCTCGGCGGGTCCGGACCGCTCGGGCGCGGCTCCCAAGCACCGAGATGTTTGAGGATGCGCTGGATGACGCACGGTTGTTCAATCAGGGCGATGATGCGCATTTCGCCACCGCATCGGGGGCATACCATCGGATCGACTTCATAGATCTTTTTGATGAGCCTCGCCCATGCGGCCTTTGCCGCTTTGCAGTGCGCCGGCTCATCGATGGTTTGCGATGATTCGGACTCTGGTGACCCTGGCGGTTGTGACTGCTTGGCTCGCTGGCCGCGACTTCGGTTGCTGTAATAGCCGTAGTATCTGATCAGATGCTCATACCGGTCAGGGATATGTTGGAGCAGCAGCTTCAACCATTGGGCCCCGGGCATGAGTTGGAAGTTGCGCTTGAGCGTCGCGTGCAACTTCGAGCGATAGATGACCGTAGCGCTGCTCGTGTCGTAGGTCATTTTGTCGAGGGAGAATGGCGCCCGATTCATATACCGCGCCAGTCGCTGGCGCGCGTCGGTGTCGCGAGCCTGGACCTTGACCCGATTGTGCACGGAAAAGCCGCTGTGCTGCCAGCGGCGCATGCGTTCGGCCAACAGCGGGTCCAGGCTGCCCTCCTCGGTCAGAAACGACAAAACGGCTTCGCGCAAACGTGCATTCAGCAACGCCTCCGGGATCGGGGGTAGAACGCGAAACGTACCGTTTGGAAGAAACACACCATCGGCCACCAAGGCGTGGATGTGCGGATTCCAGGTGACGAGATCACCGTAGGTCTGCACGTAGAGAATGAACGCAGGCTCGCCGCAGGGCTCGGCTGCTTTGAATGCCGATTTGAGCAATAGAGCGACAAGCCTGCAAAGCTCGCCAAGATGGGGCCGGTAATGGAAGTGCGGGCGGAGAAGCTTTGGCAGCGTAAACACGTACTGGCGGTGAGGTACTGGGGCGAGCACGTACGCTTCGACCCATTCCCCGTGGGCGAACATGCGCTTCTGGTGGCAGCTCGGGCACAGTCCGCGGGTTTTGCAGGAAAAGGCGAGCAGATAATCGTGCCTGCACTGCCGACAATAGACTCTCGCGAAGCCTTTGTGGAGGTCGCCACAGTCGAGAAAACGCTCCAGAGTATTCTCCTCAACTGCGCGGTGAATGGACCCCGCCGCTCGCAGCTCATCCACGTGTCGGCGGATGCACTGATAGAGCGGACTCTTACGGGGTTGCCGTGGGCGGTAGATCCCGCCGGTGGGGCTGGTGCAGGCCTCCATGCCGCCTGTCCGTCCATGAATCTATAGGCATATACTGAAAATATAGACAGTACGCGGCGCATGTGACACTCGCCGTGATGGAAGCCCGTGAGCGTAGTCGCTACCGAGTCTTTCGAATCTGTTTCAACCTTCGCGGAACCTGCTGGTGAGGAGATGCGCATGACCGCAGTTGCATTTCCTCGGGGAATTTGCACATTCCCCGAGGAAATGCAACACTATGGTCATGTCCGACCAGGCAAAAAAGATACTTGAGTTGACCGAAAAGGCCGGCGTGCTTCGGCCTCGGGATCTCGATCCCCACGGGATCCCTCGAACCTATCTGAGTCGCCTGTACGCCGCGGGCCGCCTTGAGAGAATTGGGCGCGGCCTCTACGTCCTCCCGGATGCAGAGGCCACCGAGAATCGCAGCTTGGCCGAGGCCGCCAAACGTGTCCCGAACGGTGTCATTTGCCTCCTGTCCGCCCTTCGCTTCCATGAGATAACGACCCAAGCGCCCTTTGAGGTCTGGGTTGCCATTGGCGAAAAGGCCTGGCGCCCCCGCATTGAATACCCGCGGCTGCGAATCGTTCGTTTCTCTCAGTCGACCTTGAGCGCCGGCGTCAAGGAGCATCGCATCGAGGGCGTCCCCGTGCGCGTGTTTGAGCCGGCGAAGACAGTGGCGGACTGCTTCAAGTATCGCAACAAGATTGGGCTGGATGTCGCCATAGAGGCGCTTCGTGAGTGCTGGGGGGAGCGGCGCTGCAAGATGGACGACCTGTGGCAGTTTGCGGACCTGTGCCGGGTTCGCAACGTCATGCGCCCGTACCTGGAAGCTCTGGTAGTGTGACCAAGCTCGAGAAGAAGAATCTCGCGGCATCTGTGCGCGATCGGTTGCTGGCGCTGGCAAGGGAGCGAGGCGAGGACTTCCAGCTTCTTTTGACCCGATACGGGCTGGAACGCCTCGTGTATCGACTGAGTCAGTCCCCCCACCGTGACCGTTTCATCCTGAAAGGAGCGATGCTCTTCGTGATTTGGAGCGGCGTCCCGCACCGAACAACCCGGGACATCGACTTCCTGGGTTCAGGCGACAACAGCCAAGATGGTATCGCGGCCGTGTTCCGAGACCTGTGTGCCATACGAGTCCAGAGCGACGGCGTCACCTTCGACGTTGATAGCGTCCGAGTTGAACCCATCCGGGACGTGACAGAGTACGGCGGAATGCGAGTGACGCTCACAGGAGAACTGGCGAATGCGCGTATTCCGATCCAAGTCGATATCGGATTCGGAGACGTCGTTACGCCCGGTGCTATCGAGACGGACTACCCGGCGCTTCTGGACCAACCTGCCCCGAAAATTCTTGCCTATCCTCGCGAGACCGTCATAGCGGAGAAGTACCAAGCGGTGGTCGCTCTCGGCATGGCCAACACCCGCATGAAAGATTTCTACGACCTCTGGGTTATCGCTCGATGTTTCGAGTTCGATGGCAAGGTGCTCAAACAAGCGCTCAAGAAAACCTTCGCGCGTCGCCGTACGGGACTGCCTATTGGAACACCGCCGGGCCTGAGTACGGACTTCTCCCAAGACCGACAGAAGAATACTCAGTGGAACGCCTTCATGGCAAAGACATTAGTGGAGGTCGACCCGCCTTCATTGGCCGATGTGTGCGCGTGCTTGAACGCCTTCCTCGGCCCGCCGGCACATGCCGCCGTTGAAAATCGAGTATTTGCGGAAAAGTGGCCGCCAGGCGGTCCCTGGAAGAGGCTTGTGAGGTAGCGCGTAGCCTTAACCGCTTGTTCGACACTTGGCGGCCGCTGACTGGTCGCCCAGGAAATCGCGCCCAGAGTCGAACTGGAGGCAGAGCGACGGCAGCGGGAATGCCCTAGCGCCTACAGGGAACCATGGGACGTCCAATATCAGTGTCTACGAGAACCGTAGGGTATTGAAGCGTAAAGGATATGTTCAGCGCACTTATATTGGACAACCCGCCAGTAACCCGCTGATATGTGGGGGGATCGCGGCGGACTCATAATCCGTTGGTCGCAGGTTCG
>JBHIDJ010000250.1:0-3667 GCA_046760105.1 Acidiferrobacterales bacterium | reverse complement strand
AGTACTGACAACACGCGGAGTCCGGTTAATATCTCCACGTGAGAAAACCTCCAAAAAAAGTCGGGGGAAATGTAAACACAGCCACACTTCCTCACCCCTCCCCCTCTCCACCCCCTCCCCAGCCCTCCCCCGACCAGCGGGGGAGGGAACGTCTCCTTCCTGCGCGAGGGAGGTCGAAGGGGAAGGGGAAAAGAGAGGAACTGGGCGCGTTTTCACAGCAGCAAGTGCGAGGGGACATTACTACCCCCTCCCCTTGTGGGAGGGGGCAAGGAGGAGGGTAAGGGTCAGGGTCAGGGAGGAGGTTACGCCTCCACGGCATTTAATAATGTGTACGGCAAGGCCATCGGGTAACGGTTCTAGGCACAAACGTAGGGCGGCGAGCGAGGATGAGCCTGCGTCTCGCAGGGAACGAAATAAAAATCCCCAGGCCTGACCTGTTTCCGCGGCGAGCTGCAGGCGACGCAAGGCCCGGTTGTTAGCGCGCCGTGGCCAGGCGAGTACCGCACTACATGTGCCGGAGCGCAATGCTTGCTCCATTGCCCACAGGGTGTCGTTCTCAGCGCGGGGATGGACCAGCAGCACGCGCGACGACTCGATCCCGGCTCTCGTCAGTGCCGGGGGATAAGGATAGTGCGGCGGAGCGATCCAAGCGATCCATCGTTCCCGGCGGCTCAGTTGTGCTAAGGCCGGCGTCACTAGCTGCAACTCGCCAATGCTTGCCCGTGCCGGCAAGATTTCGGTGAGTGCACCCTGGGGCCAACCACCTCCGGGAAGCGCCGCATCCAAAGCGGCAAACCCTGTGGACAATCTGTCCAGGGTCGGAGGAGAAATCTGCCCCCCGCGCCAGATGTCCCGGCGCCGCAAGAGGGTGTCTAGGGTCATAAAAGTTTGCCGTTGCGGATTACGCCTACGCCAAGTCCCTCAATCACCAAGGACTGCTGACGCAGGTCAATCTGGATGGGCGAAAACTCGGGATTCTCTGGTAGTAACGAGACGATATGACCGCGACGACGACGGAACCGCTTGACGGTAACCTCATCTTCAATGCGGGCTACCACAATCTGGCCGTTTCGGACATCCACGGTGCGATGCACAGCAAGCAGGTCTTTATCCAGAATACCGGCATCGCGCATGCTCGTGCCGTAGACCCGTAGCAAGTAATCGGCGCGGGGCTTGAAAAGTGCGGGATCCAAACGGTAGTGAGTCTCGATATGTTCCTCGGCCAAGATTGGGCTGCCTGCCGCTACGCGACCCACCACTGGCAAGCCCTCGTTATTCTTTAATAAACGTATGCCTCGGGACGCCCCCGGGAGTAGCTCGATGGCCTCTTTACGGGCCAGGGCCTTTAAGTGATCCACGGCGGCATTTACCGAGCGGAAGCCTAAAGCGGCGGCAATTTCGGTACGGGTAGGTGGGTAGCCGTGCTCGGCCACAAACGCACGGATCATCTGTAAGATCTGCGCTTGGCGAGGGGTGAGAGCAGTCATAGCGCCTCCGTCGGAACCTGTATATTTATACAGTTATGCTGTAATTATATACAGGTTCAAAGAGAAGGCAAGAGTCGGCAGATCGAAGGCCGGGCCATCAGACGTTCGGGCCAGGCGAGCCTAGCGCTCCCAATACACACGCTGCTCTACGGCCTCCGCCTCATTCGTGCTCTGCGCGCAGTATCGACGCACGCTTCCTAAAGACCATCGTACTCCACCGGCTCGACGAGCACGAGGCGGGGGCTATCTTGTCGATTTCGATCGGTTGAGCCGTTTGATGACGTGGAGAAACGTACCAGCTATGCGTTCGATGTCATACGGGAAGCCTAATGGCTTAAATAGTTCGCTTGCAGACGCCGGTCGATCGCCACTAGTCGGCGCCTGCGCTGGCGCAGGCCGCTTTTGTAAGGTAGCCGGTGGCGCTTGTGACACACCGGTTTATGGTGAGCCGCGGGTGAAAGATTTCTGTTGGTCAATCGGTCCATATACATGGTCCATTGTATCTACGAGAAAGAGTCTACGCGCGGGAGCATGCCGTCGGTCGTCTAAAGATTAGAGTCCAGTGGATAGTCAAATCTGCACCCTTAGAAGAAACGATAAATGTCCCATAGTGGCATGAAAGGACAGTCAGTTTTATAAACCGGTTAACATTCCCGAGAGAAACTTTGTTGCTAATATGACACTCGGATGATATTGCGCTGGAACTTGGTCATGGAGCTAGCAAAACAATACCTTGAGCGAGCGATACGAAAAGACACACCAGCCTTGCTGGCAAAGCATTATCTATTTCGTGATCTGGATGAGACTGTTGTTGACCGCATTGCCGCCCTTGCGGTCACCCGCCGAGCAAAGGCGGGTGAGGTCTTGTTCTTAAAGGGGGATGAAGGTGACACCCTCTACAGTGTGGTTTCGGGCCAGGTTCGAATAAGCACCAGCGGGCCAGGTGGACGAACGGTGATTCTAAACGTGATGGGGCCTGGCGACGTCTTTGGTGAGATCGCGCTTTTAGACGGCATGCCACGTACTGCAGATGCCATCGTCATAGTGCCAACCGAGTTGATAACGATCGCGCGCCGCGGTTTCATCGCGCTCCTGGAACGCGAACCAAGTCTCACTATTCACTTGTTGAAGCTGATTTGTGAGCGCCTGCGCCGGACCAGTGAACAGGTCGAGGACTCAGTGCTTCTCCCCGTGCCTGGGAGATTGGCGAAGCGACTGCTTAGTATGGCTGATGTTGATGGTGAAGTGGTCTCCAATGGTGTTCGCGTTCGCCTACAGCCGTCGCAAAGTGAGCTCGGCCAGATGTTGGGAATCTCGCGTGTATGCATCAACAAGCACTTGCAGCGTTGGCGAAAGAGAGGGTGGATCAGCTTAACCCGTGGGCACGTCATAATCTGCAATCGCGAGGCGCTCCGAGGATTGATTGACGAAAGTTGTGATGAATGGACGCATCGTGTCCACGGCACTCCGCATCCCGTGCAAATTGGCTAGTCGGGAAATAGGAGCAATAGATCTGTGCGGTACACAAGGCTAGTCACTGCGACAACTGCAACCCTGTGCATCGCGGCTGCGCTTGGCTTCCTGTTCACAACCGAGGCAGCATCGCAATCGGTAGAGCGCGCCGATATCGAGATGAGTGACATTAGCGGTGAGATCGATAAACCCCGGCGCCATTTTCGATTGCGCAACCCGGCGGACCTTATGCCCAAGGAGGCGGTCGAGTTCTACAGTATCATCGCTGATGCACTGAAAGCTGGCTATCAACGCTCCGGCCACGCGGTTGCAGAAGCCTACCAGGGCTGGAAACGGTACAACACGGCGCCGTACCTCTCCCTTTCCCATGGCAACCACTACCTTAATAATTACGCCAATCCCACTGCCAAGGCCTACGGTGCCTTCGAGGATGCCGGGACAATGCCCGTGGGGTCCATCATCGCCAAGGATAGCTTCTCGGTCACAGTATCTCGGGGAATCGTGCTTGGGCCATTATTCATTGCGGAGAAGATGCCCCCCGGCTTCAATCATGTCACCGGTGACTGGAAGTACACGGAGATCCTGCCCGACGGTACCCTGCTTGGTGAGACCAACGGCGAAGGCTCGGAGCGCGTTAAGTATTGTATTGCCTGTCACCTAGCAGTCGAGAAACAAGATCACCTCTATTTCGTTCCAAGGGAATACCG
>JBHIDJ010000249.1:0-3675 GCA_046760105.1 Acidiferrobacterales bacterium | reverse complement strand
TAACTCGTTGATTTCCTGTTCGGGCAAATTTCACTGCAACACAATTCGACACACACCGGGCCTATTGTCCTACGTCGAGCTACACCCTTGGTTCGTACACCTTAAAGATGCGAACAGTCGGTTGCTCCTTCAGGATGTCACTCACAGCCTCTCGGATATGGAGCTCTGTCACTTTGCCGACCGCCTTAGCATCGTCCTCCGACTCCCATAGACTCAAGCTACCATATTCGCCAGTCGCGTCATTGCCAAAGAACGTTACGTTCTTAAACCCCTCCAGGGCCCTGATCACCGAAGCAGCCTGATCGGCCAGTTTCTCTGCCGTGGCGAGGTTTCCTGGCTCAAGAGTGAGTGTGACCAAACGTGCGTACATGGCTCATCCTCCTTTCATTCGGTTCAAGCTCTTGTGTGTGAGTTCCATAGACGAGAGCATGCTCCGCTGCATCCGTCTATTTCAACCTATAGAAACAGTCAAGTATTCATTCACAAGCGCGTGATGCATTGGCGAAAGCTGTCTCAGCGGTAGTTAAACTGTGTAATGGCGACCCCGAGAGCTTCGATGGTGTCTAGGTGAGAACGGCCGTGTTATTGGTAGACACCACCTCCTTCCCCAGATCTGCTGCGGTTTCGCTAAACTGCTCAAGTGCTGCCGCTAAGTCCTTGGCGATATTATGCAGTTATCCAGGCCTGGCCCTGCTTGCCGCCTAAAGAGTAGCGCCTCGCTCTTCCAGTGCGTACTTACTCAGCTGACCGATAACGAACTCGCAGGCTTCGTCTACCGAATCCGTGCGGTAGAGGAACTTGAGATCATCCGGGCTTATGGTGCCGTATCGAATCAGCGCATCGAAGTTAACCACCTCGCTCCAGTACTTTTTCCCGAAGAGTACGATAGGAAGGTGCTTGCGTATCTTTTGCGTCTGCAGCAGCGTCAGGAGTTCGAACAGTTCGTCAAGTGTGCCAAAGCCGCCCGGGAAAATGATGACAGCCTTCGCAAGATAAGCAAACCAGAACTTGCGCATGAAGAAATAGTGAAAATGAAACGAAAGCTGCCTAGTCATGTACGGATTGTCGAACTCCTCCACGGGCATCGAGATAGTCAGGCCGACGTTCAACCCCTTGGCTTCAGACGCCCCACGGTTCGCCGCCTCCATAATCCCTGGACCGCCCCCGGTACAGATGACAAAGCGCCGCTCCTCATCGCCCAACTGCTTAGACCACTCCGTCAAGCGCCGGGCAAGCTCTCTGGCTGCTTCGTAGTACTGCGACATCTGAAGTTGAAGCTTCGCTTGCTGGAGGTCGCTGTCCCCATTGTTGGCGGTCTTCAATTCTTGCTCGGCCTGCTCACGCGAGATAATGCGCGCCGAACCCATAAATACAATCGTGTCCTCCACCCGATAGCGTGCGAAGCGGCTTTCCGGCTCCAGGTATTCGGAGAGGATGCGGAGCTCTCTTGCATTTCGGCTATTCAGGAAGTCGTTATTCTGATAGGCCTTGAGGAAACGACGAGATCTTTTATTCATGCTTGCTCTGTCCTAGCTGCAAAATGGTGTATTCCCAATAAACCGCAATAATAAGGCGGATCGGCGTCCTTTCGACTACATATATGATATCGAAAGAATAGACCCCACTAGTCTCTTATGTAGTGCATGACCCAGACCGCATCGGTGACCGGGGATGAAGCATGAGATGCATGTGTACCATGAAAACTTTTGTTTGCGATTGCGGCGGCTACCAAGATATGGTCAACTTGCCTCCATAACGGCAGCCATCTGTGTATGTCTTGAGAATTGCAAAATGGTCCTGAAATTTCTACGCAAACTGGTGTCAGGCAAACACGAGAATAGCGATCCCACCAGGAATCAAGTGGCGGTCAATTATAAAGGGTACACTATTATCCCTACACCGCAGAAGGTCGGGGCTGGATGGACGACCGAGGGGGATATCTCCAAGGAGATCGACGACGTGCCTAAGTCCCAACATTTCATCAGGGTGGACACCTTTACCGACAGGGACGAGGCCATCAGCTACTCAATTGTCAAAGCCAAGAGAATCATCGACGAGCAAGGCGACGCGCTGTTCGGGGGCAAGTGACGAAACGGCGATGTTCCTCGCGGCCGATAAGACGCTACCGTGACCGTCGTCCGGGGGTGGGTGAGGCGGATGAAGATGACTGTCAGCCCGCCGAACGGGCTTGCCCCGGAAGGCAACGTGTGCGAGGTGTTTTTGCAAGACCGGTAGCCGTGTCTGACCCACACGCGGCAACTGGCGACCACCATCAAAGGGAGGACTCGCCATGAAGCGGCGTCTGTTTCTTGGGACACTTGGGGTTGGCGGTTTGGCGGCCATCGGCTGGCCCGCGTGGAAGTATTGGCCGGACCAGGGCATATGGAACCCTTGTCTTGCAGGTCCATTACCGCCGAGGTTGGCAAACCACGAGCTAATGCAGGCGGCCTGGGAGGGTATCGACCCGGCGCAGCTCTGGGATGCTCACGTCCACCTTATCGGTGCCGGGGACAGCGAGCGCAGCATCTACGTAAACCCCGTCAATTACAGCCTGGCTCATCCTTTTCCTTACTTCGGGCAAAAACTCTATGCGAATGCGAGCTGTGCGGAGGTTGAAGGCGAGGTCGATGTGCGTTTCCTGCGGCGCTTGCTCGAACTGCACACTGACTTTCCCGCGGGATCGCGACTGATGTTACTGGCGTTCGATTACTACCACGATGAACGTGGCAAGCGTCTTCTGGAGCAGACCCTATTTCACATTCCCAATGAGTACACCGAACGAGTGGCGAAATCTCACCCCGAGCGTCTCGAATGGATTGCCTCGATTCACCCTTATCGGCCCGACGCCATAGAAGCGCTGGAGGACGTCCGCAGGCGAGGTGCACGCGCAATCAAGTGGCTGCCCTCGGCGATGGGTATGGATCCGGCATCCCCCTTGTGCGATGGCTTCTATGACACGATGGCCAAACTCGACATGCCGCTGTTGGTGCATGCCGGGGGTGAAGCGGCGGTCCATAGCCCCGAGGCGCAACGGCTTAACAATCCGCTGAAGTTGCGTCGCGCGCTCGATCACGGTGTGCGCGTCATCGTTGCCCACTGCGCCTCACTGGGCGACGATGCCGATCTCGACAAGGGGCCTAACGGCCCGCCGGTAGCGAGCTTTGAACTCTTCGCCCGCCTGATGGATGAGTCACGCTACGAGGGTCTTCTCCTTGGCGACATCTCGGCGATGACCCAGGCCAATCGGATGGGGGCGCCGCTTAAAGCCGTACTCGCGCGCAGCGAGTGGCCCCCACGGCTTATCAACGGCTCGGACTATCCTTTGCCCGGCGTCATGCCGATCTTTTCCATGCGTAGAATGGTGGCGATGGGTTATATCACCGACAGCGAGGCTGCCGTGTTTACCGAGATCCGTCGCTACAACGCACTGCTGTTTGATTTCGTGCTAAAGCGCCACATCAGGGCAGGCAACAAACGGTTTCAGCCGATCGTTTTTCACTCGCGGCGACTCTTCGATCGCGCCACGTGAGGAAATTGCAAGCGGTCGCCTGCCACCGGTGTGCTATCGTCGTGTCGTACAGGTGCGTCGATCGTGGTTGCAAGACTTGCTGGTGAGTTAATGGTGACTTAAGAGCTCGTGGGTTGCGGGGAAAGCGCGTAACTTGCTGATTCATT
>JBHIDJ010000248.1:0-3682 GCA_046760105.1 Acidiferrobacterales bacterium | reverse complement strand
GAAATCCTACTGCAGATCATGGAGAACCAGCGGGAGGACCTCGTAGTAATTCTGGCCGGTTACAAGAACAGAATGGACAAGTTCTTTCATAGCAACCCAGGCATGCGCTCGCGCATCGCCCATCATATCGACTTCCCGGACTATGAACCGCCCGAGCTGCTGGCCATCGCCAAATTGATGCTGGCCCAGCAAAACTACCACTTCAGTCCAGAAGGCGAAAAAACCTTTCAGGAGTACATACTACGACGCATGACACTACCGCATTTCGCCAATGCGCGTTCGATCCGCAATGCTCTGGACCGCGCTCGCCTACGACAGGCGAATCGCCTGTTCGCGAGAGCCGACAAAAGCTTGACCAAGGCCGATCTGATGACGCTTGAGGCAGAGGATTTCCTTGTAAGTCGGGTGTTCAAAGAAGGCAAACTCGATCTGGATGGTGACGAAATGATCGAGGAAGCCAACGATGGTGGTTAAACGCTGTACCTAAAAACAGGACGTACAAACGGACGATAGTAATGTCGAAGAAACATCCGATAATTGCTGTTACCGGCTCATCCGGCGCCGGCACCACGACCGTAAGAGCCGCCTTCGAGCATATCTTTTTCAGAGAGCAGATTACACCTTGCTGGATCGAGGGCGACAGCTTCCACCGGTTCGATCGTAACGAAATGCGAGAGCAGGTCGCCAAGGCGCTTGCGGAGGGTCAGCATCTCAGTCACTTTGGCCCGGAGGGAAACCACCTTGACAAGTTAGAGGCGCTTTTCCGGCAGTACGCAGAGACCGGGAGCGGGCAACGACGGTACTACCTGCATGATGAGATTGAAGCCGAGCGCTTCAGCCAGGAGCCCGGTACCTTCACACCCTGGGAAGATATTCCAGACGGCACGGATCTGTTGTTTTATGAAGGTCTACATGGCGGTATCGTCAGCGACACAGTAGACTTGGCGCGGCATGTCGACCTGCTGCTGGGCGTGGTACCGATTGTTAATCTCGAGTGGATCCAGAAGACTCATCGCGATACCGCGCAGCGGGGATATAAGGCCGAGGATGTCACTGAAAACATCCTCCGGCGCATGTACGATTATGTACACTATATTACGCCTCAGTTTTCGATGACTGACATCAATTTTCAGCGCGTGCCTACCGTAGATACATCGAATCCCTTCATAGCACGCGACGTTCCCACTGCCGATGAGAGCTTTGTCGTCATTCGTTTCCGTGACCCTGACAAATTTAACATCGATTTCCCCTATTTACTGGCCATGCTTCACGACTCATTTATGTCTCGGCGCAATTCTATTGTGGTACCTGGCGGAAAAATGGGGCTCGCGATCGAGATTATCTTTGGCCCTATCATCGATCGGATGATGAAAGAACGGCAGGCGTTGGTACGATCTTATCGTGCAAATCTCGGGTGATCTATAGCGCCCATATCGAAACTCGTTAGCGCTCAAGCACCTTCTCGCTTGAACCGCATGGCCGAGGAAGACCGGCGAACTTTAGACGAGCGACACCGATCCAATATGTATTTGGCAATATGCCTATATGCATTTAGCAGAGTTATTTGTGTATCGCGACGCGGTATCCGCAGGCAGACGGCGGATTTGACATACGGGAGGCAAAATGGCTGATCGAGAACTCGATACGCGTGGGCTCAATTGCCCACTTCCTATTCTGCGGGCGAGGAAAGAGTTGAACGATATGACTAGCGGTCAAACACTACACATCGTGGCGACGGATCCCGGTTCGGTTAAGGATTTCGAGGCATTCGCTAAGCAGACCGGTAACGAACTATTGGAGTCCGGCGAGGTCAGCGGTGAGTTCTCCTTCGTTCTAAAGAAGAGATAGGCGTTAAGGCACCACCCTCCCATGAAGTTGGAGACAATGGGTGTTGAAAGTTGGCCCATTTGGACGAAGGAAGTGTCCACGTTTTCGTGCAATTACGATCAGACAGAGACGTGCTACTTCCTTGAAGGCGATGTCGTCGTAACGCCCGATGGAGGCGAGCCCGTGCAAATGTGTGAGGGCGACCTAGTGACATTTCTCCCGGATCTCTCGTGCACGTGGGAGATACGGTCGCCGGTCAAAAAAACACACTAACCGGCTTGGGTGAGCGCTGAGGCCTGCTGTGTTTACTTCCAGAGGTCGACCTGGATCCCCTGTTCCCGCAGTTGGGTGGCTCGCTCCGATATGAAACGCTGGAAACTGGGTTCTCGCTTGTAAGCGCCTGAGGCGACATAGTCCATTATCGATTGCACGTGGAAGGCCTTGAACATGGCCTCGATGCGCATGACTTCCTTTCCCTGATCGAAAAATACAACCGCGGGCACGTAAGCGATGTTTAGCGCATTGGCCCAATCCCGGGCCGTGGTTTTCTCACCGGCTGGGGTTACGATCCGTGTGTTTGCCCAGCGATCAAGCTGAAAGGATTCGAAACGGTTGATCTGCTCCAGCGTCGCGGACTGCTTTAGTATGTTGGTATGCAGGGCGTCGCAACCAGAGCAGTCCTTTTGCTCGAAGAATACCGCAACAGGTTTAGCGCCCGTGGTTTTGCTAAAGTCATACGGTGGCTCAGCGAAGAAGGCTTCTTTGTGTAGCTTCCCGGCTGCAGGCGGAGGCGATCTCTTTGCATAATACTGGCGAAATTTTATGGTGTTTTCTTGTTTCTCCGCCACGTATCTTAAGGCTGCCATGAATTGGTGCGGCGGATAATAACCATTCACACGCAACACCACGTGCCCCTGTTCGTCAAAGAATAGAAGGGTCGGAGTGAACCAGACCTTTAGCGTTGCCGCGTAGTCTTTTTCAGAGAACGTGTTGCCCGATAAATCCGTGACCTCACGGTCGCCCCACATGTTGATTTCCAAGAAATCGAAGTGCTTCTGACTGTAATCGGCTATGCGCTTTTGGCTGAAGTTTGTGTTAATCAGCGTCGCACAGTAGGGACAACCGTCCTGATGGAAGAAGATGACTAAACGTTTTCGCTGCGAGGCGGCATCCGCCACATCGTCTTTGAGGTCAAGAAAAGAGACCTTGAACCACGCAGGCATCTGGAATACGCCGATGCCGGTGATAGGGGCCTCTTCTGTCGCCGCCTGGAGCAGGAATGGGAAAAGCAAGAAACACGCAATCGACAGAATTCTGCCAAAGCTCTTGCGCATGTCACACCTCCATCTTCTAGGAGTGGACGCTGATCAGGGGGTAAGCCAGTAATCTCCGTCCACTAGTATAAGGGACCAAGTGCAGACGGGTCTATTTGGCATCGCGGCTAACGGACTATACGGGAAATAGAAAAGAATAGGCACTATCACCATCGGGATATCCCAACCGCGATAGAGGCTAGCGCGCAGCGCGTGCAATACTATTCGCGCCCCGATACCATTGTGTCGAGTGCGGTGAGAGTAGGAGATGGACAAAAAGTACTACGAAACTGTCGATAAGCTGGAGGAGATGGGCGTCGATTGGGAGTATGTCCAAGGCTGGGTCGGCGGTTATCTCGGAAACCCTAAGCGCGAAAAGCAGCGACTAACGGAGGCCTATAATGCGGGCTATGACGACGGGCTGAACAAGAACATAAGCAACGCTGAGTCTTGGAAGCTAAAAAAGTAATTGGCGTCTCGGGAAAACAGCAGGTCTTTCCCGTAATCCTTCTTCAACCAATCGCATCTATTCCGGATCAAAT
>JBHIDJ010000247.1:0-3683 GCA_046760105.1 Acidiferrobacterales bacterium | reverse complement strand
CCACAGGCAAGCGAAACGGCGATGGCAAGATACGGATTCACATCGGCGCCGGCGACGCGATTCTCCACCCTCCTCGCGTCAGCTGCGGATAAAGGCACCCGGAAACCCACAGTACGGTTATCGTAGCCCCACTGAACGTTGATTGGCGCCGATTGGTGACGCGTAATCCGGCGATAGGAGTTCACGTATGGCGCCAAAAACGCCATGGCGGCGGGAAGATACTTCTGGAGCCCAGCGATATAAGCAAACAGTAGCGCGCTATCCTTACCGTTCCCATCGGAGAAAATGTTCTTACCGGTTTCCCTATCTACGATGCTTTGATGAACATGCATAGAACTGCCGGGCTCGTTTTCCATGGGTTTAGACATGAAGGTCGCATAGATCTTGTGGCGAATTGCAGTTTCGCGCACGGTGCGTTTAAAGAACAAGACTTGATCTGCCAGGTCGAGAGGCTGGCCGTGGCGAAAGTTGATTTCCATCTGCGCCGCCCCGGCCTCATGAATGAGGGTATCGATCTCTAGCTTCTGTGCTTCACAGTAATTGTAAATATCCTCAAACATGGGATCGAACTCGTTGACGGCGTCAATGCTATAAGATTGGCGTACGGTCTCGGGACGACCCGTTCGTCCGATGGGGGGCTCTAACGGATAGTCGGGATCCGTGTTGGTTTTAACCAAATAGAATTCCAGCTCGGGAGCAACGACAGGCGTCCAGCCACGGTTCTCGTAAAGCTCGAGAACGCGACGTAGGACATAACGCGATGAGATCTCGACCGGCTTACCATCGGCAAGATAGCCATCGTGGATAATCTGGGCAGTCGGCTCGGTCGCCCAGGGAACAGAACGAATCGTGTTTGCATCGGGCTGCAGCACCATATCGATCCAACCTGGATGAATCGTGCTGTCATCCTCCGGGTACTCGCCGGTCACGGTTTGGATATAGACCGATTCCGGCAAGCGAATGCTATCCTCCATGCAGTATTTGCCGGCGGGCATGATTTTGCCACGCGCAATCCCTGCCATGTCGGGGACAAAACACTCGACCTCCGTAATGTTGTGTTCTTTGATCCACTGCTTAATAAACTCCATGAACTTCAACCTTCCCTTGCGACTGTAGGGTAGCATTTTGACACAAACAAAAGACTCTGTCCGACGGCTTGCGCGACGACCGGTCGTGGCAACTCACCGATCGATCGGGACCATGACCCTTAATTCAAGACAGAGGTTCTGCCGCCCCTGATGGTGGCTCGTTCTTTCGAGAGGAGGAACCAGCTTACCGGCTGTCTACCTTATCACTCACCCGGGCACAAAAGGTTTCCACAGAATCGGTGGTGGTCGAGTCATTCCTCCAGTAGCTTGCGCGCGCGGGTAATCGATATCACCCTGGCTGAAGCCGGTGTGAGGCGGGTCCAGTCGTCTGGCAGGTCCAGATGGGCGAGTGCCGCGGTCGGTATCAGGTTGGTGGCTTCCCATCGCGCTAGCGAAGCGTCTGCCAAGTGTCGCACTAGGGATTCCAGACCCGGATTGTGACCTACCAGCATCACCCGCTTCCAATCTCGCGAGCAAGTGGCAACGACGCGCAATAGCGCATCGAGATCCGCATCATAAATATCAGGCTCCCATGTAATCGCCGACTCGGGAATTTTCGCAAACCGACACAGCCGATGCGTCGTCTGCCGCGCCCGCTCGGCTGGAGAGCTGATGATGTGTTCGGGGATCAAGTCCTGCTCGCGCAACCAATGTCCCATCTGCTTCACTGCCTTGCGCCCCCGTTTCGCCAACGGCCGCTCAAAGTCGGTTGGTGCATCGGTGTTCCAGTCCGACTTGCCGTGTCGCAGAATCATTAGTTGACGTGACATCGTGCTTTGCAGAACATATCGATGGAGAAATAACCAATCAATATAATAGGACTACCCGTCTTCTGCAAGATTCGTCGAGCCCAGCGTCATGGGCATGACAGATCCATCAGGGCCAAGTGCAACAGTGCCGCAAACCCTTCATGAGCACATGCGGTGAACCAAAAGACACTGCTGGGATTGCACGCGTTAATCGACGTGCTTCTCAGCGTCGAAGGGAATCGACTTCGCCGTTAGTTGCCAACGATATGATTCAGTCGCTTCCCCAATTCTTAAAGGCCCGATCGTAGACGTGCAAGCAGAACTATAGGTATCGGCAACGGAACCGTTCATTCGGGTTGCGGCGGCTCCAGCTGGAATACTTCATACACCTCACGCCGCTGCCGCTGGAGATTCCGGTTAAAAAGCTTGTTGACCTTGGTGCCAGGCCTCGAGCGCCATTGCTCACTGGCCTCCGCCATCGCCTCATCCAACATCCACAGGTGATCGAACTTCCGCCCGACGAGCCGCCACATTGAGGACACCTGACCCTCCGTGAGGGAGGTGTTAGCGAGTCGCCAGATCTTGCTGTTGTTAATGAGGATGGGGCTGATCCGTGCTCTCGAGAGAATCTTCGATTCGACCTTTTCGCTGAGGTCTATGTGCTCACGCAAGCTCTTTCTGAATCCTCTCACGGTGTCGAACCTCTTGTCTTTGAGCCGCGTCAATGCTTTGACCTCGATACCATCCGCTTGCAGCCGATCCAATACCGTCTGTGACAAGACATAAGAAGCGTCGCGGTATACTTGCTGATTGAACACGTTTTGCAGGAAGAACAGGGCAACGAAACACACCGCGCATGCAATCACCGGCGTAGTCACCCAGCCGGATGCGATGTTCGCCAGCACACGCCATTTAATACCACGACCTCCCTTCAAAAGCCCGATTCCGATCACCGCTCCCACGACCGCTTGCGAACTCGATACCGGAACCAGAGGGATGGTGGGCAACCCCGCGTTCGCCAGAGCATGCTCGAGGCCTTGCGAGGCGAACATAAACAGCACAATGGAATGGGCCACCACGACAACCCAGGCTCCCACTGGGGACAGCGGAAGCAAGCCACCACCTACTGTCAACATGACCTTTTTGGAGTACGTGTAAACACCAACACCGATCGCAATAGCGCCGAGCAGGAACAGCTGTTGAATACCGGTAAAGGCGAAAAAGTTGCCGAGATTGAACGTGGTAAACGGATTCGCCGAAACGAAAACGCCCATGACGTTCGCGATATTGTTGGCCCCGAGGCTATATGAGCCAAAGGCGCCTGCGAGAATCAGGCCGAGCCGCGTATAGGCGTCGAGTCTATAGATGTGAAGTTTGGCCCACCGCACGAGCACCGTAGTGATCTTGAATAGGAACACACCGATCACGCCAGCCAGCAACGGACAGGCGATCCACGTACCAACGATCTTGATGAGCGACGCCGTGTCGGTCGGGAACCCGCTGTACAAATTCCATCCGATTATGGCGCCGACAATGGCCTGACTGGTCGACACGGGTAACCCGGCGCGGGTCATCATGTATACGGTAAGCGCGGCGGAAAACGCCGCCATAAACGAACCGGCCAGCGCGTTGATCGCACCGAGCTTACCTAAGGTGTGTGAGGCACCGGCTCCGCTGAGCACGGCGCCGAGCAGCACGAACGCGCTGCAGATGAACGCCGCGGTGCTGAACTTGACCATGCGCGTGCCCACCGCCGTACCGAATACGTTAGCGGCGTCATTGGCGCCGAGCGACCAGCCGAGAAACAGGCCACTCGAGAGGAAGATTATTACCGCGACTTCCATGA
>JBHIDJ010000246.1:0-3715 GCA_046760105.1 Acidiferrobacterales bacterium | reverse complement strand
ATGGGTCTACTGGATCTGCTAAAGCGCATATTTAGCTTTTTTCCCGTCTTTGCCGTCTCGTCCGCGCTCTCCCTGGTGATAACCGGGTGTGTGGCGCTGTCTCCGTCAAAATCGCCGGTTCCTGTAGCCCCTAAGGCCGCGACGCCCGCCGCAGCACCATCAGTGGCGGCAGCCGATCACCATGGGCCGAATAGCGAGCCGCAGCCAGCACCAGAGCCGGACACGGTGCCGGCGGGTGCAGTCGCTGCGCCGGCAACGAGCATAGCCGACGCACCGCTCCTGGGGCCAAGGAACATCGACCGCGTACAGACCACCCAGGCCACGAATGCGCACGCCTACGAACCTGTGGAAGCGCACCCAAAAGGACTCGTTACTGCACTGCAACACAAGGCATCACCTGAACTCGGTGACACCGCCGACACGCCAGTCGTATCTGACGCGGACACATCGGTGACGCCCGCGTCGTCTAAGCCACGCTACACGGATCTTTGGGATCGAATCAGAGACGGATTTGGTCTGGCCACGCTCGACGACTCCCGCGTCGGCTATCATGAGCGCTGGTTCGTCAGCAATCCCAATTACATGGAGCGCAAGCTAAAGCGCGCCCGCCTGTATCTCTATCACATCGTACAGGAGGTGGAACGACGCGGGATGCCGATGGAGATCGCTCTGCTTCCGGCAATCGAGAGCGCCTACCAGCCGCACGCGTACTCGCACGCACGCGCCGTCGGACTGTGGCAGTTTATCGGGCCAACGGCACGGCGCTACGGCCTTAAGATCAATTGGTGGTATGACGGACGGCGCGATGTCGTCGCCTCCACGACAGCAGCATTGAATTACTTGGAAGAACTTCACGAAGTGTTTGATGGTGATTGGCATCTTGCGCTCGCGGCCTACAATGCTGGCGAAGGCAAAATCCAGTGGGCCATGGAACACAACCGCCGCAGGGGGCGACCTGCAAGCTATTCATATCTGCGGCTAAAAGCAGAGACTCGTCACTACGTGCCGAAACTCCTGGCATTCGTGAACATCGTATCCGATCCGGAATACTATGGGGTAACACTGGGACCGATTCCCAATGAGCCATACTTCGCCCGCGTCGACTTGGGCTCGCAGATCGACCTGAACGTGGTTGCCAAGCTCGCTCATGTCCCCGTTGGCGACTTGTACGATATCAACCCGGGCTTCAGGCGTTGGGCTACCGACCCAAACGGTCCGCACCAAATACTGGTGCCAGTAGCGAAAAAGGAAACCCTTATCGAAGGGCTCAACGAGCTGCCGGAGGGGGCGCGCATCAAGTGGCAACGCCATAAGATCAGGCGCGGCGAAACACTCAGCACCATCGCGCGCCATTACGGTATGAGCGTGTGGGCTATCAAGACAGCGAATAATCTGCGTGGCAACCTTATCCGAGTCGGTCATAACTTGATGATCCCGATATCGAACCGAGCGTTGAGCAGACAAATTGGCAACATCACGCGGCCGCTACCGAGCACGCGCGCTAATCCGCGTGGACGAGCCAAGATTATCCACCGCGTACGCAAAGGCGAAACACTCTGGAGCATCGCCCGTCGATATCGCGTCTACGTATACCAGCTCGCAAAGTGGAACGTTATGCACCCACGCGACATTTTGCGCGCCGGTCAGCGGCTCAAAGTCTGGATCAATCCCGACCGCATCCCATCCATCTGAAGCTAGACATATCTTCTGGCGGCACTCCTCAGGCTTTTGCTGTTCGATACAGATGACAGCACGCCTGGTGGGTTTCGCTGAAGCGTACATTCCCCGGATACGTCTGCCGACAACTGGCCATCGCCTCAGGACAACGAGGGTGAAAATGACATCCAGACGGTGGTGCACTCGGTGAGGGTATGTCGCCTTCAAGCTTGATCACAGGGCGTTTCGATTCGGGGTCAATGCTTGGCACCGCCGACAGCAGCGCCCGCGTGTAGGGATGTTTCGGGTTTTGCAGCACTTCCTCCGCGTTCCCGGTCTCAACCAGGCGCCCCAGATACATGACGGCCACCTGGTCAGCGAGATACTCCACCACTGACAGGTCATGTGTGATAAAGAGGTAGCTTAGCCCGAATGTATCCTGCAGGCTTTTGAGCAGATTCAGGATCTGTGCCTGCACCGACACGTCGAGAGCGCTAGTCGGCTCGTCGCACACGATAAGCTGCGGCTCGACAGCGAGCGCGCGAGCAATGCTGATGCGTTGTCGTTGACCACCGGAGAACTCGTGTGGATATCGGGACCGCGCTTCTGTTGGTAAACCTACGTGACCAAGCAGCTCTTCGACACGGCGCTGGCGGGCATGTCGATCGCCGCCAAGGCCGAGCGCGCGCATCCCTTCATCCAGAATATCGCCGACGAGCATGCGCGGATTCAGCGAGGCGAATGGATCCTGGAACACCACTTGAAAGCGTCGCCGCAACTTACGCAATTGTGCAGGCGCCAGCGCGTTTAATTCCTCGCCGGAGAACACCACGGTCCCATCGGTAGGTTTAACAAGCTGAAGGATACCTTTGCCGACCGTGGTTTTGCCGCATCCTGATTCACCCACCAGCGCCAGCGTATGCCCAGGCGGAATTTCAAACGACACACCATCAACCGCCTTGACGTGGCCAACGACACGACGAAGCACACCTCTGTGGATCGAAAAGTGTACTTTTAGGTTTTGTACCTGCAATAAGCTCGCTGCGTATGTGTCGGCGCGGTCGGCCTGCTTTTTTTTGGCCGGAGTCTCAGTGGTATAAGGTGGTTGGACATGTACAGTGGACTCGGCATCATACAGATGACAGCGAACGCCACGCCCGGCCGCTGTGACCCAACGTGGTGCCTCGCGCCGACAGCGTTCAAAAACATAGTCGCAGCGGTCGGCAAACCGGCAACCGCGAAACGACTGTCGTAGTGACGGGACGGTGCCAGGAATAACTTCCAAAGTATCGCCACGTTTCGCCCAGCCTGGAATGGCACGAAACAGCTTGCGTGTATAAGGATGTTGAGGATCGGCGAATAGTTCCTTGCGTGAAGCGGATTCTACAATTTGGCCGGCATACATAACCGCCACACGATCCGCCATGGTAGCGACAACACCGAGATCGTGCGTAATAAGCAGGATCGCCATGCCGGCGCCCGCCTGTAAGTCTCGCAATAAATCCAAGACCTGTGCTTGGATCGTCACGTCTACTGCAGTGGTCGGTTCGTCGGCGATTAGGAGATCTGATTTCGCCGCCAGCGCCATGGCAATCATTACCCGTTGCTTCATGCCACCTGAAAGCTGATGTGGGTACTCGTCATAGCGTCGCTCGGGATCAGCAATGCCTACAGCTTCTAGCAGCTCACTCGTCCGCGCCCGCACTTGGCTCGTACTTAGCCCGGCTGCGTCTGGCAATGTCTCGCGGATTTGATTGCCGACGGTCATCACAGGATTAAGCGAAGTCTGCGGTTCCTGGAAGATCATGGCGATACGCCGACCGCGTAAGTTGCGCATCTCGCGCTCGGGCAGTTGCAATAGGTCCTGACTGTCGAGTCGCACCTCGCCCGCGACGATACGTCCAGCCGGCTGCGGTACCAACTGCAAAAGCGATAGGGCACAAATGGACTTGCCGCAACCCGATTCACCGAGTAGAGCCAGTGTCTCACCACGCGCAATATCAAATGAGACACCATCGACCGCCCGTACCGTCCCCTCCTCGGTCTCAAACCAAGTCTT
>JBHIDJ010000245.1:0-3718 GCA_046760105.1 Acidiferrobacterales bacterium | reverse complement strand
CTTATAGCTGGACATGAATGGTGTCATCCATCGCCGCCGGTGCCTGCCCACCTTTCGGGAGTAGGTCAGCCGTCACTGCCGTCAACGGACACGACACGCATAACAAGGATTGGTCGAATTACCTGACAACGAGATTGATCAGGCGATCCGGCACGAAGATCGTCTTGTGGATCGTCTTGTCGTTTATGTGGCGTTGGACAGCTGTTTCCGCGAGCGCCTTCTGTTGTGCTTCCGCCTCGCCTATACCACGTGCCACCCTTATGGTGGCCCTTAAGCGACCGTTCACCTGCACCGCTATATCGATCTCTTCGGCGAGCGCCAGCTTCGGGTCGTAACTCGGCCAGTTCGCTCCGGTGAAGATCGAGCCCTCATGGCCAAAACGTTCCCAAAGCTCCTCGGCCAGGTGTGGCGCCATCGGCGCTAACATCGGGACCAGTGGCTCGATCTCGCCGCGGCGCACCTTGCGGTCGCCGACGCGCACCGCATTGAGATACTCCATCATGGCGGCGATGGCGGTGTTGTACTGCAGGGTTTCGAGATCCTCGGTGACCTTCTTGATGGTCGCGTGGAGTTTGCGCGTCAGCTCCCCTGTCTCCGGGGGCCCGTCCTCGAGTTGATCAACCGGAACGAGGATGTTCCAGATGCGGTCGAAGAATCGAGAAATACCGGCGATTCCCTCTTGTCGAAAGTCGCCACCTTCCTCATACGGTCCCAAAAACATCAGATACGTGCGGAAGGCGTCGGCGCCGTATTTTTCCACGAACTCGTCGGGGATTACGACGTTGCCGCGTGACTTGGACATCTTGGCGCCGTCACGGATGATCAGGCCGTGTTTGCGGAACTTTTTATAGGGTTCCTCGAATTCGAGGTGGCCGAGATCGTGGAGCGCCATAGTGGTGAAGCGCGAATACATGAGGTGTAGCACCGCGTGCTCCTCGCCACCGATGTAACTGTCCACTGGCAACCATTTCTTGGTGCGCTTCGCGTCAAACGGTCGATCACCGAGCTCGGTTGATGAATATCGCAGAAAGTACCAGGCGGAATCGAGAAAGGTATCGGAGACATCGGTCTCACGTTTGGCTTCGGCGCCACATTGTGGACACGTCACTGTATAGAATTCCTTGGAGCGCGCGAGCGGACCGACGCCGCTCTCATCGGGCCTGAAGTTCTCGACATAGGGCAGCAACACCGGCAAGTCTTCTTCCGGCACCGGTACGATGTCGCATGCGTCGCAGTAAATGATGGGGATCGGCGGACCCCAGTAACGCTGGCGCGATATACACCAATCGTGGATGCGGTAGTTCACGGCAAGCTTGCCCATGCCTTTTTGAGCGAGCCACGACGTAATTGCACCGATCGCCTCGGCCGCGGCTACGCTGTCAAACTGACCGGAATTCACCAGTACCTCATTTTCAGTGTGGGCGGTGAAAGCGCCTCCTTGATTTGCCTCAACGTGCTCCATGTCTGCCGGGACGACCACGGTGCGGATGGGCAGTTCGTACTTTTTCGCAAAGTCGAAGTCACGCTCGTCGTGTGCCGGTACCGCCATGATCGCCCCATGGCCATACTCCATGAGCACATAGTCGGCGACCCAGATTTCGATCTCTTCCTCGGTGGCGGGATTGATCGCCTTCGCCCCAGTGAATACACCAGTCTTGGCCCGCTCTTCGCCCGCTTTACTCCGCTCTACCAGGTCCATAGATAGCGCGGCTTTAACATATTTCTCTACTTGCACACGCTGCTCCGGGGTTGTAATCGTGCCGACCAGCGGATGTTCGGGGGCTAACACCATGAAGGTCGCGCCAAAGAGCGTGTCTGGGCGTGTCGTGTACACGCGGATCTTCTTGTCAGGGCGGCTGACAATCAGAAAATCGATGTCGGCACCCTCAGACCTGCCGATCCAATTCCGCTGCAATCGCTTCGTCGACTCTGGCCAGTCAATCCATTCCAGGTTGTCGAGTAAACGTTGCGCATAGTTCGTTATCTTGAAAAACCATTGACTCAGATAGCGTTGCGTGACTTCCGTCGAACAGCGCTCGCAACGTCCGTCGATGACCTGCTCATTTGCTAACACCGTTTTACATGACGGGCACCAGTTGACGGGCGCCTTACGTCGCTCTGCCAAGCCGCCTTTGAACAGCTGCAGAAAAATCCATTGTGTCCACTTGTAGTACTCCGGTTGGGTGACGTCGACGACACGCTCCCAGTCGTACATGAACCCCATGCGCTTTAGCTGGCGGGTAAAATTCTTGATGTTGCTGGGAATCAACTCCGTGGGATGGATACCCTGCTCAAGCGCGAAGTTCTCGGAGTGTATGCCAAATGCGTCGAACCCGATCGGCTCGAACACGTCCAGTCCCTGGAGTTGTTTAAAACGACCGTGAATGTCGGCTCCCGTAAACGCGTAGACGTTTCCTACATGCAGTCCCTCGGCGGAAGGGTAGGGGTACATCATCAGGTTAAAAAAGGGATGGGTGGCTCCGTCGATGTCGACATGGTGAGCGCGAGATTGCTTCCATCGTTGTTGCCATTTCGACTCCACCGTATTTGGGTCGTACCGCTCCGTCATACACCTATTACCTTTCGTCGCAACTGATGAATCGAAAAGGCGGGCAAACCCCGCCTCCGGCAAGTCCAGAGGCACCTATTATTAGAAGCCCGCCTGCTAATATCAATGCCCGCGGGAGGTAACGGCTGGGTTGTGCGCGTGCCGCCTTGGCACGCATTGACGAGTTTTATGTGCACATCGACTTGATGGTATGTATGTTGGCGGAGAAGCTGGCAGCCGTCTGTCTCGACACCACCGACCCGGCTATCGTGGAGTGGCTTAAGTCAAAAGGCATCCAGATCGTGCCGGTGCGTTTGGTATCCTGCTACGGAATAGGCTGATGGCGATGGCGACCGCGACCGACAACGGCGGCGTTTGCCGTTTGGCGCTCACCGGTCAGAAGACCATCTTTCGTTAGGCGAGCTGCCGCGTGTACAACCGCCCGAAGCCGGAAACGGTATCTTTATAGCCGGCCAATCTCAAACAGTGCCACGCCAATGCGTGGTTACTCGAAGTGACTGGTTTGCCGAGCTCTTGTTCTAGTGCCTCCACGCGATCGGCAAGGCGCAGACTGGTGCAGGCGAGGAACACCGCATCGACATGGTCCGAGCTCCCTAATTCCAAAACGGTCTGTCCTATGGTGTTTTCTGAGATACAGGCAACTTTGGTGTCGTCCTCCAGATTCCACGAACCCATCACCGGCACCCCGAAGCCGTTGTCCAGTATATAGCGACGCATGCTGCGGCAGATCTCGTCGACATAGGGGGCAATGAAGCAGATTCTCCGTGCATGCAGTGCCTTGAAGGCGGCAAACGTTGCGGCCATCGGCGTGGTGCAGGCGACACCCGGTCGCGCCTCCCATATTCTCGCGCGGACCTTGTCATCGCCGATAACCATGGCGCCCGATGTACAGGCATACGTGACCACGTCTAGTGGCAGGCTAGGCATAATGACCTCGGTCGCCTTAGCGATACCGCGCTCCATGTCTTGCAGCGATTCAGGCGAGATAGTCGGCGCGTTGTAGATGCGGCTTTCATACAATGCCACGCCCGGCAGATTCATAATCCGGCGAAATTCGTACTCGATGGTTTGATCGGTAGCAAGCACGATCAGGCCAATGCGGGCGCGGTAACCGATTCCGTCATCCAACTCATAGGGCATGTGCTGACG
>JBHIDJ010000244.1:0-3722 GCA_046760105.1 Acidiferrobacterales bacterium | reverse complement strand
CCAGCGTATTGGCGTGCCTGTGCTGCCGCGTGGCTATTTTCCCCTCTTGGTTAAATACCTACGGCTGAATTCGGTCTGACGCCCTGCTGCCAGTTCCCTCGCCTGTTCGATCCAGTGCTCTCGTTGTATCCGTCCCTTGAAGACCAGATACTCATCGATCCAGGCAATGTGCTGCTGCGTGAAGTCGGCGATCTGATGAAAATGATAGATCCCCAGGTTGTGAAGTTTCTTCTCGATCTTGCGTCCTACCCCGCCAATCTGTTTGAGATCATCCGGCTCTCCCTGGGGCGCCGATAGTGCGCGCGGCCTGATCGGTGTTGTCAGGCCGGGTTTCAGCTCTTTGATCGCGTACTCCAGTCCTTCTGTAACCACGGTAGGATCGGCTGTGGTCGTGTCGGTGGCCGTGCCCGCAGAAGGTGAATGCGCCACATGTTCGCCCGATTCCTGTTCGATGCTGCGAGAGGTTGTTGGCGCGGCACGCGCGGCGGTATCACGCTGCAGCGAGGCGGCACGCGCAGACAACTCATCGCGCTCAGCCTGCACACGGCGTAGGTGTGCCGTCCAACCAGCCTCTAACGCCTGCGACTGCTTCTTGCAGATGACGTGGCGCAATAGCCAGCCGATAACAAAACCGATCAACGCCGCGATCAGCAGACAAAGCAAGACCTGAGTAATCAGATACCCCATGACTAATTCCCCTTCACGGCAAATTCGATCCGCCGGTTCTTCGCACGTCCGGCAGGGGTGTCGTTGTCGGCAATCGGTTGCCACGGGCCATACCCAACGGACGACAACCGCTCGCTACTGACACCTTTACTCGCCAGGTAGTCGGCCACCGATTTGGCCCGCGCCTGGCTTAGCCACTGGTTGAAGTCCTCACTGCCACGCGAGTCCGTATGACCCACGACTTCGAGTTGAGCATCCGGACAGCGCGCTACGACGGCAACAAGTTCATCAAGCAAGGCGAAACTGTCCGACCTGATGTCCGCGCTGTCCGTGTCGAACAGGACTTGTCGGTCGGCTAGCAAATCATTGAGCTCCTGTTGGCAAATGGCTACTAGGTCTTGCTCGACGACGGTAATGTCATAGTGGGTTGCAAAACTCGCCGGCAACGCGGCGTTCATGGTCTGCTGCACGTTTTCGCGCACGGCCGCCGACGATGTTTGGCCTTGCACGCTCAGCCGGTTGTCGACTAGTGTCGCTGTGGCTTCGTCGAACTGATCGAGCTGGCCTAGCGCGCTTTGCATCGCCATCCGCCAGCCTTCCGGCGCACCGGATGCAACTTCCAGTCGATCCTCCACGCGGTCGGCACCAAAGCGTTGTTCTGCTGTGCTAACAAGCCACGCCCGCGACGCCGTATCCGGCGCCAGGCCGGTCAACACGACACCCGTGTCGCCATAACGCAGCGCAGTCCGGTAGAGGCTCGGCGTAGGCACCGCCGCAGCGACGGTGATCTGATTGTCCACGGTGTTCGCGCCCCAAATGCCGCGCGCTACTTCGTCCGCCTGCTTGCGGCGTTTTTGCGTCGGTGCAATGCCGGTCAGCCGCAATTCACGACCATCGGCGCTTACACTGGCCCAATCCATGCCGTCTGCGGCGAGTGCGGTTGTGGTGCGGGCGATGAGATCGTTTTGGATGGCAGGTGCCTGGGCGCGCAGGCAGAAGTAGCAGAACAGCCCCAATGCGATAAGCCCAAGCACGATGACGAGCGCTTTCATACGCGCCTCCCGATGTGATGGGTGGTGCCCGTAAGCCAGCACCACGGTGGATTTACTACTGCAACAAGATTCTAAGTTTATCGTGATTTCGCGAAATTATGCCCTGTATGCAGCAAAAATCAAACGTAGGTGCCCCCTGAACAGTCAGTGACTCTGTTCATTGCAAACGGAGCAACACTTTAACAGCGAAGCGATACAGCGATTACCCTACCTAAGTCGACCATCACGTCTTAGGCGTACGCCGTTTCCGGAAATTCGGGACTTGGGGTTGTGGCAATACCCTCGACCTCAATCGTCACATGCGATACTTGCGGCGCTCGCGCTTTAAGCTCGGCGGCGAGTTCTTCAATGACCGCCTCCGTACGTTCAAGTGTCGCTTGCGCAGCTGCACGCGCCTTACAATAGTCGAGCAACCGTTGCTCTGTTCGTCGATGACTCGGTAACATCTCTACATATTTGCGCTCATATTCGTTAATCTGCCGGTGCAGCCGGGGCACCATCGCCTCTTCACGAAGTTCAACTTCCGCGACCAGCACGGTATGTTTTTCATCTAAGATGATTGAACGTAAGTCGTGATAGCGTTCCACTTCCCGGTGCTCACGCGCTATTTGGGAGAACACTTTTTCAGCGTCGTGGTCACGCACGTCGGTCAAATAGCGCATATTTACACGACCGAGAAAAAACGCAATCACACCAAGCATCACCGCGATCAGCACTGAAAAGGCGATGTCCCAAATCGGGTTACCGAACCAGTAAGCAAGCCCAATGCCGAGAGCCGCCAGCAAAAGTCCAAGCACGGCAACGCTGTCCTCGAGTACGACCGCAACCAGCGTTGGATCATCTGACTGCGCGATATATAGAAACGCGTTGCTCTGTCCATCTGCACGCATACGCTTGAAAAACTCCTTGATCGCCACGACAAAAGAATAACCTTCCAGGACGAGGGCGATCGCTAACACCCCGAACGATACCCAGATGACCTTGAGCTCGTGCCCGAACAACGTGAGCGTGAGCGGTATATCACGCGTACCCAACAGATGATACGAATGCCAAGCATGCGCGAGACCCAGACCCGCACCGATTGAGAACAGACCGATCGCACCCCACAGGTTCCAGAGGTATTTCTTCTGCCCATGTCCAAATGCATACTGTATGTCTGCCGGTTTCTGAGCGGCCACTAACCCAAAGTAGAGTAACATCTGGTTTAGGGTATCCATGAGGCTGTGCGCCGCCTCGTTCATCATTGATGCCGAATGCGTAACGAGGGCGGTGCCAAACTTCAGCACCGTCAAGATCGCATTGGCGACAATCGCGGTTACGACCGCTCGCGTTGATTCGTGTGCCATAGGAACCTCACAGCGTTAAAAGCGAAAAGATGTTTGTCTGCGGTATGACGCAGACCGAGAGAGTTGCTGCCGACGCATGTGAATGGCGTAAGGCGACTAAACAGTAAGCGGCAACACTCAGGAGGGCACAGCAGTGTCGGATGATTAACTACTTCCAGTATCGCCAGATGTCTCTAACTGCTGTACGAGGGCGGCATACTCCTTCCCCAACTCTTTAAGCTCCGCGATTTCCAGTTGAGAGGCCGGTTCGTCGGTGGCTGCGATATCACCCTGTATCTTCTTGATCCTTGCCAGTATGAGATTGATTTGAGCCCATATTTGCTGAGCATTCGACGCCTCAGCGATCTCTAAAGGCTTATGATCCATCGTATAGTCTCCGTACCGCTGCCTTCTAACATTCAAACATAAAGGCCGAGCATCACAGTGTCCAGTCCCGTCGCTGCACCAGCCCCATCAACTCAGGCTTTAATGGCTCTTGGCTCGCGTTGCCGAAACGTCCTCGGATTACCGACACTGGCATGCTAGCGTGCTGTATCCGTCCCTCACACGACTTTAATCTCAATTTCACCGACGCCGTCGATGCCAGCGTTTAGGAGGTCACCGCGCTGGATCGGGCCGACACCGGCCGGCGTTCCTGTGAAGATCAGGTCACCGGCAG
>JBHIDJ010000243.1:0-3727 GCA_046760105.1 Acidiferrobacterales bacterium | reverse complement strand
TGTGTGTCGAATTGTGTTGCAGTGAAATTTGCCCGAACAGGAAATCAACGAGTTACGTCGGCTATGTAGATAACGCAAGCGCAGGATGGGCAAATGGGTGCATCGCCCGCGCGAAGCCAAGAAACTGGGAAAATTTAGCTAAGAGCGTATCCGGCGTTTGGATGTTTTGGACTTTTTGTGGAGCTTAGGTTGAGTCCGAATGGCCCGGGCACCTGCCCGCCCAGACGTATAGAACTCCGTTTTTTGTCGCCTATACTTACGTGGGGCCCCTGAATGACCCCCGAAAAGCTAGTAAGCAGACCGATGCGCGATAGCGACAACACGATACTCGAGGGCGGGACTACGCCGACCCGGGCCAGCGCGCCTACAAGACCCTGCCTGACCGTTCTCCAGGGCGGACCCGTTGGCCTGGTGTACACGCTACCTACCGGAATGGAGACGCTGATCGGCCGCGGAGATGAAGCCGATCTACCTCTTGAGGAGCGGTACGTGAGCCGGAAGCACGCGGTAATCAAGGTCAGCCCAAAGGGGAAGGCCCTCATTGAGGATCAGGGCAGTAGCAACGGCACGTTTGTAAACGGAGTCGCGGTTCACAGGCAAGAAATAAAAGAGGGGGACCGAATCCAGATCGGTTATAGTTGCATTATAAAATTTTCCTACCAGGACGATCTCGAGTACCAGTTACAGCAGGAAGTCGCCAGCGGCTTCAGAGACCCGCTCACAGGACTCTACACCAAGATGTACTTCCAGGACCGGCTCGACGCTGAGTTCACCGACACTCACCGGCACGACGAACACTTGGGCGTACTGATGTTCGCCATCGACCATTTCAAGGATATCATGATCCACCACGACCAGGCCGCGTGCGACCTGATCGTTAAGGAAGTCGCGTGCATGGTCAGTCAAGTCCTGCGTGCCGGCGACGTCTTTGCCCGCTATGACGAAGAACTGCTGGCGGTGCTGGCACGCCGTCTTGATGATAAAGGCTCAGTTATACTTGCACGGCGAATTCGCAAGATCGTCCAGGGCCATCAGTTTGATTTCGATGGCGCGCCGGTTCAGTTGACTGTCAGTATCGGAATCGCAACTCTTTCAGATAAGCCGAAGAAGGCCGCAAAGCTTATCAACATCGCCGAGAAGTCGCTGCGCAAAACACAAAAGAGGACAGGGCAGAACGGTATCGGCGGCGCCGCTGTTATGAAATACCTACAAAACACAGACGTCTCGGAGACTATCTGTTACGTTCCGAACAAGGAAGCTTGAGGGTCGAGAAACTCTCACGATACCCGCGACACAATGCTCGTCACGGTATTCCAGGGTGTGTGAGCGCTGCGTCATTTCAAGAATTCAGACAGCACACTCCCCTTAATCGACTTTCCAGGAAATCCGCTCAGAAGATACACTGTTAACCTGGTGTTTGACTGCAATGCAGGTCGGGGAAGACGCGGAAGACGTACTACCAGTTTGCTATGATTCATTACTTGAGACCGGTTTGAGGAGACAGTAAGCCAATGCAGGTAAAGGACGTTATGCGGACGGAGGTGAAGTCCGTCGAATTGGGGACTTCGGTCAAAGAAGCATTCGACATCATGCGCAAGGGCAGATTTCGGCATCTGCCGGTGTTGGATTCAGGCGGTAAGATCGCGGGAATCGTATCGGATCGTGACCTGCGCAACGTGTTGGTCATTTATAGAGATCCGGGTACCGGCGCGGAAAACTTCTTTGCAACCGATGACACGACTGTAGACAAGATCATGGTTGCTGATCCCGTTAGCGTCGCGCCGGATGATGATGTCGCTGCAGCAGTCAAGCTGATACGAGACCAACAGTTCGGTTGTCTGATCGTCTCTGAGAATGATCGCCTCGTTGGAATATTGAGCTACGTCGATCTCCTCGACGTGCTGCTCAAGCTGCTGAACGGACCGGACCAGGAGATTTCGACCTGAAAAGAAGAAGACGAAGAAGCTGCAAAATGGGCAATGGTAACAGTCGAAAGTGGGCATCATGGACACGGCACCTCTATAGCTTATTGTTTCTCACTTTCCTTGCTGCAAGTACACATTCTGGGAGAGCTGCTGAAAGTGCGAACATGCCTGAACCACTACCAGATGTCTTTAGACCTATATCTTGGGAAATAGAGGTAGAGCACATCAAAAAACTATTTCCGGATGCTGACATCCAAGATATTGAATATACAGGCATTAGTGGCGAAAGGATGATCGCGACTACTATTTTTAAAGTAAAATGGCAATACTTGGGGGCGGCTGTCGTTAGTGTCGTGCGTCAGCGATACAAGAGGGAGATAAGTTTCATCGAAATATCAACTACAGAAACGAGGCCAGAATGTTTCCCGGATAATAATCCCCGACCCAAATGGTGTCGAACAAGTTATAACGAAGAACTAATGAGTATTTTTAAGGAGGCAAGAGAGTTTCTTTCTGAAAGACATGGACCACCTGTCGCGTACAAAGGGGTGGGCTATCATCAAGCCGCTGGCTACCCTCCTGATCCAAGAGAAATCACACTTAAGTGGGAAAGGAAGGGTTTTGATTTATTTCTAAGTATTACAGAAGGCGAAGAGTCCGACTGGGCTGTGGGGCTTTCTGCCATCCGGCGGGATCTTCCGTACTAAAAGGAGTAGCAAACAACGAAAGAAGGCAATGGCGGGTTCCCCGCATTGCTACTAGGTTGTTACCACTGTTGATAGCACTTAGCGTTAGCCTTGCCAGTTTCTCCGCTGGTCCAGACTTCATCTTCTCGATGGCTAAGGTTGCCAAGGTTAACGCGAGAGACAATGACGGCTAAACAATGATAAGGGACCGAGCAACCTCGGCAAGAGCCGGCACCTTCAAGCTGCTTGAGGACGACGAACCTAGTGCAGTCGTGGTGGAGCGAGCGGGAAGCACATCGCCGTATCTCTTCGTGTGTGATCATGCCGGTAACCAGATGCCGCGCAGACTCGGCAAACTCGGACTAGAGGACGAAGACTTAGTGCAACACATCGCTTGGGATGTGGGTGCGCGCGGGTTGGCGGAAGAGTTTGCCCGTCGCTTCGATGCTACACTCGTGCGGCAGGTGTACTCACGGCTGGTGATCGACTGCAACCGGCCGCTCGATGCCGAAAGCTCCATTGTCAAAGTGAGCGAGCACACTGTCGTTCCCCGCAACGACGACCTCTCCGAGGAGGAGATCGAAGCACGCAGGAACGAGGTCTTTCACCGCTATCACGACACCATCGCTCGCATCATCGGCAAGCGGCTCGCGAAGGAGCAGCCCACCATCCTACTGGCCATTCACAGCTTCACGCCGGTGTACAAGCGAGAGCGCCGCCCCTGGCACATCGGTCTTCTGTACAATCGCGACACGCGTCTTGCGCACCTGTTGCGCGATCTGCTGGCAGCGGACGAAACGCTTTGCGTGGGGGATAACAAGCCTTACTGGGTGGACGACTACACGGACTATACGATCCCTGTACACGGCGAGAGGCGTGGCATCCCGCACGTGTTGTTCGAGCTGCGTCACGACCTGATCGAGGCCGAGGAGGATCAGTATCGCTGGGCACACCGACTAGCGCATTCGCTCGAGCGCGCGCTCGAACACTCGCCGGAGCTTGGCGTGTATGTGCCTCGTTGAGGTCAGCACACCACTCGCAACAACTGACGCCAGGGACACGATTAGCGCCGTCGATCTAGGCTCCAACAGCTTCCCCCCGTTCAGCGGGATGATC
>JBHIDJ010000242.1:0-3788 GCA_046760105.1 Acidiferrobacterales bacterium | reverse complement strand
GGATCGGTAATACGTCCAGTGATCGCTGTGGCCGCGACGGTGTAGGGCGAGGCAAGATACGTTTCCGACGTAGGCGCGCCCATTCGGCCTCTAAAATTGCGCGAGGTTGTGGAGATTCCAACCTTGTTCTCACCCAAGGCCGCCGGACCGAGACCAATACACGCACCACAGCCGCTTGGCAAGATAACTGCCCCAACCTCTTCAAGCGTCGCGAGCGTCCCATCTGCTCTCGCTTGTTGCGCAATACGAACGGAAGCCGGTGCCACAAATAGCGACACCCCGTTTGCAACGTTCCGGCCGCGCAATATGCGCGCTGCCATTTTTAGGTCCTGCAGTTTGGCGCCTGTGCACGCACCGATATAGGCTTGGTCAACCGATGTTCCCGCGTGCTCATCCACGGGAGCGCTGTTTTCCGGACTGTGGGGCGCTGCCACCTGCGGTACAAGATCATCGGCGTCAAATTCAATCACTCGGTCGTAGCTGGCGCCAGCGTCGCTCCGCCAAGCCACGACATCCGATGCCTCGACTCCCGCCTTGGCAAGGGCCTCGACCGTAACCGTGTCGGGTGCAATTATCCCTGTCTTCGCACCGAGCTCAGCCGACATATTGGTGAGCACCAGACGTTCTTCGATTGGCAGCAGCTCAACCGCGGTGCCGGCGTACTCCACCACTTTGTAGTTGGCGCCGCTGATGCCGATCAGCCGACAAAGCATGAGTATGAGGTCTTTCGCGGCCACACCGTCACGGAGACGCCCTCGCCCCTGCACGAGAATGGTCGATGGTACGCGAATCCAGATTTCTCCCGTAGCAAGCACGCCGGCCATCTCCGTGGCACCGATACCGACCATGAAACAACCAAACACACCCGCCGTGGTCGAGTGAGAATCGCCACCCACTATAAACATGCCCGGCCGCAGATACCCGCGTTCCGGAAGGACAATGTGACAGATCCCCTCTGCCTCGTGAAATTGCCTGATCCCGTTCGCTCTCACCCAGTCACGGGTCAAGGTCTGGATGGCGACACTTTCTTTGTCGGACTCGGTGACGAAATGATCGGTGATAATAACGACCTTGCTCGGATCCCAGACGCCGACGCCGAGTTCTTCTAATTTGGGCTTGATGCGTCGCGGACCGCTGGAATCATGCATCATCGCCAGGTCGACCTGGCATGTCACGATTTCGCCGGGTCGCACTTTGTCCTTTCCGGCGGCTCGCGTAATTACTTTTTCGGCTAATGTCATGCTCATGGGTTCAGCGCGTTTACCGTAACGCGGGGAAGGTCAGGTATGCAAGTGCCTAATTCAAAAGCGACGCACATCGTACTGACTCTATATCACTGCCCTCGCAGCAGGTTCTCGCGACCGCATTAAGTAAAAACCGGCCACCGTCGCGACCGCGGCAATGACCAGGAACGCGATGCTATAACTGCCCGTCAGAGTAACGAGAGCGCCGAAGCTGGGCGGCATGATGACAATTCCCAAGAACATGACGAACTGCACGCCACCTGTAACCTCACTGATCGTACCCTCGGGCGCGCGGGCGGCGATTTCGGCCAGGTTTACGCCGTTCCAACCGAGTGTGCTGGCCCCAAGAACGATTCCGAGTAAGCAGATGATGGCGAAGGGCCAGCTTGGCGTCAGCGCCGCAGTCGTCACCATGCAAGCGGCCATTACCAAACCCAAAACGGCGAGTAGAAGGCGCGCCGAAACTACCCTCCCAGCAATCGCGCCGAACAAAATCCGCCCGCAGACTCCTGCGGCCTGAAGCAAGGCAAATACAAGTCCCGCTTGCACCAGTGGCATCTCGACCGCTTGCGTTAAGTAAACCACAAAGAACCCGCCGACACTTAGTTGGCACCCCGCGTAGGCAAAAGAGAGTATCGCCAGCGGTCGAAGTGCACGATGCATGAAGACTAGCCTCAGCGGGGCGATTATGCTTACGCCACTCAAAGGCCGGGCCGGATTGCGATCCACGTCGAACGCCCGCCGCATAGGTTGTAGAACAACAAGCACGATAAGCGCAAGCGCGCTGACAAGTAATGCCGCGCTTTTCCACCCGATAAAAGCGACGAGTGTTGGCATGAGCGTTCCCGCGAGCGCCCCGCCCAGGGGCACGCCAGTTTGTTTGATCGAAAATATCAGCGGGCGCGAACGTGGTGTGGAGACCTTGATGAGAATGTGTGCACTCGCCGGGTTGAAGGGTCCATGGGCCATGCCGACAAGTACAGCGCTGACAACGGCAGCCGCCGGCGAGGAAAGTGCAAAGGCCACCATCCCACATGCTGCCGCTAGTATCGCGAGTTGGCATACGCGGATAGCCCCGTAACGGCTGATAAATGCACCGGTAACGACGCCCGAGAACATCGCAGATGTGAAAATAATCGAGACGTAGGCACCAATGTAAGTCGCCGCAACGCCGATCTCAGGCGCCGCTTGGGGTGCCAGTACCGCTACGCTATGACTGCACATACTGGCTATCGTCAACACAGCCAGCATGGCTAAAGTGGGGCGTACGGCTATCGCGTGGTTCATGAAACGTTCTTGTTGTTATGGTCGTATACCTCAAGCGTACGAGCCTATCGTTGGCCCGTGCTCTTGGCGCAATTTTCTACCGAGGACTGTCGATCTCGCCTGTACTCTCTACTTTGTCCTCAGTTGCGCTCACGATAGCTTCGCTCGAAGCGCCCATAAGATAGAAGCTGTTCACCATCGCAAGTGCTGCTATCACAAAGAACGCAAAGGTATAACTGCCTGTTAAGTTGACAAGCGCCCCGAAGCACGGCGGGACTACGACCACCCCGCCAAAGTAGATAAATTGGGTGCCGCCGGTTGCTTCGCCGACCTTGCCTTCGGGCGCGAGCTTTGCGATCTCAGAGAGATAGATGCCAACCCATCCGAAACTGCTTGCACCAAGAACAAAGCCTACGGCCATGATCACAGCAAGCGGCCAACCCGGCGTGAAGCTTGCCGTCGCAACTAGACAAACGGCGATCAATAGGCCCAGGCCCACTAATAGCATCCGGGTTGACAGCCAACGGTCGGCAATGATTCCCCAGAGTATGCGTCCAAAGATCCCCCCAGTCTGCACGTAGGCAAAAACGAGTCCTGCCTGGACCAACGACATGGCTAGCGCGTGCGCCAAGTAGACGACGAAAAACGCGCCTACACTCACCTGGCAGCCCGAGTAAGCAAAACCAGCGATAGAGAATTTTCTGAGCAACCGATCACCGAGTACCAGCCTAAGTGGCGCGATAACACTCGCGCTTCTTAATGACCAATTGGGCTTACGATCAGCATCGAAAGTGGAGCGCAAAGGCTGAACCAGCACCATGACCACCAACGCGACCACGCCTACAGTAGATGCTGCAACTTGCCAGCCGAACATAACCGTCAGCAGCGGTACCATGAGCCCCGCCAGACCACCGCCCAGAGGTACCCCGGTTTGCTTGATGGAAAAGATAATCGGCCGTGAGCGGTTAGTGGATATTTTGTTCAGCACATGCGCGCTCGCGGGATTAAACGTGCCATAGGCGAGCCCTAGGAGAATTGCGCTTACGACAGCGGTGAACGGTGACGCTAATGCAATGGCAACCATGCCGGCAGCGGCAGCCAGCATGGTGAACTGGCACACGCGTACGGCACCATAGCGGAACATAAAGGTGCCGGTCACGGTGCCGGAAAGCATCGCGAAGATATAAACAATTGAGGTGAAAACACCGATATATGTCGCTGCCACCCCGATATCCGGTGCAGCCTCTGGTGCAACAACAGCCACGGTGAAGTTGGACA
>JBHIDJ010000241.1:0-3789 GCA_046760105.1 Acidiferrobacterales bacterium | reverse complement strand
TAGTGACGCTGACCGCACCACCGATAGCGGCCAGCGTGCCGCCATAGGAGACTAAAGTGGCGGCTTGCGCCTCGTCCTGCGGCCATGCACCCATCCAATGCAGCGAGGTGACGGGGGTGAAGACATCGTTGTGGCCAACACGCTGCAGATACTCCTGACAAAGCTCCTCGCAGGCACGAATGGCGGCCGCATCCTGGATCAAGTGAAGCGTTTGGCCAAGCTCCAGCCCGTAATTCTTTACACCCTGCTCGGCGGCGAGCAGCACGTCCAGCACGCAGGTCATGATCGCGATGGATGGCGGGATGTTCGTGCCGGTGAGAAAACCTGGCTGACGGCGGTGCAGCTCCACACCGCGTTGCTGGTAAAGCGTCACCAGTCGATCCAAGTACTGGTAGTTCCGAATCCCTTCCTCGATGGTGACATCCTTGGTGTAGGAAACCGTGTAGGCGATGGCCGAACCAAGGTAGCCCGAGTATCCCGCGGCATAACCGATCTCCGACGTTAGCCTCGGCATGGCCGTCCCGGATAAGACAATGGCGGGCTTGTCGATCGCCTCGATGAGGGTGCGCGTGGCTTTCACCCCGTAGTTGACCATCGGGTAACCATTCAACAACGAACGACCGGCACGGGCTGACTCCTCGATGCCCTTTTGCGCGTTATGCCACTGCTCGTTGCGGGTATAGCTGTCGGTCGTGGTAGGAACGACGTCCGCCAGCCCTTCCCGGTCCAGCACCTGCATCAGTTCACGCTGCATCTCGAGGGTGCCAAATCCCCCGCGTGGCTGCGTCAGACAACGGCCCTCGGCCGCCGCCTTGTGCATGATGGTACCCAGGCGCTTGTGTTCGGGAAGGCTTAGGTGATACTCGGCGGCCTCATCGAGATCGACCTCGCCCCCAGTCGGCCACCGCGCGAGGTTCTCGCGACGCATGACATGGAAGACATCCTCCGGGATCTGTGCCGCGCTAAGAGGCAACGCACGTTCACGATGCTGCAGAGCTTCGCCCATCAATCCTGTCCTCGGTGATATCTTGCAGGTATCGCCGCCCCAATGTAAATGCCGCCGCGCGATCAACCGTACTCAGCAGGCCGACTGCATATAATAAGTAGCCCTTGTCGAGCATCAATCGCGGTCGCCGGGGCCGCAACGACAGTGGCTCCGTCGGATCGGCAAGCGTTCCCCTTAGGATAAGCGCGGCATTGGGTGCATGCACCAGTGGGCCACCCGTTCCTATTACCATGCCCGTTCCGCGCAGGTCCTTCCCGCGTTGAACGGTTACCGGCCCGGTGACGGTGTAGATGGTTTCAATCGTGCCTGCATGCCGCTTGACTGCCAGCCTGACGGCGGCGCGCGCGAGCGCGAGGTCGATGGCCTGTTCTTCCTTTGATTGAGGTAGATATCCCACATCCTGCATGAACTGCTCAGCCAAATCGGTCACGTGCTCGCGCGTTACGCCGGCTTCTGCCGCGATCGATTCAAGTCCCGCCGCGTCGACGATCGACCATGCGTTGTGCCGCATTCCCAGATCGCCCTCAACCGTGCGTTTGACGTATGGCTCCGGCAATCCCTGCACAATGACACCACTTTCGGTAGGCTCGCCCGAGGCGATCGAATGCACATCGGTCGTTGCGCCGCCGATGTCCACCAAGACGAGCGGTCCGAGGCCATCGAGACCATAGCAGCCTTTGGCAAGTAGGTGCGCGCCTTCCATCACCGCCGCCGGTGTTGGCATGAGCACGGCATCGAAGCGGCTGGCGGCGCGATCGATACCCTTCGCATGCACGATGCGCTCGATGAAAACCTTGCGGATGGCGGCGCGTGCAGGCTCGGTGTTTAGCTCACCGAACTCTGGCATCACGTTTTCGGCGACTAGGACCGGCTTTCCGGCTTTGGTGAGACGTGCCTGGATGTCATCGGCCACTGCCCGGTTGCCCGCCACCACGATGGGACAGTTAAGGGGTGATGTCGCCAGCGCGGCTGCGTTCTGCAATATCACCTCGCTGTTGCCGCCGTCCGTGCCGCCGGCGAGCAGTAGGATATCTGGTGCAAGGTTGACAACGCGCTTTAGGTCGTCGCGGGTTAGGCGCTGGGCGAACGTGCCGACAAGCTTTGCACCGGCGCCGAGCGCCGCCTGACGCGCCGCCTCCGCGGTGAGCTCGCGAACGAGTCCAATCGTTACCATGCGAAGTCCGCCGGCGGCACTGCTGCATGCGAGCCGATGAGTGAAATTAGGGAGGCGGTCCAGGCTTTTCTCAAGGTCCGCCAGTGCCAAGTCCATCCCTACCGTTACGTCGGTCGTGATCGTCGACGGTCCTTGACCCGATGCAATGATCCGTGGCGGATCAAGCTCGACCGCGCGCAGCTTCGTGTACGTACTGCCGAAGTCGATCAACAGCGCGGTCACTCTACTGTCCTCCGGAGGCCTTTCGCGCGCACTGCGAAGTCGTGCGCGAGCGCTTTGATGACTTCTTCCGTCCGCGTACCCGGCGGGAACGCGCGATCGAAGCCCATATCCAAGAAGCGTTTCTCAACGTCTGGCCACGGTTGCTTGCCCACCACCAGGTTCCCCCCTACATAAAGCAGGATGTCATCGAGCCCCGCCTCTATGCACAGGTCCCGAAACCCGCGGCAGTCGAGCTCCCCCTGGCCATACAGCGAGGACACCATGATGCCATCGGCCGCGGTCTCGATCGCGGCCTTGATGAATTCCTCGGCCGGCGTCAATGCCCCAAGGGTGACGACCTTGTACCCCGCTTTCTCTAGCGCCATGCTCAATATCCGGTTGCCGACAATATGGGTGTCGGCGCCGATCACGCCGGTGACCAGTGTCTTATGTCTGTTGTTACGTGCGTCTTCCGCGGTCATGATGATGGGAATGTTTCGGTGGCTTCGCTGTATTTCGCGACCACAGCAGCGTTTAGCTTCGGGACGAAGGCTGGATCGAGCCTGATAGCATCTTGCTCTACAACAAGGGGATGTTCCAGAAACTGTTCACGAGTCTTGAGAAACCCATTCATCTCGCCGGCGTTAGTGATATGGCCCGGCACCATACAGGCCTCCATCCAGCAACCGACATCGCACGCGACACCGTTTCCGAGTACCGGTTCCATGCCTCGGCCCCGGATGTGCTCGAGTGCATGGGCGAGTTGCTCGAGTCCACCCGCCTTCATGAGCTTGAACTTAATATAACGGGCAACGTCAAGTTCGGCCGCTTTGTCTACGTCGCTGAGATCATAGATAGATTCGTCTAACATCAACGGCACCGGCGACACTTTGGCTACGGCTTGTGCCGCGTCCCAATCGCCGGCGGGACAGGTCTGTTCGAGGAGCTCGATGCCTTCCGGATCGAGAGATTTGGCGAAACGGCACGCGGCTTCACGGTTATAACCCTGATTGGCGTCTATCCTTAGCTTGGCACGGCCATCAACAAGCCGCTGGATTAGGCGCACCCGTTCAAGATCGGTGCCGACGTCGAAACCGATCTTGATCTTAAGGGTGGCGTAGCCTTGGTCGATCAGCTCATCGATCTCCGTAGCAAGTCGATCGCCGTTGGCAGCGTGAACCAGCGCCAGCAACGGTATGGCCGTCGGCTTGTCTACTTTCAGGTAGGGACTCGCTTCGAGCATTTCGATCGCTGTTGTCAGCGCTGTAACGGTGAAGGGTGCTTCACACCTTGATTTATCGACAATGTCCTTGGCCGCGATCAGCGACTCACTGACAACTTTGGAAGCCAGTGTGCAGGCGAGGCGCCAGCTCTGTTCAATTGTCTCATGCGTGTAGCCGGTGAGGAC
>JBHIDJ010000240.1:0-3805 GCA_046760105.1 Acidiferrobacterales bacterium | reverse complement strand
TGTTCAGGCAGGAAACCAGATGGCCGGGTTACTACTATCGTGGCGATTATCCGAAGCTGGATGACACCGAGTGGCATGTTTTCACCGCATCTCAGTACGACCCGAAGACGGGTGAATGGCACATGACCAAGCTTCCCGTACACCACATCATAGAGTGAGCGCGGTGATTCACTGGTACCAGAGCCCTACGGTGGAAACCAATGCGAGTTTACCTTCCGGGTCTATTCTTGTTGCCTCCGCTTAAGATTTGCGCTGTGTCTTTCGTCGTCTCTGACGAGCGGCGCTCTTATAGCCCACCAAAGTATGGCCCCGAGAGCGCTGTGCCCACGACCTCGTCTACGGCGTCGTCCAAGTCAGACGACGGCGCTTCGATTCTGCTTCAGCTCGGGAAAGATTTCTTTCGCAATCGTCTCGAACACTGGCAGCTGCTCATCCAGCATGGGATAGTAGAGTCCGATTTCCGATATGCCCAAACTGATCAATCGCCGAACCATGTCAACAAACACCTCTGGTGACTCATAGTATTTAATCTTCCCCCCGCTGGTGCGCGCGCTCGCATCGAACATGTTATAGGAGTGTCTCAGCGAGCTGGGGTCTCTCCCGATAACGGAACAGTGCTCGGCAACCCGTGCGATGCGGGCGCGTGTCTCGTCCAACTGTTCTTCGAAGTCTTCGGCGAAACTCATGGTGTTCCAGGTGTCAGCGTATTGCGTCGCATGCTTCAACATGACCGGCCCCAGCGCCGCGATAGTGATAGGGGGGCGTGGCTCTTGGAGCGGTCGTGGATTCATCACGGCACCTTTAACCTCGTAGAAGCGCCCCTTATAAGTGGTGACCTCGTTGGAAAGTAACTGATCAACGATCTCCACGTACTCTTTGAAGCGCGCAACGCGCTCCTTATTACTCCAGTTCGGAATACCCATCATGTCGTAGCTAGGGTCTATGGGTAAGCCCAAGCCGAGACCGATCTCCAGCCGCCCGTTGGATATGTGGTCCACCGTAAGCGCCTGTCGTGCGAACAAGGCCGGGTTCCTGAGAGGAATCTGAGCCACGCAAGGCGCAATCCTGATCGTACTCGTGGATTCGGCAACCGCGGCCAGGAGTGTCCACAGCTCGAACCACGGATTGGGTGGGTTGGTCCAATCCACGAAATGATCTCCGGTCACGGCAAGGTCGAAGCCCAATTCCTCGACGCGCCTGAAACGTCCCAGAAGTTGGTTCCAAGCAAGGTTCGGCAGGATGAGGGCCTGAAAGCGCAATTCGTGGTTCATTGTTGTAGCCTCGTTTGACTGGGGCAATTTTTTGCTAAATCTACCGGCGACATTAGCACGCGCAACATCAGCGAGTCTCGGCCTCGTGCCAGCGACCAAGGAGCCTTCTGCCGCAGCGTTCGAGGATCGAGATCACGGCGGGATGGTCTATCGTCACTCGACGACCAGAAGGGACGGCGAGCTGGCACCTACTCTGCTGGCAGGTGGTACGTGATTGAGTCCAGGAAGGATGATATGAAGCGGGTGATGTGAATCGAACCCACGTTCTCAGCTTGGGACGTTGTGAGTCGACCTTCAGCCTTGATGTGCAGCAGACCGGCACCCGTAAAGCAAACGTTCGCGTTCCTTAGCCGAAGGGCTGCAAAGCGTCCGTTTCACGTTCTCCTGAATCAGCAAGTTCGACTCACTGTGCCCTCAGTGTGCCACCGGCTGTGACGAAAATGTGACCAAAGGTGTTAATATGCGTAGCGTTTTAGGCAAAGGGACGGGGTCATCCCATGGAAGCCAAGCCTTTGGAGGGCAAGTTTGCCGCGATTCCCTATGCTGATGTCGCCGGTAACAGCCAGCTGACCGGGAAGGATGAGGAGGGCACGCATCGCCCCTTAAGCGCCCCCCTCGACGGGAGCGACCGATATGGAGAAGCCGCAGAGCGGTCGCAGTCATAGTTCCCATCTGCTGTTCTTGAGTCACGCCGGCGCGGACACGGAAGCAGCCCGGGCGCTCGCCGAACGGATCGAGAGCACGCCGGAAGCGCAGGCGCGTGGGCTGAAGGTGTGGTTCGACAAAAAGGACCTTGAGCCGGGTCAGGGTTGGCAAGCACAGCTTGAACGGGCCCTCGAACGGGACTCCACCGCCTTTGCCGTCTATGTCGGCAGTCGGGGCGTTATCAACTGGGTAGACAGCGAGGTGCGGGTGGCGTTGTCCCGTGCGCGTAGTGACCCTGACTACCCGTTCATTCCGATTCTAAGCCAGCAGTGCAGCGACAGCGAGGCGCTGCCGGCCTTTGCGCGCCAGTACCAAGGTGTTATCGACGTCGAGCATAACTCGGACGAGTTTGCCAAGTTCATTCGGGCTGCCACCGGACAAGACCGTCGCGTTAGGGTTCAGCTCGTTGATGAACCCTTCCTAGGGCTTCGCGCCTTTGGAGAGAAGGATACCCATCTGTTCTTCGGGCGAGATGAAGATGCGGATGAACTCGTCGAACGACTCAAACGGTCGCGACTGTTGATGGCCGTGGGGGACAGCGGCGCGGGTAAATCCTCTCTGGTTAAGGCAGGTCTGGTTCCCCGGTACCGCGGCGGGGTGCTTGGCGACCAGCGCGAACCGCGTACGGACGCCACCGTGTGGCATGTGGTGGAAACCCGACCGCGGAGCAATCCCTTCGATTCGCTGGCCGACAGCGTCGCGGCGGGGGCTCGAACTATCGGTCGCAGTCAGGACGATCTTCGCGCGCTCAGAAAAATGGTGCGCGACCGAAAACCTCAAGAAGTCGCCGACGCCCTCGGCGACGGTGCTCCGGAAGACGCCAAGGTTCTGGTGGTGGTCGATCAGTTCGAAGAGCTATTGACCCTAAGCGATAAGACCTTCCGTGCTCCATACATCGAGACGCTCTTGTATCTGGCCAAGCACGATAGTCCTGCCGAGTTTCGCATCGTGCTGACGATGCGCCGTGATTACTACAACCTCTGCCACGAGTACTCGGAGCTCTACGCCTGGCTCGAAGACAGAGAGCGCAGTGCCAAGTTCTCGGTCCGTCGCATGTCGGATGAGCAGTTAAGAAGTTGCATTGAGCAGCCGCTAGCGCTCACAGACGTCGGCGACACGGGTGTGTTTGTGGACCGCGTGCTGGCAGACGTGGGCGACCAACCGGGGGAGCTCGCACTGCTCGAGATGGCGTTGACGGAGAGCTGGCGGCGCCGGCGTGCATACGACGGCGATATGCTGCAAGCCTATACGAGCATCGGTGGCACGGCAGGGGCGCTCGCCAATGTGGCAGACGAGGTCTTCGGCAAACTCGATGACGTCGAGCAGGCGCTTGCCGAAGCAAGCCTCATCCGTCTCGTTCGCTTGGGCGAGACCGGTGGCACCACGCGCCGGGTGGCGACCCGGGACGAATTCTCAGACTATGCATGGCGCGTGCTGCAGAAGCTTGCCCGGGAAGACCACGGCCGACTCATATATATAGGTGGCATGTCTCCCCGAGAGCGAGCCGCTGGTGACGTCGAACAGCAGGGACCCGGCGATGCCACAGAATCCAAAGATCGATCACCGACTGGGCCAGACGGTCAGCAGGGAACCGAGACGGCTGAGCTCTCGCATGAAGCCCTCGTCTCGCAGTGGCCGCGCTATCAAAGGTGGCTGCAGGCATCACCGCAACGCAAGCGTGATCACGACGGCTTGATCTCAGAGGCCAAGCGGTGGGCCACGCTGACCACCAAGAAATCGGAAGCGCTCCTGATGGGCAATCATTTGGTTGACGCCATTCCCCTCATGGATGAACACCCGTCATGGTTATCCGAGCAAGAACGCGCGTT
>JBHIDJ010000239.1:0-3866 GCA_046760105.1 Acidiferrobacterales bacterium | reverse complement strand
TTACAGGCGCACGCCTGCACAACTTGAAGAACCTGTGTGTCGAGATTCCCTTAGGACGACTGGTGTGCATAACCGGAGTAAGTGGCAGCGGGAAAAGTACGCTGGTGCGGGATGTGTTGCATGACAACTTGCGACATCTGGTCGCAGAGAAGCGCTCACGCCGCACGCCCCGCTCGTCCATCAAACTGCTTGGCTGTGACACGCTAGAAGGCTGGGACAGCGTCCGGCGTGTGCTTGAGGTTGACCAGGCGCCAATCGGCAAAACTCCACGTTCGTGCCCTGCGACCTATGTCGGGTTCTGGGATCACATCCGTCGGTTATTCGCCGGGACTGCCGAGGCCAGGATGCGCGGCTACGGGCCTGGCCGCTTTTCCTTCAACGTTCCTGGCGGACGCTGCGACGTATGCGGGGGTCAGGGGGTAAAGAAGATCGAGATGAGCTTCCTGCCCGACGTTAGGGTGACCTGTGAAGTGTGTCGCGGCTCACGGTTCACGCCCGAGACATTGGCGGTACGCTTCAAGGACAAGAGTATTGGCGATGTACTGATGATGAGCGTTGACGAAGCGGTGGAATTTTTCGCCGCTCACAAGGCGATTCATCACGCGCTTCAACTGCTGGAAGACGTGGGACTCGGCTATTTGACACTCGGTCAACAAAGCCCGACGCTCAGTGGCGGCGAGGCCCAGCGGATAAAACTGGTTACCGAACTCGCGAAAGCCAAACCAGATGCACCATCGAACGTCCACTCGCTTTACGTGCTAGATGAACCGACCATCGGGCTACACATGGCGGATGTGGAACAACTCATTCGCGTCTTACACCGCCTGGTGGCAGCAAACAACACAGTAGTCATCATCGAGCACAATCTGGACATTATCGCCGAGGCCGACTGGGTAATCGATTTGGGACCAGAGGGCGGTGATGGGGGCGGACGCCTTGTCGCCCAGGGGCCGCCGGAAGCCGTGGCTCGCGTGCGGCGCGGCTCGCATACCGCAAAGATTCTCAGCACTTTCCTCAAGGACCGCAGGGCGATCCCGTTAACGACTTGACCCCGAGGTTTCCGGGCAAGAAGGTTTACAAAAAGGCCTTACAGGTTCCTTAGAAACAAGAGATAAGGCGTACGCCATCGAGCGCAGCTGGCTGTCCTTGCTGCCGCATTCCACTACAATGCCCGCAATGCGGTGGTCGGTAACAAATGCGCCCAGGGTCTGGCAGGAGCAAGGTTTTCTCGCGGAGAGACAGGTCGCGGACCTTCGTGCCAGCCTCCCGTCGACAGCATATCTTACGCCTACGATTTGCGATAATAGACAGTCTGTGGAGTCGTAAGCCACACCAAGAGCTTTAAAACACGAGCTCGTATGGAGGAGGGGTCAGTGATCACGATCGAAGAAGTTATGACGACCAAACTGCATACGCTGTCTGAAAAGGACAGCCTCCAGGATGCGATACAGCTCATGGCGGACAAACACATTCGCCACATTCCCATTGTGGATGCCAAGGGTAAGTTGACGGGCATTGTTTCGCATGGTGATGTCTTGGCGGCGACGGATTCGACACTTCACGCACAGGATGAACGTCAAAGTCCTGCTTCCGTCCCCATCTCAAAGATTATGACTCGGGACGTTGCGACTGTAGATGAAAACGCTAGTCTGCGTAGCGCCGCACGCTATCTCGAAAGGTACAAATACGGCTGCCTGCCAGTGGTTACCAAGGGCAAGCTGAAGGGAATCATTACCGACAGCGATTTTATCGCTGTGGCCATAGACTTGCTTGAGCAGCTCGAAGAGATGGAACGCGACACATCGGACGACTACGAGGAAACAGAATCGCCCGAGGACTATTAAGCATTTTGCTGCTAATGACTCTAATGATTGCGAACTTCGTAATCTTTGGCTTTGTGATCGAACCTGACCGCTAGACTGGAGGACACCGCAACATGAAGACCGCTCGAGTGCATACTGCTCTACCCCAGCTACCTCTCTACGAGCATCAGCCCCGACCGTATACCGGACCTTCCGCCGATGAGGTATTAAAGTTACGAAAACGTTATCTGAACCCCGCCTTACTAACCTTTTACAAGAACCCCATCATGATCGTCGAGGGTTCGATGCAGTACCTTTATGACGAGAAGGGACGTCGTTATCTCGATGCCATTGCTGGGATTGTCAGCGTCAGCGTCGGTCACTGTCATCCATATGTAACACAAAAGGCCGCTGAGCAGTTGCAAGCGCTACAACACACCACGACCATCTACCTCCATCCCAACATTGCGGAATACGCCGAAGCGCTTGCGGAAAAACTGCCCGGTGATTTGAGTGTTTGTTACTTCGTCAATTCTGGTTCGGAGGCCAACGATCTAGCGATCCTGATGGCGCGGCTCTATACGGGGAACTATGAGCTCATTGCCTTACGCAACGCCTATCATGGCGGTGGTGCTTCCACCAGAGGCCTCACCGCCATGAGCACCTGGAAGTACAACGATCCGCACGGTTTCGGCGTTCACCACGCGATAAACGCTGATCCTTATCGCGGCCCTTGGGGTCATGACGATCCGGAGGCAGGCCAGAAGTACGCCTCAGAGATCAACGATCTCATCGTCCACGCCACGCCGGGTCGCGTCGCGGGCTTTTTCGCTGAATCGATCCAGGGGCTTGGTGGAACCGTTGTGTTTCCGGATGGTTTTCTGCAGAAAACCTATAAGATCATACGAGATGCGGGTGGCGTCTGTATCGCCGACGAAGTGCAAACAGGGTTCGGTCGCACGGGATCCCATTACTGGGGGTTTGAAACGCAAAACGTGGTGCCCGACATCGTGACCATGGCAAAAGGAATCGGTAATGGCATACCGCTCGCCGCAGTCGTCACCACGCCGGAAATCGCCCAATCCCTAGCCGGACGCCTCCACTTTAATACGTTCGGCGGCAACCCGGTATCCTGCGCAATGGGCAAAGCCGTGCTTGAGGTCATCGATCGCGAAAAGATCCAGCAAAACTGCACTGACGTCGGCGGTCACTGCAAGGCCGAGCTACAGCGACTGATGAACAAACATGCCATTATCGGCGACGTCAGGGGTAAAGGCTTAATGTTAGGCGTTGAGCTGGTGAAAGACCGCACAACCAAACAACCCGCCACGGAAGAGTGTGCTCGGATCTTCGAAACAGCAAAGGATTTGGGCCTCCTTGTCGGCAAAGGAGGTCTTTACGCAAACGTGCTGCGGATCAAACCGCCGATGTGTATCACACGCGCGGACGTCGACTTCCTGATCGAGGTGTTGGACATTGCGTTGGAAGAAATTTAGCTAACCCCGATGGGGGAAACCGGAGGCTCGGCTATGGCGTTGCTACATTGGAGTCCCAATCTGAGCGTCGGCATCGACTTCATGGATGACGACCACAAGCAGCTCATAGTCCTGATTAATGAGTTTCACGATGCGGTAGGGACTGGCAGCACCAAGGAGCTGATAACGGAAAAGTTCGACAAACTCATCGATTTCGCGCAGCGGCATTTTCTTCGCGAAGAAAAGGCCATGGAAGAAAATAACTACCATTGGTTCGAACATCACAAGCGAGTGCATGAAGCGTTGATAGAAGAGATTGTCGAGTTACGACAAGACTTTGTGGCCGGAGACTTAGACATCGGACTCGAAACAACGAACTTTCTGGAAAGCTGGCTCATCAGTCACATTCTCGAATCAGACAAACATTTGGGTGGTTTCTTGGAGGGGAGATCATCTCTATAGCGAAGCCAACTGCTCGACCGGACGTAGGGCCTAATCCAGATCGGGGCTAGACGGTGTCCAGTGCACGCCGTGTCGTCGGATTGTGGGACGATTAACTAACCGCAGTTCTCCAGTGAGGCGACGTAAC
>JBHIDJ010000238.1:0-3876 GCA_046760105.1 Acidiferrobacterales bacterium | reverse complement strand
GGCTGCATCCACCGGCGTAAAGCCGACAACGAATGAGCGATTGACGGATACAAAAAACCCGGCACAAGGCCGGATTTTCAGTTTTCGTGGTAGCGGGGGCTCGCTTTGTACGTTAGCAATGTCTTCGCAGCCCATTACCGTCTTGGACGTACCGCTGATTGCATCCTGGATCTAGGCACCCCCCGTCCGCGAGTCCCGGCAGACCAACGTCTCCCTCGATTTGCCGGGCATCCTCAGAAGACATTTAAGAGTCTTCACAACCTTGAGCTTTGGTATTGTGCCCGGCGAGAAGTTCGCGGACAATTATCGGCAGCTGGTGGCCCTGCGCGGCATTATGTTGCATGCAAGCGTCTGCGCGGCGCGCGCCGTGGCGCCGCTTCGAGTGCTTTCCGCTTTCTTACTTTTTCAAGCGGACTTCGGCCTCAAGGGACACGGAGGAATCACATGTGGAATGAAGTCAGGGGCCTGCGCGATGGCATAGACTACGGCACGCCGCCGCGTGACGGTGAACCGGTCACTCTGACCGTGGACGGGGTGGAGGTGACGGTGCCCGAGGGTAGCTCAGTCATGCTCGCGGCAGTGGAGGCAGGCCGCGCCGTGCCCAAGCTTTGCGCTACCGACATGCTCGAGGCTTTTGGCAGCTGCCGTGTTTGCCTCGTCGAGATCGAGGGGCAGCGCGGCTACCCCGCGAGCTGCACGACGCTCGTGGCGCCCGGTATGGTCGTACGGACCCAGTCCGACCGCCTTGCGAAGCTGCGCAAGGGTGTCATGGAGCTCTATCTGTCAGACTTCCCCGAGTCCGAGATTCCTGACGGTTGGAGCGAGTTCCATCGCACGCTCGAGGAAGTCGGCATCAACGGCCACCGCTACGGCAAGGGCCGGAATCACTTCGATCTGCCCGTCGACGACTCGAACCCCTATTTCTTGTTTGACCCGGCGAAGTGCATTGTCTGCAGCCGCTGTGTCAGAGCCTGCGAGGAAGTGCAGGGAACGTTTGCTTTGACGATCCAGAGTCGTGGCTTTGAATCCAAGGTTGCGGCGAGCCAGGACGAGCCTTTCATGGAATCCGAGTGCGTGAGCTGCGGAGCCTGTGTTCAGGCGTGTCCAAGCCATGCGCTGGTAGAGAAGAGCCTGTTCCCAGGAGGGTATGAACGTGCCTAACCCACGTAAGCCCGAAAGAGAGACCATCACGATCTGTGCCTACTGCGGCGTAGGCTGCGGTTTCAAAGCGGAGACGATCGGCAATGAAATCGTACGCATGACGCCATGGAAGGAAGGTAAGGCCAACCATGGTCACAGTTGTGTCAAGGGCCGCTTCGCCTATGACTACTGGTGCCATCCCGATCGGATCAAGACGCCAATGATCCGCGACAGCATCGAGGAGCCCTGGCGAGAGGTCAGCTGGGACGAAGCATTCGCTCACGCCGCGAGAGAGCTAAAACGCATACAGGGGAAATACGGCCGCAGTTCAGTCGGTGGTGTCTCGAGCTCGCGCTGTACTAACGAGGAGATCTTTCTGACTCAGAAATTTGTGCGCGCCGTGCTCGGCAACAACAATATCGATAACTGCGCACGCATATGTCACTCCCCGACCCAGTTCGGGCTCTCCGCCACTGTGGGTGCCGGGGCTGCGAGTCAGCATTTCGATTCCATCCTCCAGGCCGACGTCATCATGGTGGTCGGTGCAAATCCCACCGAGGGTCATCCCGTTTTCGGCTCGATAATGAAGCGCCGCGTCCGTCAGGGCGCGAAGCTCATCGTAATCGATCCTCGCCGTACCGAGACCGTCGACAGTCCGCACTGCCGCGCTGATGTCCACCTGGCGCTACGGCCCGGCACCAACGTCGCGATCCTCAATAGCATCGCCCACGTCATCGTTCGCGAGAACAGGCACGATCCGGAGTTCATCAAGTCGCGTTGCGAATGGCAGGAGTTCGAGCACTGGGCCGAGCTGGTCGGCAGCGAAGAGTACTCACCTGACAAGATCGGGCCCATCGCTGGCGTCGATCCCGAGGATATTCGGCGCGCCGCGAGGATCTACTCAACGGGACCGCGAAGCGTCATCTATTACGGCCTCGGCGTGACCGAGCACTCGCAAGGGTCGACAGGCGTCATGTGCCTCGGCAACCTCGGGCTCGCCTGCGGCATGTACGGTCGTGAAGGTGTCGGCGTGAACCCGCTGCGCGGCCAGGGCAACGTGCAGGGCGGCAGTTGCCTCGGCAGCTGGCCGCATGTCTTCAGCGGCTACCGCTTTGTCACCGACGATGCGACCCGCGAGAGCTTCGAAGCCGAGTGGGGCGTCGAACTCGACAGTGAGCCCGGCCTGCGGTTGCCGAACATGTTTGACGCAGCGCTGACAGGACACTTCAAGGGCATGTACATCATGGGCGAAGACCCGGTGCAGTCCGATCCGAACCAGAACCATATCATCGCAGCGTTACGCAACATGGAATGCGTCATCATTCATGATCTGTTCCTCAACGAAACGTCGAAATTTGCGCATGTCTTCCTGCCAGGCAGCTCTTCACTCGAGAAAGACGGCACATTTACGAGCGCCGAGCGACGAATTGGCCGGGTACGCCAGGTCGTCGAGCCGCTGGCAGGTTATCAGGACTGGGAAGTGACGGTGAAGCTGATGAATGCGATGGGCTATGACTGCGAGTACGCGCATGCCGGCGAGGTGCTCGACGAGCTCGCGCGCGTGACGCCGGCGTACAGCGGCGCAAGCTTCGAGCTGATCGACCGCGTCGGGTCGGCCCAGTGGCCGGTTAACGAGGCCGCGCCCGAGGGCACCGAGGTGCTGCACACGGAGCAGTTTCCCCGGGCCAACGGTCTCGGGACCTTCATGCTCACAGGGTTTGTACCGACGCGCGAGCGGGTTAGCGACCAGTATCCTCTGCTCCTGACCACTGGCCGCATCCTGAGTCAGTACAACGTCGGCACGCAGACGCGCCGCACCGCGAATTCGGAGTGGCATCCCGAAGACGTTCTGGAAATGTCTCTCGGCGACATGCAGACGCGCGGCCTGCGCGCTGGCGACAGCGTCACGATCACCAGCCGCTTTGGCTCGACACGGCTCAAAGTTGTGGAATCCGCACGCGTGAATCCAGGCGTGATCTATACAACATTCCACCACGCGGAATCCAAAGCCAACGCCGTGACGAGCGACCTTTCCGACTGGGCCACGAACTGTCCCGAGTACAAGGTAACAGCGGTAGAAGCGACAAAGGTCACGTCGCCAGAGTCGCGGCACGCAGAATCGAGCGTCACAAGTCCGGCGCACCGAGAACGTGAGGCGGAAGAGATTGCTGTGGCGGAGGAGGAAGTCTGAACGTGAACGACGTCGAGCAGCCGGCCGTCGAGGGTGACGTCATCGACCTGGAGCGCCTGATCACGATGGCGAACCAGATTGGCGACTTCTTTGCGCCTTACCCGCCCGAGCGCGCTCGCGAAGGGCTGCGCAACCATTTGCGGACATACTGGGACCCGCGCATGCGTAACGCGCTGCTCGCACACATTGATGCGGGCGGAGACGGTCTTGACATACGCGTCATCGAGGCAGCGCAGCTACTGCGTGAGAAAGCGGCCGACAAGAGCGGCTATTACGGCCCGCCGCAGCATTGAGGATCACACCATAGCCTGACCACAGCGAGTTACCTCAGGGTTCTCGAAATCCCGACGCCACGCTGGACGGCTTTCGACGAATTCCGGTTTGGCTTCAAGATGGATGACGAGGTGACGAGAGTCCTCCATGAACGCGCCTACACGTCGCCCATCTGCTATAGGCCTTAGAGCGACTACTTGAGACGCACCGGTCGGCGCGTTGTCGGAACAGTGCAAATCGAGCCCCCGCTACCAAAATGAAAAGAGCCAGTC
>JBHIDJ010000237.1:0-3915 GCA_046760105.1 Acidiferrobacterales bacterium | reverse complement strand
CAGGTAGGACATAGCCCCTAACCTACCGTTCATCGACTTGCAGTAGACACTAGGTAGACAAATTTCCCTGCTATGCTTATAGGGCCTCGCGCACGCTGCGAGCTACAGGTCGTGTCCGCGCCGTTGTCGGCGACAGAGTTCCTAGCCGCTACCTCCATATGGCTGAAAATGGGTCCCTCCCATGAGGGGTCACGCCCTTGTGGTGAAGTTCGCTTGCCACCCCTAATTCCCCGGGATAGTATTTCTCGAACACCCCGAATGTAGGAGGGGCAGCTCTGTATGGACGACCGTTTACCGCGTAAACTGGCTGCTATTCTATATGCCGATGTGGCTGGTTATAGCGCTCTGACCGGTGAGGATGAGGAAGGCACACACCGGCGGTTGAGTAGTTATCTAGATCTAATTTCCGAATCTATCCGAAATCATAACGGTAACGTCGTTCACTATGCCGGCGATGCAATCCTCGCGGACTTCAACACAGTAACAGATGCGCTGACCTGTGCGGTAAAGATTCAGGAATCACTCAAAGAGGAAAACGCGGATTTACCGGAAGAGCGGAAAGTACGTTTCCGTGTTGGTGTGAATCTGGGCGAAGTGATTGTTGATCGAGAGGATATTTACGGTGATGGTGTAAACGTAGCAGCTAGACTTGAAACTCTGGCCGAGCCAGGGGGAATTTGCATCTCACACGCTGTACGTACCGCTGCAGGCAATAAACTTCCATTCAAGTATCACGACATCGGCAAACAAAAAGTAAAGAACATCGAGGAACCCGTCCTCGCTTACGAGGTTGTGTTCGATGACAGCGCGGTTTCATCAATTTACCGAAAAGCTCAAGCCCGGAAGATTGGATTTGTTGCAGGTGTTGTGGCGTTGCTGGTCGTCTCTGCCGCTATTATATGGTTCACACCCTGGAAAACAGACAAAGAAGTCGTGTCAAAGCAGACGGCTGCGCATACCAGTGATCAGCCATCCATTGCTGTGCTCCCATTTCAAACTCTGAGTGATGAACGTGGCCAGGACTACTTCAGTGACGGGGTGACCAACGATCTCATCACGGATCTTTCGAAGTTCTCCAATCTTTTTGTTATTGCCAGCAACTCCGTGTTTACCTATAAGGGTAAACCTGTGAATGTGAAAGAGATAGGCCACGAGTTAGGTGTACGCTATGTGCTAGAGGGTTCCATACAAAAGGCTGGCAATCGCGTTCGCATCAATGCGCAGCTTATTGATGCAACCACTGATCATCACGTTTGGGCAGATCGATACGATTTTGAGGTCGATGACATCTTCAAGGTGCAGGATGAAATCACCAGTACGGTGATCACCTCGCTGCGAGTCATATTGACTGAGGATGAGCAAAGCCGTGAGGTCACTCGACATACCGACGTAGTCGAGGCTTACGATTTATTTTTACGTGGCCGCACTTACCTGAAAGGAACAAAAAAAGCGCATAAAAAGGCACGTGAACTCTTTGACCAAGCGATTAAACTTGATCCGGAATTTGCAGCCGCATACGCAGAAAAGTCTTTCACTTATTTTTCCAGCTTCATCATGCCAATGAGCAGGGACCCGAAAGTCATTAATGGGGCATTAGTAGCAGCTGAACGTGCTGTAGAGCTGGACGATACCTTGCCGCTTGCACACGCACGGTTGGCTTGGGCTTACTTTGCGACGCGGCAACACGCTAAAGCGATTGCAGCGGCCCGTCGCGCTGTCGCTCTCGGGCCTAACGACGCTGAAGCACACGCTCAGCTTGGCAACGTCCTGAACTGGTCCGGTAAACCTGAAGACGGCAAGAAGAACCTTGAAAGAGCTATGCGCCTCAACCCACACTACCCCTTTTATTACTTATTCTACCTTGGCCATTCCTATTACTTACTGGAGGACAACGAGAAGGCGATTGAGCTGATGAAGCGCGTGGTCACTCGTGCGCCTACATTTTTACCGGTGCGCCGACACCTGGCCGTTCTCTTTACGGAAATCGGGATGATAAAAGAAGCAAAGGAACAGACTAAGGACGTGCTTCGGGTTTTTCCGGGCGCATCCATAGAGGACGAACGCGCACGATGTTTTTACAGATGGACGCCAAAACTGATGACCAGATTTTTTGAAGGGCTACGTGCATCAGGTATGCCAGAGGGTAAAGCCGGCGAAGAGCCGATGTCCATGTAATTTATTTATAGGAGAGAAAGAATGAAAAGATTAATGGCATTCTTGTTTATATTAATACCTTTGTTTGATTTTCTTGACGTCGCCCGGGCTCAGGAAGTTACTGTCGTAGTGAAGGGATCAGTCTGGGACTCCGATTCACGTGGATTCGCCTGGTATCAGCGCCTGAGTAAACAACAGGGCACCATTAAAGCGGCGCGCAGGGGCGCGAGAGTCTCAGTTGATGGGCGACCCAACGTATTTGCCATTTCTGGCGAGGGCGGTACGTTTGAGTTAACACTCACAACGTCGGAGCCGACTTTCAGGTTGATCGTGGAAGGGGACCGGTTTCCACGCACTATTACGCAACCGTACGAGGTTCCAGAGGGCGGCGGAGAACTGGACGTAGAGCGGGTCAACACGCCTCGAGCCGAGGGCGCGGAGCATACCTGGCCATTGCCGATGATGGCGAACGCCTTGGGTTACGCGTCCACTCGTGAAATGCTGGCCGACAACAAGGCGGCGATTCGGTTTTACATATGGGGTTCCGGAGCAGACGGTGCTCCTGAGTGGACCTCTCATGCTCGACTCACCTTTCCTGGGTCTACCACCGGTGTTTCCGCTTCCGAGCCGACTACGACGTCTCCGTTCCTAATGCGTATCCCACGATCCGAATACGTGGTCCCCTTCGATATGAACCCGCAAGATACATTCTTTCAGAAGATGGAGGAGGCCACGGGGGCATACCTAGTCATTGTTTCGTTTGGACCAGGCGACGACATGGATAAGGACATCGTCATCCAGATCGAAGACACCGTGACCGACGAATTACTTGATCCACCACGACCGTGGAAATTCAGCCCGAAAACCGTTTCAGTGCGAAATGGGTTCGCAACGGAGGTTCGATACACACCCGATATCGAATAGGAAAACGTCGCTATATGCTTTGAGGCTGTTTCCGTATGAAAAAGGGGATAAGTCCAATTATTGATCTGTAGGTGTCATAGGATTAGGCTTGTTGGATGCCTCGCACTGCACGGATTGCCCCCGGTGGGGTCATTTTTCACGTACTCAATCGGGCCAATGCGCGTGCCCGCATCTTCAAGGATGATAAAGACTATGCGGGGTTTGTGGGTCTCCTCGCCGAGACGGCCGCGTGCGTGCCGGTACGAATGTTGGCCTATTGCATCATGCCGAATCATTGGCATCTCCTGCTCTGGCCGCGCCACCAGGGCGAACTGGGCGCGTTCTTGCAACGGCTGACCACCACCCATGTGCGTCGTTGGCACGTACGTCGCCGAAGTGTCGGCAGTGGACACCTCTACCAGGGCGCATACAAGTCTTTTCCTGTCCAAGATGATGACCACTTCTTAACAGTGTGCCGCTACGTCGAACGCAACGCGCTGCGCGCAGGCCTGGTCAAGCGGGCGGAGGATTGGCGATGGTCAAGTTTGTGGTTACGCTTAAACGGAGATCCGCGAGACGGACCGGAGCTGTCGGCATGGCCGATTGCGCGCCCGCGGAATTGGGTGTCGTGGGTCAATCAGCCGCAGACGCCGCAAGAATTGGAGGCCTTGAGGCTCTCGGTGCAACGTGGTCGTCCCTACGGCAGTGGAGGCTGGCAAAAGCGGATCGCCAAACGCTTAGACCTCGAGTCAACGTTTCGTGCGCGCGGTCGACCCCGGAAGGGGGCCTAGTGGCAGCCAAAAATTGGACTTATCCCCTTTTTCCCGGTATCCCCTTTTTCCCGTATTCCCTTTTTCC
>JBHIDJ010000236.1:0-3944 GCA_046760105.1 Acidiferrobacterales bacterium | reverse complement strand
TCGGTACCATGGCCCGCGCACTGCCCTGTTGCGAGGTGGTGAAGGCAAACTTCCTTCGCTTTCGCGCGAGGCTCGAGAAAAAGAGATTAATGGCGGAAAACTTGTCTCCCCAGGGTACCAGCCAACCTAGAAACTGACGCTTTCGCCCTTCCGCGATAGCACTAATCTGTGTGTGATAGCGGCCAAGAAAGCTAGCCGAACCCGCGGCACGATGACCCGAGAGGACGGAGCCGGAGATAACGCGAGCTTCGACACGCGGTAACTCATCCCGTACCAACTCCTCGGTGTTGGCGCCAAGGCGGGTTCGAATGAGCCGGGGTTTAAGCACTAAAGGCCCCCCTAGCGAGATGATCCGTTCGGTCCATAGTCGACCGGATGTGAACAGCTTGCCGATGGCAATCACGTCCTGATAGTTCAGGTACCATACCGTTTTGGTCGCGCTCACGGGATCGAGAAAATGGATGTGTGTGCCCACGAGACCGGCAGGGTGGGGGCCTCTGAACTCGGCGACCGCTATCCGATTGCCATCTCCTGTCGGGATGTCAACCCCGGGCGCTTTGCACACGAAGACTCTGCCGTCGGTTAGCCTCGATATGAGGGTCAGGCCATCGATAAATTCTTGCTGAAAGTTCTTGAGCACAACTGCTGGGTCGGCCGCCAGAGGGTTGCTGTCCATCGCGGTGACGAAGATGGAATGCGGTGAGGTGTCGAGTTTTGGTACCTTGCTGTAGGGCCGCGTACGTAACGCGGTCCAGAGTCCCGACTTGAGCAGATTCTCTTTGACTTGATCCGTTTTAAGCTGCCCCAGCTCGCTATGATCGTATTGGCTGAAGGTTTCCTGCTCATCTCCTTCAAGTTTGATCACGACGGACTGGAGTACGCGTTTCGCACCGCGATTAATCGCGGTGACGGTACCGGTCCCCGGCGAGGTGTGATTGACACCCGGTGTCTTCTTGTCTGCGAACAGGACCTGCCCGAGCTTGACGCGGTCACCTTCTTGTACGTGCATCGTCGGCTTCATGCCGACGTAATCGCGTCCAAGCAAGGCAACAGAGGTTACCTCACGACCTGTGTGAACAACCTGTTCGGGGGTTCCAGTGATGGGAAGGTCCAGGCCTTTCTTGGTCTTTATTAGCACTCCTCCACCTTAAACTTTGGTAGTCGACGCTCTGCTGGCCGAAACGGCAGGATAAAGCTTAGCGCCGAAAACGTTTTTGCTAAGGTTTAAGAGGAAAATAGGTTACCTGCTTTGCGCGTCTCACGCAACGGTTGTCACTGTTTCGGAGCCGTCGGTCTCAGCCACCCTTTAGTTGTGCACATCCGATCAACTTCAGAGCAGATAATGGTGCTGACCGCGTACAGGAAGCAAGCCTTTTTGCTTTCAGTACAATTCGAAGATCTGCACACCGGTGCTGTTAGGGAATCTACGTATGCGTGTTAGGGCATCTACGTACTAAGTAGTGGCTTTCTTCCAACCTGGTTCTCGCTTCTCCGGACTTGACAACGTGATGCGGGAACGTACGATAAACTTGTTTTATTAAAGTGGCGAGCGTGAACACCTCGGATGACCACAAACTCAACGCTATACAGTTTGGTCCAGTAATGTACTTCTCTGTGAGCACCGGCTAACACTCATGTCTCCGACAATGAACCACTACTTCAAACGATGGCGTAGTCCCGTTCGACGGAGACGCAGTGTTGTCGGTTGCTTAGCGATACTTCTCTGTGCAAGCACTGCAAGCCTTGCAGAGCTGCAGAACACGGGGACTTTCAAGGGAAGTTGGACGGCGACCGGGACGGCGCAGACCTTAGATCTCGGCGAGTCACGCTCGGCTGCTATCCTGCGGCTGCGGGGCACGATCGTGGTGCAAAGCACCGGGGGACTGGCGCGTGCCCTTCAGTCCGACTGCGTGGGCCTACGTCTTCAAGACGGCGACACGAGCGGCATCGGTCGTTGCGTGTGGACGGATTCGGACGGCGACCGCGTTTTCAGCGAGTTCACCGGCGCACTTAAGGGGGAGTTCAGCGAGGTGCGTGGACTCTTCGTCGGCGGTACCGGAAAGTACGCGGGACTCGAGGGCGGCTATGAGTTCGAGTGGCGATATTTTCGTGGGATTGAGGAAGAGGGCACGATTCACGGCTATTCGGCCAGCCTGACGGGCAGCTGGAAGTTGCCGTGATTCCGATTAAAACAATTATGCCGAAGCCGGGTTCTTCGGCCACGAATTGCCGCAGCTTCAAACTAACCGACGCTCAGCCGTGGGCTAGTGCCGTTCCAACTAAACTAGTGCCGTTCCAAACAAGTTGGAACGGCACTAGTTGCAGCCGGAACTAGACTCAAAGCACAGGGGGGAGACCAAGAATAATATGAATACCCATCCATTGACGCGCCGCCGTCTCCTGCGGCTGGCGACGCTTATCTTCGGCCTGGCGGTTTGGTTCGCGCCGGTGCCGGAGGGCCTTACCGATCAAGCCTGGCACCTGTTCGCCATATTCATCACCGCCATCTTTGCGGTGATCGTCAATGCCATGCCGATCCTGACGGCCGCGGTGCTGGCGTTGGTCGCATCCATTCTGACCGGAACTCTGGAGCCCGCAGAGGCCTACTCGGGTTTCGGCTCGGGCTTTATCCTGCTGATCGTGGTCGCCTTTCTCATCGGGCGCGGGGTCGTGAATTCGGGCCTCGGCGCCCGCATCGCGTACACCTTGGTCCGGATGTTCGGCAAGTCAACCCTCGGGCTCGGCTACAGCATGGTCGCGACCGATTGCATCATCGCGGCTGCCTTTCCCAGCAACACCGCTCGCTCAGGGGTCCTCTTTCCGATCGTCTACTCGCTCTCGCACAGTAGCGGCTCCCGGGCCGACGGCGACACCCGCAAGAAGATGGGGGCCTACCTGATGATGAACAGCATGGCGGGACTGAGCATCTCCTCGACGCTCTGGCTGACCGCCATGGCGGCCAATCCGACCGGGGCGGCGATAGCGGCCGACATGGGCATCGAGATTACGTTTGCGTCCTGGTTCGTGGCCTCGTCCGTTCCCTGCCTGGTGGCTTTCGTGGCTATCCCGTACCTGCTCTACCGGTTCTTCCCACCTGAAATCAAGGACACGCCGGAGGCGCCTCGGGAGGCGGCGCAAAAGCTCAAGGCGATGGGCCCTGTGTCGAGAGACGAGTGGATTACCGGGATTACCTTCGTCGGCATGGTCGTCTGCTGGGCCCTGTCGAAGCAGCTCGGCACCGATAACACAGCGATCGCTTTCCTCGGCCTGGCCATCCTGCTGCTCGCCGACATCTTCACGCTGGAGGATCTGAAATCCTCGGGGGACGCGTTGGGGACGCTCATCTGGTTTGCTGCGCTCTACACCCTGAGCACTTTCCTGAACACGTTCGGCTTCATGAGCTTCGTGGGCGAGCGTCTCGGCGCGGGTGTCGAAGGCTTGAGCTGGCCGGTGGTGTACGTGTCGCTCGTCGTGCTCTACGTCCTCATCCACTATCTGTTCGTCAGCCAGACGGCGCAATTGCTGGCGCTCTTCGGTATCTTCATGGGGGTTGCCATACAGTCGGACGTACCGCCAACCCTTATTGCGTTGATGCTCCTGTTCGCCACGAATTTCTTTTCAGTGATTACACCTCAGGGCTCGAGTGCCAACGTGATCTTCGCGGGTAGCGGCTACCTGACACAAGGCGAGATATACATTAATGGGGGACTCGTTACCTATGCCAATCTGCTGATCTTCCTCGTTGTCGGCACTCCCTGGATGCTGATGATGGCCAGCTGAGAGATTCGTGAGTGTTAATGGGTGTGATGTGGCGTTTACGTGTGTAAATCGGGTATCTCGTGGGCTCTTCCCTTATGGCAATCAATACAGGTCCGATCTGAGCCCCTGCTCAAAGCTCTGGTGAGTTGATCACCAGCATCTTCTCGATCTGCATGTCATGCATG
>JBHIDJ010000235.1:0-4090 GCA_046760105.1 Acidiferrobacterales bacterium | reverse complement strand
TTGGTTGTTTCATCGTTTTCTCCTCCAAAACTCATCGGAATGGCGAATGTCTACAGCAGACCAATCATCGCTTCGACTCCGGCGGAAGAACATACACGGGCCCGGTAACGAAAATAAAGGGTCGCGTCTCCGCGACCCTTTATCCAGGCAATCCGAGTAGTGCAAACGGTTCAAATCTTATCGTGGTCACACACCTCCCTGGTGTCAGGTCATCCGGACCGGCTTTACGGAACCACGCCGATTTGGCCGCGGATCTCGCCGGGCGGGTGGGCAGCCGTATGCACATTGACGTATAGATCGCCGCTGCGCAATGCCTTCACAAATCCTGCGAAATCGCCGACAAGCGGACCGCTTAGATCGGCTTCTGTGATGGTTCCACGGGCTAGCCGTCCCTGAACTGCACCACCTGGATCCTCTAACCCGAATAAGAAGGCGACGATCGGGCCGTTCTCATTCGGCAGACCCATGTGAATGTGTGCTTGCGTTACACCTATTATAAAGTTGGCGTTGAGTACGTAGTCTAACTCGTATCGGTGTAACGTGAACCGCGCATTACCGGTTGCCACGGTTTGCACAAGCGGAACTTCGCCAACACCACTGAGATCCGCCCGAAATTTTTTCGCATTGTCCGCAATCCGTGTAATAGTAACTTTGGCTACTGGGTCGACCCAGGCATGAGGTTCTCCGCTCAAATCGCCACGACCCGAGATATTGGGATGGTGTTGGATCGGCTGGTGTGGTTTTGTGTCCACGGCAGCGTCTTCATTCCCGTTTGGATCCCCAGCTAAGGGCACAGGACCGAGGGCACTACACGGATCGACAATATGTTGGCTTAACTCGGTATTGTCCTCCGTCCCCGCATCGTAGCCATTGAGCCAGCGAATGCTGGAGCCTTTCCTTGGCGGTCTTATCCGATTCAGACCCGTGAAGCCGTCGTTGGTACAAATCAACATGGTTGCTAACGATAGCTTATCCCACCGTTGGGCCTTTATTTCAAAAGTCACAGCATCGGTAAAATCGCCGACGACTCGCCCACTCGGGGTCAGCGGCATACCGATGTCCACTACATCGGTCACCCTATTAGACCCGTCAAAGAGTTTGAACATCGGAATTTGATTCCCGTCTTCCGCGATTGCTTCGAGCTCCGACGAGGATAGCTTGCCCACTTTGAACATACGAATGCCGCCCCGGTGGGTGGCAGCAACGGGTGGTGAGAACGGCTGCCCGCTGGTGAGATTTTCAAGGGTTACTTTATAGTTGGCTATGTCGCCATGAGCCTGCACCACACTGGCGCTGAAAACTAGGAGTAACCCAACCCATATCGTCGCGATTGATACCAATTTCCAGCTTCGGGATTTCATTTTTTCCTCCTTGATTTGATGGCCTTACGTTTAGTTCTACTAGGTTGAGCAACACGAACGGCCCGTAGTGTTACGCTTCTATCCTCGGGGTTGTTTTCCACCAGGACCATGAAGGATGTTCGTGTTGAGGGAAGACCAATACGAACCCTTCCACTGCACAGTGTGGATAGCCAGGGTCACGATACCCTCACAGAAAGTTCACATTTCGGTCACAAAGTGCGCCCGGCAGCTGCGGACGATTTGGTGGGCCAGCGCCGCGTCCCGGACGGATGTATTATGGTAGGAGAAAAGTAGTCATGAGCCAGCGCGGTCGTGCACGGGTAGCTCAAAGCTAAACACCGTGCCACAGTTTAGTGCACTCCGCACGGACAGCTCGCGCCCGTGCAGCTCCATGATGCCGCGGGCAATAGCCAGGCCGAGCCCAGTCCCGTCCGGATTATTGCGGTCGGTCGGAGCCGGATGATAGAAACGCGTAAAGATATAAGGTAGCTCTTTTTCAGGTATGCCGCAGCCCGTATCAGCCACCTCGAGGGTAATGCAATCCCGATTCGGAATGAGGGATAAGCGAACGGTACCGCCACGTGGTGTATGGCGGAGAGCGTTCTCGATGAGATTATCCAGCACGCGTTCGATCATGCCGATATCCGCCTCAGCGAAAGGCGCGCCAGCATTGAGATCAGTTTCGATCTGGATTTCCTGCTCTTGCGCCCGTAGCTGAAATTTCTGTGCCACGTCATGGACAAGTTCTGCTAGTGAAAACGGTTCTATCTGCGGCTCAGTCTCCCTCGAATCCAGCTTTGCCAGTTCAAACAACTCCAAGATCAGCTTACTCAGGCGCCTCGTGTGACGGGCAGCAACTTTGAGATACTCCTGCCGTTGTTGAGCGGAAAGGCTTTCGTCTTTCAGCAGAAGGGTTTCTAGATAACCTTGCAGCGAGGCCAGCGGCGTACGCAAATCATGTGACACATTGGCCACGAGTTCGCGGCGCAACGCGTCGGTCTCGCGCAACCTCGCCATCTGTGTCCTGATACGCTCTGCCATCTCCCAGAACGTAATACCAAGACGATCGATCTCGTCGCGCTCGTGGCCTTCCTCAACCGCAAACTGCACCGGATCATTGAAGTTTTGTTCCTTAAAAGCTTCCATGGCGGTGCTGAGCCGTCGGAGACGACGTGTTAGCAACGCAAATAACGCCAGTCCCGCCAACAGACTAAACAACAGCGCCGCCCCTGCTCCCCAGACCGTCAAACGCAAAATATAACTCCCCTGCAGCAGCTGCGTGATGTTGTCTACCTGCTCGCCACCAAGAATCACGTACAGATAACCCTGTCGCTTACCCGCTACGCCGATGGGTGCTGCCGAAAAGACCTTCCTGTCCCCGAGGGCGCGTGGGTCGTCACCTAGTACCGGCAGACTTGTCTGACCGCGTAGGAACTGTTCCACAGGTTTCAAAGACACATGCGTGCGCTGCACCTTGCCTGGAGATGCCGAGTACCCCAGTATCTTTCCGTCAGGGTCGAGCAAGTAGAGTTCCGTGCTGGGATTGATCAGCATCAGCATGTGGAAGACCTCTTTCAAGGCCTTCTCATTGATGCGCTCGTCTTTAAGCAGAATCTTCTCCGCGATATGCGCGGCGAGATCCCGGTTTAGCTTTTGGCTTACCTCCTGCTGATACATTTGTGCTGAAAACAGGGTTACCGCCAGCAAGACTCCCCCGATCAGGCAGAACAACCCTAGCAATACCACGGCCAGTTTGGCATACAGCGTGCGCAGCATTACTCACTCCATTTTGCGTTTATCGTGGTCCGCCAACTTGTAGCCGACACCCCAAACAGTGAGGATAAACTCTGGGTGTGCCGGATCTTGCTCGATCTTGGCCCGCAGTCGGTTGATGTGTGAGTTGACGGTGTGCTCGTAACTGTCATGCCCATAACCCCAGACCTGATCAAGCAATTGAGCGCGACTATACACGCGTCCGGGATGACGCGCGAAGTGCAGCAGCAGATCGAACTCCCGCGCCGTCAGTTCCACGGTTTTCCCTCGCACAGTCACCTTGCGCCGGTCCGGATCAATCACGAGCCCGTTCACCTCAGCGAGCGCCGTTTGTGGTTTCGACTCAGCACCGCTCAGCACCTCCACGCGCCGCAAGATTGCCTTAACCCGCGCCAGCAGTTCCCGAATGCTGAACGGCTTTGTCAGATAGTCATCGGCACCCAGCTCGAGGCCAAGCACTCGGTCAAGCTCGGAGGACTTCGCAGTCAGCATCAGGATAGGCGTATGGTTCGATCTCGCGCGCAGCCGACGGCATAACTCAAGCCCATCTAACGAGGGCAACATCAAATCTAGAATAATGAGCTTATAGTGCTCGCCCTCGGCCCGGGCCATTCCCTCGGCGCCGTCGTAGGCAACATCTACCTCGTAGGAAAGGTCCTGCAGATGCAGGTCCAATAGGTGGGCGATATCGCGGTCGTCTTCGATGACCAGGATTCGGCGCGACATGCGCTTGATCTCCTTAAGCAACGACGCCGATAGGTATCATGCCTTACAGTCGTCACAAAAGCATCACGGGCCTGTTCGGCTGTCGCTTTCATGCACCACGAAAAGATCTGGGCGGCAAGGGGGCTCACGCCGATTCAAACCGCTTTGCCCTACGAGATTACCGGTACACCGAACAGATAGGGATGTAAGACAGCAAAAATACCGTATGCCACTAGCCCTGCGATAACGAC
>JBHIDJ010000234.1:0-4127 GCA_046760105.1 Acidiferrobacterales bacterium | reverse complement strand
CACGGCGCCGGACGTCGACCATGAAGAGTTCAACAATCGGTTTAAGCAGGAGATCAACGCCCTGACGGGGAATCTCACGGTGTACGTCTCCTCCAACGACCGGGCCTTACTGATGAGCCGAATCATCAACTGGGGGCGGCGGCTGGGCGAAAGCACCCTTAGACCGGAGAACCCGGTGCAGGCGGAAGAGGCTGCAGCCCTGGCAAGCCTGCTCGAGCCAAACAGCGAGCTTATTACGCTAGTGGATGTCACACCGGTCAACCGTACGCGCAACTTCCATAACTTCAGCCTGGAAACGCCGGAGTTCTTCGACGATTTGTTCCTGCGGCTCACCAACGAGCGCATGCCAAAAACGCGAGAGCTTTACCGCCTCCAGGCGCCGAGCGGCGCGGTCTATTGGGTGCTTACCCGGGGCCGGTAGCGGGGCGGGTGAGTTGGTAACAAGTGGTGCGCTGCAATTGGGACATGCCGCTATCGCTAGATCATATTCAGTGGCGAACGAAGCAATAGATTAAATAAAGGCCTTTTGTCCGACTGGTTAAAGAAAGGGAGGATCAAGTAGGCCGTTCCGGCCTCACACAATCCTTTGATTAGATGTCGTTGGCATGAGTACCAGTACAAAAAGTCAATAGTTTCGTGTTTCCCAAACCCGAACCCTAGCGCTCACAGCAAGCCACACAATAGAGAGGAAAGACCGTGAATGATTCTGTGGTTGTAGACGGAAGGCGGCTGATGATGCTCGGGGTGGCGTTGCTTGTGCTCGGAGCAATCGCCCTTCTTGCGCCGGTCTTCGCCGGCAGTGCGGTCGTGATCATCATCGGCGTCGTGCTGCTGGTGGCCGGCATCGGGCAGTTCGTTCAGGGTATGCGGGCCGAGTCCTGGCGTAGCAAGGTGATGCCTTTGATCCTGGGTGTGATCACGGGGCTGTGCGGCATCCTGGTCATTGGGCATCCGCTGCTCGGCCTGGGCTTTCTTACCCTGTTGCTGGTGGCGTTCTTTGTCGTCGAAGGCGTGTGGAAGGTGGTCTCTTCGTTCAGTTACCGTCCGGCATCGGGTTGGGTATGGATGCTCGTTAGCGGCGTTGTGTCGCTCCTTCTCGGCCTATTGATCTGGAACCAATGGCCGGTGTCGGGGATGTGGGCAGTGGGTGTGCTGGTGGGAGTGGATCTTCTCTCCACGGGCATGTCGATGGTCGTGCTGGCATCGGCATTGCGCCGCGTTGCCCAGAGAGCGTGAGATGGTGCGACCGCTTGCCCTATAGGGCCGGCTATCTCGCTTCCCGAGCCATCCGCCAGTGGTTTTTCACGTCCCACATTATCTTTGATTAGGCGTGGACCTACGCAGGTTGTTCACGGGCTTCGATGAACAACTTGAAGGATCTGCCTGGAGGCAAAAGGCCTATACGGTGAGGTTCTGAGTTCAGCTCAACAGGAAGCGGCATAGTCAGACCGATCCCTTTACCCATCGCAGGAGAACACCCACATGAGACGCATCGCCCTTATCGTCAAGCGCCTGGGTCTGTATCTGACAGTGGCTGTCTTTGGCTTCGTCGTGGGTGTGGTCGCGCTCTACATCTACTGGGTGCGCAGCGGCCCCTCCCTGCAGCTCTGGCACACCGAAGAGCTGACGGCAGAGTTCACTGCGGAAAGAGCGGACGAGATTCGCACCTTCGATGACTACAGACGACTGGAAGATAGGTTATTTGCACAGCTGGAAGAGCAAGTCTACGCACGCACAGAGACCGGGCCTGCCTTTACACTCGCCCGCTATAGCGCAGGCAGTGCTGCCGACCCGCGGCTCCGAAAGCCCGACTGGAACCGTAGCTTCGAGCTCCCCGCCGAAACCCCCGCCGGCGGGGTGCTGCTGCTGCACGGTATGTCCGACTCGCCTTACAGCCTTCGGGCTCTGGGTGAGGCTCTCAACCAGCATGATTACTGGGTCATCGGCCTGCGCTTGCCCGGTCACGGCACCGCGCCGTCGGGACTCACCACGATCAGCTGGGAGGACATGGCCGCTGTGGTGCGGTTGGGCATGGAGCACCTCGCCGCCAAGGTGGGACGGGGGCCGATCCACATCATGGGCTATTCCACCGGGGCTCCCCTGGCGCTGAACTATGCTCTCGGCGTACTGGAAGGAACTGCGGCGCCGGCGCCGGCCAGCCTGGTACTGATCTCCCCGGCGATTGCCATCAGCCCGGCGGCGGTGCTAGCCACGTGGAAGGTTCGCCTGGCCGTCCTGCCCGGCCTGGAAAAGTTCGCCTGGACCGCAATCTTGCCGGAATTCGATCCGTACAAGTACAACTCCTTCACAAGCAACGCCGGGGTCCAGGTTCATCGTTTGACACGCTCCGTGGCCAAGCGCATCGAAGCCCGGGCCGCATCAAGGCCTATCGAGAATTTCCCCCCGACCCTTGTGTTTCTGTCGACCGTCGATGCAACCGTCTCGACCGACGCTGTGGTCGACAACCTGCTCGAACATTTGGCCCCCGGCCGCCACGAGCTCGTGCTTTTCGACATCAACCGTACCAGTGTCGCGTCGACGGTTCTGGTCGCCGACCCGGGCCCGCTGACGGCCCGGCTCATGGCCGACGATGCTCTGCCGTTCGCTCTTACTCTGATCACCAACGAGAACACCGAGAGCACCAGGGTGGTCAGCCGCCGCAAAGCACCGTTGTCAGCCCAAACGTCGACCGAGCCACTGAACCTCGCTTGGCCGAGGGGCGTGATCTCGCTGTCCCACGTCGCGCTGCCGTTCCCGCCAGACGATCCGCTTTATGGCCAGCGTCCGCCAGAGAACACGGAAACTATCTTCCTCGGGCAGATTGCCATTCAGGGTGAGCGCGGCTTACTGCAATTTTCGTCTGACTGGCTGCTGCGTCTGAGGCATAGCCCTTTCTACGATTTCCTCGAGACCCGGGTGCTCGAGTGGGTAGAGCGTGCCAGCTAGATTTGACGCGGGCATTTATCAAGACCGGTGCAGAGATCAAAAAGGTGCACATGACCGGGACTCGATGCTGGGGAGGTTGGTTGGCGATCGTCGGGGCGTTTAGCTTTTGTTCAATCGTTATCGCGCTACACTTTCTTCAGCCTGATTACGACGCTAGGTATCAACTCATGAGCGAATTGGCGCTTGGCCGCCATGGGTGGGCCATGTTACCTGCATTTTGCTGTTTCGCACTTTCAATTATTGGTTTGCAGGTCGAGGTGCGTCGGTTTAGGGCGTCGGGTTTGTTAAAGGCTATGCTTCTTGGCGCCGCCGTGGCCCTGGTTGGCGCTGGCATATTTCGCTTGGGGCAAGCGACCGAGCTTCATGTAGGGCTTGTGGCATTCGCTTTTGTCCTACTTATCTTGGCTATTTATCTCTTCCCTTCTCAAGTCGGTGGGCTTGCGTGGCGGCCCCTTCGCGCTGTGTGTTGGTTGCTTGCTGCTAGTGCCGCGGTCAGTGTGGCCCTGGGCCAGTCTTTGCTGCCAATGGGTATTGCGCAGAGGTTCGCGGTGACGTCTGTGTTGGTCTGGCTCTGCTTAATGGGTTGGATCTTGTTGCGACGAGCGCCCGGAATGGTTCGTTCGTGATCGTTGGGGTGGACATCCTAAAGTAAGTGTCAGTTTATGGCCTGACTTCGGTCTCTCCTGCCACCGTGGCTAAGTTCGAGACAGTCGCGTCGTCAGCCTAGACCGAGCGATTCGGTCTAATCAGGTTTAGCGGGCTGGCGACAAGCCCGTTAGCCGATTTAGTAGCGAGGTAAAGTGAGGGGTCTCGGCGTCGGTGGACCCTGCAACCTGAGAACACATCAGCATGGAATTGGACACAGTTAACACAAACGAAAAGGGGCCGATTGGCCCCTCATCTATTTCCACAGCATAGTGTGATTGCAGTTAGAATTACCTGGTCGCGGCCAGTTCACTCCCTCCTGAATCCCGCGTTAGAGCTCGATGAACAGCGTCGATCTGGGGTCGACTGCCATGTTGAAGTTTAGCCCGCCGTGTACATTGACCCTCACGCCCTCGATGGTGCCCGGTGGCGCCGGAGTGAAGGGTGCGGGGAGCCTGCAGCCCAACTCGAGGGTCGCGAGCGCCACCCCGTCGCCGAACTGGGAAACCATGAGGATCCGGATCAGGGCCCGGCCC
>JBHIDJ010000233.1:0-4131 GCA_046760105.1 Acidiferrobacterales bacterium | reverse complement strand
CGGTTGTATAGATAAGCCCTAGCAGAGCGATCCTCTCAAGCTACTCATCTGTTTAACAAGGCCTCGACAGCAGCAACGAGGGCGTTTAGGTTCTTGTCAAAATCTCCTGCCTCTGATTTTTTAACGAAATTAGGCAAATCCTCCCAGCCCGATTTCGTTTGTTTTTGTACTAGACCCCAACCATCTTTGCCATCCCAGATTACGCGGAATTTTCCTTGTTTACCTTCGAACTCGGAATAAGCTGACCCAAAAACATCGGGCTGAAGCTCTTCCGTGACTTCACTAACTCCTGCCGCCTCAAACACAGGAATCAGTGCATTCTTAATCTTGTAGTATTCGTGCAATTTTGTATGCCTTTTACGGCATAACGAATGAAAAGTCTTCCCCTGTCTCGGTACGGCATCGAAGTGCCAAGATTGAGGTCTGACATTCAATCTGAAAGAGCGGGGAAGCCATGAACAAGGTTACTACTGTGGGGATCGATCTGGCAAAGCGGGTGTTTGCGCAGTATATCTCCGCTCTGCGGTCACGTCGCCGGATGTACACCATACAACGTCTCGGCGATGCAGACTTGGAGTTCTTGGTTGGAGTCGTCTTGTTTGGGGGTGAGGTAGACACAGGGCATCGGTATCTCTTGTGCGTGGTATGCAGAGGCAATCTAGCAACGCCTGGTAGAAAGAAAAACCCCGCACTAGGCGGGGTGAGTTCATGGCTCCAAATGGAATTGTTGTTAAACGTTCTTTCTGCGTCCCAGCCGGATTCGGCCTATTTGCTTTTGTTCTTTCCCTTTTTGTTCTTTCACTTTTTGCCGCCCTTCGACTTACATCCCACCGTAACAATGCTGTCGGACCCTGTGATCGGTGCCCCATTGAATGTCTCACCTGATAGTGACGCTTCCGTATCACCGCACGCGATGCCCCTGTCCTGCGTCTTGAAGTGGAGTACGAGGTCAAGATCGCCATCACCATCGGCATCCTCAATGTGACCCCTTCCGTGCGCTTCCGCCGCGCCGTTGGGTCCGAACCGAACGCTCAGAGGATCCACAGTAGTCGCATCGAAGGTGCCAGTCGTGAGAATCGCTACGGGGATCTTACCTTTGCTCTTCGGATTGATGGAGTTGGGGTTGTTGCCGGGCTGGATGTCTATGTCAACATCACCATCGGTGTCGGGGGGCACAAAATCCCAATCCCAGTTCAGCACTTGGTCTAATTGCGTTTGTGTAAGGCCTACTACCAAGGGGCTGCTGCCCAGCCCCGGCGTGGTATCAAACACTGTCACGGCCATCACTGCATTAGCGGCCGTATCGTTGATTTGGTGAAAGAACATAAGCGCCCGGGTCTGGCCCGCGGGAACCGTGATCGAGTAATTGGCCAGCACGCCCTGCGGGCCTGCACAGACAAAGACGGTTAGCGAGACGCTCGATGTCGTCACGGCGGGCGCCCCTGGCCCATAGAGGACGGTCGTGTTCGCGGGATCAGAGATCATGGGGTTGATATCATCGGTCACGATCCAGCGATCGGCCGGGGTGAACACCATGTCCCCGTTGCTTGTGGCCTGCACGGTAGTATCGGGGTCAGAGCCAAAATTGTTAGCATAGTTCACCGATACCGTGATGTCACTGGTCGTCGGATTGGTAAAGGTGACGACGTTGCGCAAGGTCGCGCTGGTTGTTAACACCTCGTACTGCATCTGCACGGTCAGTCCGGCGATAGTGACCGGCGCGAATGTTACTGTCTGGCCCGATACGGAGAGCGATCCGCCGACCGGCGTGCTGTTTACCCAGACCGTCGCCGCAAAATCAAACGCGTCGAGCTGGCCTAAGATTTCCGCGTCTAGGATCGAGGCTTGGGTCCCACCGAAGTTACAGGAGCCACCGGTTGGGAGTCCGTTGGTTGTTAAAAAGTCATCCCGAATGGTCCAAGACGACTCGCCCCCGCCGGCGATGACGGCAGTGGTCGCTAAGGCAGATGAGGAATGGAATACGAGAGCGAGGAAGGCCAGAACAAGTAGCTTTCCTGTGAATACTCGTGTCAGGAAACGTCTCATGGTCTTCTCCTTCTGCTTATCATTGCGCGTATCACGCGCTACTTTCACAAAAAATGTACGCACACCGCGCTCGATGTGCACTTCCTTACATTGGCTCCTTCTGTCTGAAAGTGACGTATTTTGACGCCCATTAACGTCACACCAAGTGCCCTTCTAAGGCATGGGCGGTCTTGATCGCACCCCCCGTCGTTTAGATGATCTACGACAGAGTTGCCGAAGACGGTTTCCGGCCTACCGAAGCGGCTACGCCGCATCGGGATAGGCTTGTGCTCACAAACAATCCGTGGTTCGTAAGAGGCGGAGCGGACGCCCGCCAAAAAAGGTAGATTCCTGGTGGAACCCCGTATGCTATATCAATGATGCAAAAAACGTACCAACCAGATGGGTTGGTGCTCGTGGCGCTTCGGCATTACTGTATTAGCGTTCACCATCGATTCCGCGATCTCTGACAATCGGGTCTTACGTCTTCACGCCAGCGCTTAGTTCAGCAAGCATCGGAGCCACGTCCAGCGCGCCTACAGGTCGACTAAAGAAATAGCCCTGGTATTGGTCGCAATCCAGACTGGCAAGAATATCAAGCTGTTCCTTTTTCTCCACGCCCTCGGCAACCACACGCAAGCCAAGCTCATGGGCCAAATAAATCATAGCGGATACCACTGCCCGGTCTTGCCGGTTGCTGGTGATGCCGCTAAGGAACGAGCGATCGATCTTCAACTCATGAAGAGGAAAACGTTTCAAATAGCTTAAGGAGGAGTAACCCGTCCCGAAGCCATCCATGGAGATCCTTGGCCCATATGCCATAAGCCGGTTCAAGGTTTCCACCGCCTGTAGGGCGTTTTCCATCAACAGGCTTTCAGTAAGCTCAAGCGTCAAATACTGTCCATCGACGCCGTTGCTCTTCAAGGTGTCGCCCACAAATTGCACCAGATTACCGGCATGGAATTGTTTCGCCGATAGATTCACCGCGACATGAATCCGCACTCCCTGGGCCTGCCAGCGCGCCAATTGGGCGCAGGCTTCTTTTAGCACCCATTCACCAATGGGCACTATCAGGCCAGTCTCCTCGGCCAGAGGTATGAATTCATCGGGAAAGATGAACTTGCCGTCTGGTTTCTGCCACCGAACAAGCGCTTCGACCCCCGTTACTCGACCGCTCTTTACATCGACCTTCGGCTGATAGACCAACGTTAGTTGCTCACCATCGATCGCATGGCGCAGGTCTGCCTCCAGCTGCAGGCGCTCGCGGCTCTTGGCATTCATGTCGCTCGAATAGAACTGGAAGCCCCCTCTCTCTTGGGCATCGACCTGGGCGCTCGCCCCCACGGCGCACTGGATCAATGCCGCCATATCGCTTGCATCGCTGGGATAACTGGCGATACCGATACCGGGCGATATGTACACCTCGGTACCATCGGCATCGAACGGAATTTCCATGGCCCCCAGAATTCGGGAGGCCACCTTGGTGGCGTTTTCAGTATGAGCGATATTCGGGCACAACACCGAGAATTCATCAACGCCCAGGCGAAACAGGAAACTCAGCTCATTATCCTCATGTATCCCGCGCCCGACCACATCTGAGGGCTGAACACAGGCACTAATCCGCTCGGCAATCTGCTTGATGACTTGATCACCTACCTGTGGCCCGAAGGTATTGTAAACGCGCTTGAACTGGCCAAGGGCGATATGCAACAGCACAAGATTATCGTCATTGCGTTCCGCCCGCTGTAGGAACCAGTCCAACCGGTCAAGAAACAAACTCCGGTTCGGCAAATGCGTCAAGGCATCATAGTAGGCGAGTTGATTCTGATAGGCCCTGGCGGCAAGCGTGTTGCGGACCCGTAGTGTCAATTCACTGGGATCCACCGGCTTGCCCAGGAAATCCGTGGCACCTTGGCCGAGAGCCTGAAGTTTAGTCTCGGCATCCGTCGAAGAGGTCAGGATAATGACGGGTAGGGGCGCCAGCTGGGAGTGAGCCCTTACCTGCTGCAGGATTTCGAACCCTGTTACTTCCGGCATCACCAGATCAAGTAGCAGGATGTCCGGCCGATGCTCTTCAATTTCCGCCATGGCCCGCGTCGAATCCTC
>JBHIDJ010000232.1:0-4141 GCA_046760105.1 Acidiferrobacterales bacterium | reverse complement strand
TCCTGACAGGTGCTGAGAGATCTTATTTCCATTGCTAACGGCGTATTGTCGCATAACGTCAAGGCTCACGGTGCGCCGTGAAGGAAAGACCCTCGGCCCGTTTTCCTCTCACTCTGAGATCGCCAGTTACCAGGTTGTCGCCCCCCAAAAAACACCAAGCTCTAGGACCAGCGTGACATTCACACGACCACGTGATATTAGAGGGCGAAAACACGAGTGGAGGGACTTACGGCCATGCCTATATTCATAGTTAATGACAGCCATCTGCAACGCCTGAGCCCGGCGGCCCGGCGAGAGTTGCTACAAATCCTCTCGTCCGACATTGCGGAGGCGAAGACGCAATTTGCCGATCTCGCTTGGGATCCGGAAGGCAATGAATCCTATCCGCTGAGCGTCGAGGAGGCGGAACTACTGATCAGCGGGATGCCGGAGCGGGCCTGTAATGCGTTGCGGGTCTTTGCGGAGAACTTCGACGGTAACAAGGGCACCGCGACTTTCCAGCAGCTCCTCCAAGCGACCGGCCACACGAAGTACGAGAATGTGGGCGGCGAGCTTGCCTGGATCCTGCTGCGCGTGCGAACCGTGACCGGTCACCCTGACGCCTGGATCGTGACTTGGCGCACCAAGGACTGGAAATGGGATGAACACAAGCAGACCTACACCAAGGGCAAATACTTCATCACCGGGGAGGCGATTGCCTCCCTGCGCGAGGCAATCGGCATCCAAGAGATGAGATAGGATGAAGAGACGCGGTTTCTGAACTCAGCAAAGACTCCTCATACCTTTTCTACCCTCCAAGAAAAGACTGCCGACACCTCTTCCGCAGTCGATAAGACACTTAGGGGATCCTGTCTCAAAGTTCATCAATGCGCAAAGATTCAGGTTCCACGAGCAGGGTAAGCCCACGCATTTCACGAACGTGCACACGGCTTCCCTTGCGGATCGGAGCGTCTGTGGTGGCTTCTGCGCGCCATAGCTCGCCGCGCACACGCACGTGGCCTGACGGAGCCAGCCGATCTACCGTAACACCGATGGCGTCAACGAGGGAGTGTGCTTCCGCGGGAAATTCGGGGTCATAGGAACGCCAAACCAATGGAAATAAGATGACATCCTTGGCCACCCAAAAGGCGACGATACTCCAAAGCAGCCCAAGCTGTATGTCGAGTGGCTCTCTGATTAGGAACAGGATCAAAACAAGCAGCGCGGTCCCGGGCAGCTGTAACAGCGTGTACTTCATCACAACGCGCGCCGACCAGCGTCGTTTCGGATAGCTTCCAAGCTTCTGCGAGCGCACTTTGAGCTTTTCAGCGAACCCGGCCATACCGACACAATATACGTATCCGCGCGGGCGCTTTAAACCCCACCCGCCACGAAGACCTCGTTAGTCGGCCCCTGTGAGCTCCCGCCACCTTCCTTCGTGGCAATACCGAACGACCGATGCTTTTTCAACGAATATGTCGTCCACGCCATCGTGATCAATTAACGGAGGAGTCGGGCCACCATATGTCTTGAAATAACCGCTAATTGTGGATCTCCCAACGGCCTGTATAACTCTGGAATACCCTAGTTTTCCGCCGCCGATCCCTTGAAGCCATCCTCTATCCGCGCTCTTCGCAATCTCAGATGGGCAGGCAGCGGGGCCACCCCAGACAAACACAATTGATGAGGATCTGTCGTTTGAACACAGAATAGCAACATCTTTTTGCCCTTCTCTCGCAAATTCGCCTTGTATAACGTTGTGCGGGCTAGGCGACGAATACGATTGTGGTACGGCGCATCCCTTCTTAAGTAACTCAACAACAACGCTCTCCGGGAGATCCTTGAAGGAAGAAGGACCTAAGCGTACCGTCGCACGGTCCGCATCATCCCATTTGTCTGCCAACGATATCGCCCAAGGACCACATATTAGAAGCAATACCATCAAGATCGACATCTTGTGTTTATTCATCACCCGAACCGTCTATCGCAACTTAGGCCGCAAAGGCATCACCTCTCTCTTCGCGAAATACGGTAAGCAACTAAAACGAGGAACACCAAAGAAACTCCGAAGATCGCAAGAACCGTTGGCGCTGCAAAACCGGCACTGCCAGCGTAGAGTGCAGGCCCCATTCCGAGCATAATGAACAAGAGCATGGTGGGAATCACTCTAGGGTGTCCGAAATTCCAGGTCCAACCGAAGATAAACCGGTTTCGAACGATTACTCGTGGATCCTCGGGACAGTGATAGATGATGCCGAAACGCCAGTGACGGTCATCCTGCCAGAGTTCTTTCAGTGTTTTTTGCAACATCTCCTCGATTCTGGCTTAACACCAATTAGAGCCGTTCCCTTTTTTATTTTACGGCAGCGGTATATCCCAAGTACCAATTCTAAGCTTAATCAACAATTTCGAAGGAGACACGGGCTCGGCGACGGTGGAAACCCGAGAAAAGTGGAATGCGCTTTTTTATCGAGTCAGAGAAGGAATATGCGAAAATCGGCGTTTGTGCCCTTGGCTGGGTCGCATGATGGCCGATAACTCAGTTCCAGTAATCGATGTCGCGCCGCTTGTCAGCGGTGATGGCGCACGCAGTCACGAGGCTGTGAGGCGAATCCGCGCCGCATGCCAAGACTGGGGGTTCTTCCAGATCTACGGGCACGGGATTCCCGAGGAGCTGATTGATCGGGTCTGCCGGGAAACGAAGCACTTTTTCGCCCTTCCACCCGACGCGAAGAGATCAATCTCGCGGAGCAAAGACAATCCGCGCGGCTACTACAACCGCGAGCTGACCAAGAATATTAGGGACATGAAGGAGGTGTTCGACTTCGGCCACAAACCGCATCCGGAGCTTCCGGATGACGATCCGGTGAACCTGACGCGGGACGGATACAACCAATGGCCGGATGCGGCACTTTGTCCCGACTTCAAGGCAACCATGATGGCGTATTATCGCGCTTGCGAGGCCGTTGCCCTGAAACTGCTCGAGGCGATCGCGCAGGGTCTCGGTTTTCCATCTGAACGCCTCACCCGAGACTTTGTCGGGAAACACACAAGTTTCCTGCGACTGAATTACTATCCCTGCCACGACCCGTTGACGGCTGCCGGTCAAACCAAACAGGCCGCCGCCACAGGTCATCTCGGTGTCCACCATCATACTGATGCCGGTGCCATAACCGTGCTGCTGCAGGACAAGGTGGGTGGGCTTCAGGTGTGCCGGAACGCCGAGTGGTTCCATGTCGAACCGGTGGTCGGCGCACTGGTGGTCAATATTGGCGATATCGTGCAGGTCTGGACCAATGACCTGTACAGGGCGCCGCTACACCGGGTGCTCGCCAGTGAACATCGGGAGCGGTACAGTCTGCCCTTTTTCTATAACCCTTCCTACGACACCGAGTATTATCCGCTCGACGTCGTGACAAGCGACGAGTCACCTCCGAATTACGCGCACATCAACTGGGGTGAGTTCCGCTGGCAGAGACAGCAGGGCGACTACGCGGATTACGGCAAGGAAATTCAGATCTCGGACTACCGGCTGCGAGCATCTATTGGGTCCGACTAGCACCATTGGGGTCGGTGTTTCATCGGGGTGACCAAGCCACAGCGTAGCGACAAGGCGAGCTGGGACAAATCGCAATCAAGAGCGTATGGGACAGTTTGGCATTGGCCAAGGCGTACGTCGCGTTGAGGATCCGCGGCTTCTGACCGGTACGGGCCGTTACACCGATGACATCCAGGCGCCGGGAGAGGCACGCGCCTACTTCGTGCGCGCACCCTACGCGCATGCGCGAGTAGTTTCGATCGACACCGAGGGCGCACACAGCGTGCCCGGGGTGCTCGCCGTTTACACGAGCAAGGACGTCAAGGCAGCGGGTCTCGGCACCATTCGGTGCCTGATCCCGCTCAAGCAGACTGATGGTAAGCCGCTCGTCACTCCGCCGCGGCTGCTGCTAGCCGATGGTGCCGTCCGCCACGTCGGCGAAGCAGTGGCGATGGTCGTAGCCGAGAACATCGACACGGCGCGTGATGCTGCCGAGCGCGTTGAAGTGGACTACCACGAGCTGCCTGCGATCGTCGACACCGCTGCCGCGGGTGCAGTTGATGCGCCGCAAGTCTGGCCGCAGGCGCCGGGTAACGTCTGCTTTCGCTGGGAGAAGGGCGATCG
>JBHIDJ010000231.1:0-4147 GCA_046760105.1 Acidiferrobacterales bacterium | reverse complement strand
CGATCCGAAGAACGATGATGAAAAATGTATTGAACCATTAACAACAAACCCTGTGATGTCATGATTCTTCTGAAGTCGTCTTGTTTAGGGGTGAGGTAGAAGCGGGGTCCAGGGTGTTGACTTGTCCACGCCAACGGCGCAGCCTTATTCAGACCGTGTAGTAAGGATTGGAGGATGCAATCATGACTGCGAGTGTCGCACGTAGCAGCTTTCGCCGTTTGGTTTTGATATCTGTAGTGCTTGGTTTTGCCCTGAGCCTCTTCGGTGCCGCCGGCGCGGAAACTGGCGAAAGCGACTGGCACGCTCTAGTGACTTGGGGGTCATCGGGCTATCAGGTAAAGGGTGCGACGGAGATCGATGTTGCCACGGCGAAGGCGTTGCACAAGCGGGGTGTACCGTTCGTTGATGTGCGCGGAAGAAGTTTTCCGCCGGGTCACATTCCTGGTGCCTACAACCTTCGCTGGAAAACGGGCAAGTTCACTGAGGTGGCGCTTTTGGAGATAGTGGACAAGGACCAGGAGGTTGTCATTTACTGCGGTGATCGGTCGTGCAAACTCTCTCCCAACGCCTGTGCTCAGGCGCTAACCTGGGGCTTTAAGAAAGTCTACTACTTCGCCGACGGGTTTCCGGGTTGGAAAGCGGCCGGGTATCCTGTGGAAGTGTCCTCAGAATAAAATCTAAGTCGAGCGAACTAGGCCAGACAAAGTGAACTTTCATAACCCGCAGTCAATTAAACTTTTCGGCCCAAAGATATGATTCGCTCTATCTGGGAAACTTGTTCGCTCTATGATCTATCGTAAAGCCATCCTGAAGCTTATTTCACGAAGGGGATGCCAGCCTCGGCGTACCCCCCCACCTCAGAGTCATTCCCCGTCTTTAAATTGTTGCGCCACCACCTGCGAAATCTGCACCATCATCCCTGTTAACTGATCCTCGCTCCCGCCAGCTATTTCCCACGCACGTTCAAGGTTCGACGCGATCTGACTGTGTAAGGCAGCCCGTTTTAAATAGAATTCAATCACTTAGAAAAACGGGATGCTTGCTGCAAAATCTACTAGTAAACTCATACACGGGATACGGAAAGGGCGTGACACACGGAGTGCGTGTGTAGCTGGCGGTATTCGTATCGCACCTCCCGCTCAGAAGCTCTGGCAAGGATTGGACCTTGTCGAGGCTATCTGTTTACCGGGTCGGCTTTTAGGACCACGGCCATCGCTTTTAAGTCCCACAGAGGTTTTAGGGAAAGCAGCCTGTTAATTACTGGCTAGACTAGCGTCTAGACGGGGGCACGGCATGCGCTTTCGCAGTCGCTTGATCGAAATCGCGCTGGCAGCGACGCTGGCTGTTGTGAGCACAGCGGCACTCGCCGCCAAGTGGGGTCGCATCGACGGCCTGTCGGGCGTGCGTGTGCGCGGGGCGCGTCAACGACACGGGAAACCGTGATGAGAAAGACAGAGCCTCCTGGCGAACGGCGTACAAGGGCGAGGCGTAGACGATCGGATCGCCGCGAAATGATACGGTGGGAAACGAAAAACGTAGATCGGCGCAGTAGGGTTGGTAAACGAAAAGAGGATAAAGCACAAGACTGCGTTCGGTCCGTATATAAATTGTCTCCGCCCACGCGGAAAATCCCGTTACTACGGGAGGCAACTTCGACCAACAAACCGTTGCGAGTCGAACGTCGCTCCGGTGCGCGTCGCGTGACCGACGTAAAGGTGCTTGCCTATGACGGTGTGGACATAAGGAAGTGCAGGCTCCTCGATATCGGCCTTGACGGTGCATTTATCGAAACCAAAACCTTCGCTCTGCCCAAAGGCACCAACATGGGGTTAGTGCTTAAGATTCGGATCAAGGGAAAGCTCACACACTGCCGTCTGCCAGCCAAAGTTGTACGGGCTGAGATGGGCGGAGCAGCGCTTAAGTTCGGCCATCTCGAAGAGCAGGTTTACAATATCTTGCTCCGCATTGTAAAGCCGTTGAAAAGAAAGCCCCACCTCAGGGTTATTTCTCGCTCGTAAATTCCCGTGCCACCGCCTGCGAAATCTGAAACATCGTACGGGTTAGCTGATCCTCACTCCCACCGGTTAGCTCCCATGCTCGTTCGAGATTGGAAACAATCTGACTGTGTAGGGTCGCGAGTTCTTCTTTTGTGTAAGCTCCTGGATCTCGCATCCTTCCTTTTGCCTCGTTGCTACGGGAAAGGGCCGGGGTTATACTCATTCTCGGGAGAATCGATGTTCGTATGGGCTAGTTTTGACTAACAAACCGTTGCCAGCCAACCGTCGTTTAGCTCAGCGTCGCGTGACCGACGTAAAGGTGTTTGCAAGTGATGGTAGCGAAATAAAGAAGTGCAGGCTCCGGGACATCAGTCTTGACGGTGCATTCATAGAAACGAAGAACGTCGCTCTAACCAAAGGCGCCAAGTTGGATTTAGTACTCAGAATTTCCCGCAAGGGAAAGACCACAGCCTGCCCTCTGCCAGCCAAAGTCGTACGAGCTGAGAAGGGCGGGGCGGCGCTTATGTTCGGCAACCTCAATGAGCACGTCTACAAGATCCTGCTCGACATTGTAAATCCGCCATCGTGGTAGTGCCGACTGCCGGCGACCCAGACGTCGCCTGCCCGTATCCGGTCGCGGAGCCCCCCGCTTTGCCCTGGTCTCCAGGTTGACGCCATTGCGCCTAGTTCTGCGTCAGATTAAAGTTGGTTTAGTTTAGTTAACGCCGAGTGGTCATCCGGAGAGGAGAGTTCGTGCCTGTGACCCAACCCCACATCCCGGGAAACGTGCAACGCAAAGTACCGATCAACCTGCGCCAAAGCGGAACCAGCGACGCGCGGATGTTGATTAATGGGCAACAACGAAAGTCGCCCTTTTGGCACCTGACCCAACAACACGACGTCGTGGCCTTTTCTGTCTATAACCACATGTATATGCCGCGGTGTTACACGTCAGAGGCAGAGGGCGGACTGCTCAAGGAGCATGAATACCTAACTAAGCATGTCACCCTGTGGGACGTCTCCGCGGAACGTCAAATACGTATCAAGGGGCCAGGCGCATTCGACTTCGCCAATTTTTTAGTAACCCGTGAGCTCAATGGGAAATGCCCAGTGAACCAAGCCCGCTACGTCATCCTATGTGACGAGAAAGGCGGCATCGTCAATGATCCAGTACTGCTTCGCATCGCCGAAGATGAAATATGGCTCAGCATTAGCGACTCCGATGTACTGCTCTGGGCGAAGGGTGTCAATTACCCGGGCCGTTATGAGGTCGAGATTGATGAGATCGACGTCAGTCCGCTACAAATCCAGGGGCCGAAGGCCAAGGATCTGATGCACAAGCTGTTCGGTGACGCAATTCTTGATATTCGCTACTACGGATTGTGGCAGACCGAACAAGACGGCATGGACTTGGTGATTTCCCGCACCGGTTTTTCCACTGAATTAGGCTACGAGGTCTACCTGCGCAACGCGATGGTGCACGCCGACCAACTTTGGAATCTGATCATGGAGGGCGGTGAGGAGTTCGGGCTGCGTGTTATCGCGCCGAACCATATCCGGCGACTGGAGGGCGGTATCTTGTTGTATCGCCAGGATATAGACATAGAGACCAACCCGTTTGAGGTTGGCTTGGACTGGCAGGTTGATTTAGCCAAGCCTGACTTTATCGGCAAACGCGCGCGTGCCGAAATCAAACGGCGCGGGGTGACACGTCGCCTCGTGGGCCTCACCGTGGGCGGTGACCCAATCACGTGGTACTCGCCAGACTTCTATGTGGTTAAGGACGCGTCGGGCGGCGAAGAGATCGGTTACGTGACGAGTGCGTTCTATTCACCGAGACTAGCAACCAATATCGCTCTTGCCATGCTCCCGGTTTCGCATTCAACATTAGGCACGTCGCTAACGGTGGCTCTTCCCAATCACGCTGATCCGGTTGCCGCTATTGTTGTACAGGTGCCCTTCTTCGATCCCCACAAACACATCCCCAAGGGGTGACAGCCTTCTGGCCCAGTGACCACATAGCTGTCAAAAGTGCAATTTGCGCTTGATCATCGTCGCACTGATCACAATCGCCCGCACTGGAAATAAATCTTCCAAGAAATATCGAGGCCTTAAGGGGTAGAAAGGGGACATTCTACTTTTCTTGCTGC
>JBHIDJ010000230.1:0-4184 GCA_046760105.1 Acidiferrobacterales bacterium | reverse complement strand
TGTCGCGTTTTAGAAGAACACGAAGCTACGCGACTCGACGCTCTCGCGGGCCGCCGCACCAGGGGGGCTGGTTGGATCGTCGAAGGCCGTGTGCGGGGCAAAGCGCGCCCGACCGTCGCGGGCGGAATCGTAGCACTTGAAGACCAGCGCCTCGTTTCGCTGCATGTAGGGGAAGTAAAACCAGCGGTGATCGGGATTAAACGCGATCTGGTATATCTCACCGATCCGATTTCGCGCCCTCCGCTCGGTCACGACCAGATCACACCGCGCGAGGCTCTGCGCATCACACACCGCCAAAGGGGCTGTCTGCACGGGGTCGCCTATTGGCCGCCAGATGTTGATGATGGCAAACCGGCGCTTGAGTCGTTGTTCTGCTTCGGCGGCGGGGAGTAAGTCGCGAAGGCGTCGAGGTGCTGAGCGCTCGGTATAGTCGTTATGTACCATTCGGGCGGGTTCGCGTACCGCCCGCCGATCTCTTGTGGCCGCGGCCGCGGCCCGCCGGGTGTGGTCGAACACTACTACTTTTGTCGCACGGGCGAGATCTTTGACCAGGTGCTCGACCTCCCTGTCGTACACGGCTCGCAATTCTTCCTCGTCATAGAAATCCTGCACGCGGGTCTCGTGTTCGGTAAGTAGGAACCCTTCACGATCAAGAGCAAATCGGTTCGCGTCTGGGCGGCCATTGTGAATGGCGACCCTATGATTCGCGTACTGCCCCGTTCGCTGCTCGCTGCGGCCCCCGGCTTCGGACGGATAGATCACAGGCTTCTCCCCCGTGTCGACAAGATAGGTCAGCGAGGCTTCCACAAAGGGGTGTGTCTCGCGGTGTTTGACGGGGCGGTCCATTGTGTGAGGTTTCCTGGTGGCGTCGAGTGAATGTTCGATCGTACCGCATGCACTGAGGCCAACAAACCTTGCGGGCCCTTTGCGGGACTCGATTGTGTATCGTTATGCCCCGTCGTGCATTTAAGGCAACGGGCGTCTCGGGGTAACTCTCGTTAATACAATAAGTTACAACAAGACTGTCGAACTGCGAACCAGGTGATCGCTGGGTGCAAGTGAGTTTTCGGGTTGGATGCGCCCAGAGTTGGGAACGTTCGTTTCCGACCGGTTACCGACAGGTCGGAATCCGACCGACGTTGTGTGAAAGACCCAAAGGAGACGTTCGCGACGAGCGACGGTCCTTAACCAGGAGCGGTCATGCGAATCTTACAGTTCGTTTTTTGGAACGGCTATTGAACTAGCAAAATGCATGGAGGTCGTTAACTGCAATTGTCACGTGCGTCGTTTAACTTCGTCCAGGCTATAATCCTGCATCACAAAACCCACTTGGAGGAAGTCCATTGAAATTAATCGTGATGGGCGCAGAAGGCACTGTGGGTAGCGCCGCCTGCGCTGAGCTCGCTGGTCGTCATGACATCATCAAGGTTGGCCGCAACAGCGGTGACATTCATGCCGATATCACCGATCGAGATTCCCTTGATGCGATGTACCAGAAAACCGGCAAGGTGGATGCGGTTATCTGCACCGTTGGCGCAGTCCACTTTGCTCCCCTAACCGAATTCACCGAGGAACAGTTTATGCTCGGCCTTACCAACAAGGTCATGGGTCAGGTGAACGTAGTGCTTGCAGGAATTGCCCATATTAATGATGGCGGATCCTTCACCTTGACCAGCGGTGTTCTTGACCGCGATCCGATCAGGGGTGGCGCCGGCGCAGCAACGGCCAATGGTGCATTGGGGGGCTTTGTTGTTGGCGCGGCGATCGAGATGCCCCGGAGCTTGAGAATCAACGTGGTCAGTCCAGGTCTTCTGCAAGTATCAGCAAAAAAATATGAAGGCTTCTTCCCCGGACACGAGCCGGTGTCGTCCGCCCGTGTCGGCCTAGCCTACGCGAAGAGCGTCGAAGGTGCCATTACCGGCCAGGTCATTACCGTCGAGTAATATCTTGCATGTCGTGACATCGGTTTAGCCCAAGGGCTGATGGCCGACGTCGGCATCCGGGTCGCTCTCAGCGATCCGTTTTATTTCTTCATCGAGCGCCTCGATCCGTTCTTCCAATGTGCTTAGATCGTCCCACAATCCGTGCAACAACGAACGGAACCGGCTCGTTAAACCATTCTCGGCATCTTCAAGTCACTCTGGGATCGCCGCTCGCAACGGCCGCAACTGTTTCGGTGCCACTAAGCCGTACTCAGCAACTAAACCCCGGATCTGATTGGCCTTCGCCGTGCGGTGACTCAGAAGCTCACTACGAACCCGATGCATCGCTTGGATGTCCTGCTGCTCCACCGTCTTCACTGCCACATACCGCATGCTGGGGGGCTCATCGCCTCGGGAGATGGCTTCGCCATCATTCGGACTAGAAGCTAACCCTCGCATTAACCAGGGGTATTACCGGATTTTTGCCGGAATGTTGTCCACACTCGATTTGCGGAATCAAGCAATTCCTGCAGTGTCTGAAACTCATCGTACTAGCTCAGCGTGCTGCCACTATTTCAGTGCCGAGGCATATTTCTGAGTAATTTGGCACGGTCCATGCGTACTTCTGCTATCGATCACAACGGCGCGCCTGGCAGTTTGGTCTATACTGCTTGTAAGGCTTAGGAATTTGTCCCACGGACTGGGGCGTGAGCCGATATAGCAGCATTTGAGCCTTCCGCAGAGGGACGCGTGGGGTAGACGGAAACTACCTCGCGCTGCCATGTCAGCACCAAATTCCCAATAGAGGCCGATAAGGACAGCCAAGGAGCTAATCCTTGTCAAAAGGGGTGGTACGGTCATGAAAAAGAGAGTTGATGTCAGTGATCTGAAAGCGGGTATGTATGTCTACGACCTCGACTGCCCGTGGCGCGAAACCCCGTTCCTATTTCAAGGCTTTGAGATCACAAGCGACGAGGAAATTAGCCAGCTAAAGCAGTACTGTAAGCATGTCTATATTGATACTGATGGCCAGACAGGTACGACCCCGCAAGCACCTACTTCGAGGCCGCTTGCACGCCCGCTGAGAGTTGAGGCCCAGGAGACAGCTCAAAAACCCGCGCTTCGAGTCGTGGCAGAAAAGCCCACTGCTGCTCGTCCCAGGCGGGTCTACCAGGATCGAACGACTGTCGAGGAAGAAGCCGAGGCGATCAAGGAGACTCACGAGCAGGCCACCACGCTGATTCACACAATTATGGACGATGTCCACTTTGGGAAGAGCTTAGATACTACGACCGCCAAAACGGTCGTGGCGAGTATGGCGAAAAGTGTGCTTCGTAACCCCGATGCACTCATCTGCTTTGCGCAGCTGAAGAAGAAGGATGCCTATACGGCCCTTCATTGTCTCCGAGTCGCCATCCTGGCGCTCGCCTTCGGCCGCCACTTAGGCTTCGACGAAGAAGGGCTCAATCTTCTGGGGATGGGAGCCTTATTACACGATATCGGAAAGATGCGGGTTCCGGACGCAATCTTGAACAAACCCGGGAAGCTCACAGACCGCGAATTCGAAATCATGAAGAGCCACGTCCCTATGGGTATGAAAGTCCTGGAAAACAACCGTGGCATACCGGACCAGGCCCTTGAGGTTGCGCGTTTGCATCATGAACGATACAGCGGAACCGGCTACGTGAGTAAGTTAAAGAGCGATCAGATCAGCCAATTCGGTTTAATAGGGGCGATCGTTGACGTATACGACGCCATTACCAGCGACCGGATCTATCAAGACGGGATTTCGGCACTCGATGCGCTGAAAAAGATGTATGAATGGCGGCAAAGGGATTTTCATCCAGCACTGGTGGAGCAGTTCATTCAGTGCATAGGCATCTTTCCAATCGGCAGTGTCGTTATTCTCAATACTAACGAAATCGGTGTCGTGCGAACGATGAACCGCACGCAGCGCCTCAAGCCCCAGGTGGTGCTCGTCCTGAGACCAGACAGAACACGCTATCACGCTCTAAGGACGGTTGACCTCGCCCGCGAGACAACCCCGGGCGGTGAGCCCTACGAGATAACCAAAGTCCTCCCCGCCGGGCAATACGGCATCCAGCCTGTGGAGTACCTGCCTGTGATGGCGAGAGCTTGACGACAACGCCCTGTGAACGTCTGTCGGGAATACAAGTCTCTCCGGCGGGCGCTCCAGAAAAAGAGAAGCCCACTTGTAGTGGGCTTCTCTTTTTCTGGAGCACTCTTGCGTGCGGAGGTGTC
>JBHIDJ010000229.1:0-4187 GCA_046760105.1 Acidiferrobacterales bacterium | reverse complement strand
CTGCTCGCCGGGATATGCTTACTCGACGCGCTGCTGATTGCCGGCCATGGAGAGATTCCGCTTGCTTGGTTCGCGGCCGGGGGTTTCGTGCTCACCCTCGCCTTACAACGCGTGGTACCAGGCACGTAAACACTGGTGCCAAAAACTACGTGTCAAACGGTGCTCTACCCTAACCTCGCTCTTGCTTAGTCATTTGATGACCAGCTGCTCCATACGATCGCGCACTGGCTCGTCGATACGGGGTGGCTGGCCGCGTAAAACGGAGTTGCCTTCGTAGAGCGTGCGCTGGTCGATAGCCGGCGGGCTGAGCCAGTCCCCCTCCTTCATCTGTCCGCTCTGACCATAGGCCGCCAACGCATTACCATAGCAGGTAGCGACCGCATGCTCTTCGCGGATACCGCGTTCGAGCATCAGGCGGTAGGTCTTCGGTACTGCCAAAGGATCCGCAACCCCCCAGTCCGCACTGGAGTCGCAAAAGATTCGCTCCGATCCGTACTGGCGGACGATCTCCACCATACGTTCGTTGCCCATCTTGGTGTGCGGATAAAGTGTGAAGGCAGCCCAGAAACCGCGGTCCAAGACCTCTTGCACAGTCTCTTCGTTGTTGTGGTCGATGATCACCCGGCTCGGATCCAGACCGTGCTCGACGGCTATATCCATGCTCCGGCTGGTGCCGCGCTTTTTGTCGCGATGTGGCGTGTGCACCATGACCAACATGTCGAGCTCCTTTGCCAGCTCGAGCTGCGCCCGGTAGCAGTGCTCTTCCGCCTCGGTCTGATCATCGAACCCGATCTCGCCCACCGCCACCACGCCCTCTTTGCACAGATAACGCGGCAGGATGTCTATGACCTCTGCGGCCAGTGCCTCGTTGTTCGCCTCCTTGGCATTAAGCCCGATCGCGCAGTAGTGGCGAATGCCGAATTGGCCGGCACGGAACCGTTCCCAGCCGACGATAGTGGAGAGATAGTCGATGAAGGTCCCGATACCAGTGCGAGGTTGACCCACCCAGAAGGCCGGTTCGATCACGGCGACAACGCCGGCGGCGGCCATATGCTCGTAATCGTCCGTGGTGCGGGCATTCATGTGTATGTGCGGATCGATGAATTTCATGGTCATGGTCCCCTCCGTTCTCCTGCACGTTCTTAGCGTCCCAGTATAACGCGTTCCGTTTTAGCTAGGGTGTCGGTCCCCCAAGGATGTCCCAGCTAAGTTGACCGCGCTTCACGCGCGCGACAAGCTCGGGGACCGTAGCCAACAGTGTCGGCCCCCGCGGATGCGGACAAGCACTCAAGGCAAGAACCGATGCCTCGCGTTCGCGTTCACTCCCCTCGTTAAGGACCCGTTCAAGGTCGGCCAGCGCAGCATCATCGGCATGCGGCCCGACGCACCGCCAAAGCTCGGGGCTGACATCTCGGTGCGCCGCCCAACGCTCATGGGCATAGTCGCATAACATGCGCATGAGGGTAGGGTTGCTGCGGCGATCCAGACCCACGATGGGCTGCAAGCGACTGCCAATGAAGAGCGCCTTGAGCACCATCTGATTCCAGGCGCCCTCGTCTAATTGCTCCGCCGGGTAGGGATTGTGGTGTGCGACTGCTTCGAACACTGCCTTCATGTTGGTGCGTACACCCTCCGCTGCGCGCCGAACGTACTGTTGCTGCGCCGGGTAAAGCGGCAGCCCGCGGTAAAAGGTCACCAACTCGCCCACATCGGCCGTCAGGCACAGCTGCTCGAGCCGGCGTGCAAACTGCTCATCACTTCCGCCGGCGCTGAGAAGCAGGAGCAGACGCGCCGCCTGGTCCACACTCCAGCCGACGGGCGTCCAACCACGCCGAGCGTGGTGGGCGTCGGCAAAATCGGCATTGTCGAGGGTCAAGTCATCCTTGCCGATCTTCCGCGGCACCAGGCTGATGGCAAAAAAAAGCGTTCTATCCGTTGGCTTGCTTTGGAGCTCTCCCAGTTTCTCGGCAAACCAACGGGCAGCCGCATCCGACAGCTGGCGTGTCAGCCAGCGGTGCAGAAGCTCCATGACCACGGCAACGTTGTCGTTCATGGCGTTGAATCGTGCGCGTCGCGCCCGAACACGTGATCGAGAATCAGGTTCTTGACTGACGTCGCATCCACTGGCCCCTCGGGGAGTAGCGCGGGTTCCGAGGTAATAAAGAGCGGTCCGTCCTCAGGCCGGTCCGTGATGCGACCGTGCGAGCCCTTGACCAGCGTCGCGTCGAGCCCGATCACGTCCATCAGTGTGCGAAAACCGAGCGCCTTCTTCGCAAGTCGCCAACCCACGCTCAACTTTGGGAAGCGGATGGCCGGATCGATGAACAGCTCGACCGGGTCGAAGCCCGGCTTGCGGTGAATCTCGACGGTGCGCGCGTAATCCGGCGCTTCCGCATCGTCGAGCCAGTAATAATAAGTAAACCAGCTATCGGCCTTCGCGATCGCCACCAGTTCGCCCGATCGCGGGTGATCGAGCGCGAAGTCCGGCTTGGTCTCTGCATTCAGCACCCGTTCCACACCGGCCAGGGATTCGGCTAATGCTTTCACCTCTGCAACGGCTTCGGGTCGGCGCACATAAATGTGAGCGATTTGGTGATCGGCAACGGCGAAGGCCGAGGAGGCGCCGGCATCGAGTAGCTCGCGCCCCAGCTCTTCACGCACCTGGATCATGCCGGCCTCGCGCAGCGCGCGGTTGATGTGCACGGGGTTTGAGACCTCCGTAACGCCGTACTCTGACAGCACGATGACCGTTGCTCCGTCCTGTTCAGCCTGGTCGATGATCTTCGCACATACAGCGTCGATGGCTCGAAGGTCGCTCGCCAGATCTGGATGGATCGGCCCGAGGCGTTGAAGATTGTAATCCAGATGCGGTAGATAGATGAGCGTCAGCGTTGGGCTTTTCGTCTTGCGCACATGCACGGCGCAACGCCCGATCCACTGGCTCGACACGATATCAGCGACCGGCCCCCAAAATCGAAAGAGCGGAAACCGCCCCAACAGATCCGTGAGCTCGTCACGCAGATCGGCGGGGGCAGCGTAGCAATCCGGAATCTTGCGACCATCTGCGGGATACATAGGACGGGGTGTCACGCCGATGTCTGCCGACGAGTACATGTTGTACCACCAGAAAAGGTTGGCGCAGGTGAATCTCACGTCACGTCGGCGGGCCGCGTCCCACAGTCTTTCGCCGGCGACCAACCGATTCGACTGACGCCAGAACCAGATCTCCGACAGATCGCGAAAGTACCAACCGTTGCCGACAATCCCGTGATCACGAGGCAGAAGACCAGTGAGGAAGGTCGTCTGCGCAGTACAGGTAACCGCGGGCGTCACGGTGTTCAAAGTTCGCATCCCGCCCTGTGATGCTAGGCGCTGAAGATTGGGCGTATGCGCACCGAGCAGTGCCGGGGTTAGGCCCACGACATTGATCACAACGGTCGGGTTCATTTAAGCAAGGTCTCCGGCAGATCGCTTGTAATCATCAATTTAAAGTGATTAGGTCATCAACGAACACACCGGTCTACACCGCGCGTGCGTTATGGCCGTGATTTCTGAAAAAAAGGATCAGGTGGCTCTGAGACCGGTGCCACCGTAGCACCCTATCTGCTCGCTTCCTATTTTCTTAAAGCTGCCTGATAATGCCTCACAAGATTGAGGTTATGCGGGAGTGCGTCATTTTGTAGAGAAAGACGCACGCCGCCGCCCTTGGCGTAGTCCTGGTCCGGCCTGGCGGCTATACTAGTTTTCCCTCCTGCCAACGCCAAGAAGTATTGTTAAGGGACTGAAAATCCGCATAGGTACGACCGTAAGTTGTCATCGTTTCCTAGGAACACACGACATCGCACCCCTGATAATCGGTAAGCGAATCATGACAATACGAATCGTAAACATCGGCCTCACGCTGCTATTCCTGCTGGCCATGGCCGTCCAATTTAACGACCCTGATCCGGTCCTTTGGGCAGCGATCTATGGGTGCGTGGCTGTCATATCCGGGTTTGCGGTTTTTGCGAGGTTCTATATCCCCTTGATTGTCATCGCATTCGCGATCTGCCTTGGCGGATCGCTGTATTTGATGCCGAGTGTGTTCGAGTTGTTTCTTAACCACGACCCTGGCGAATTGATCAGCGGAATGTCCCCGGATAGGCCTTATGTTGAAGAGGCGCGAGAGTCGTTGGGACTGCTCGTCG
>JBHIDJ010000228.1:0-4206 GCA_046760105.1 Acidiferrobacterales bacterium | reverse complement strand
CCGGAGCTAACGCGACTTGTGGAGGATTCGGACGGCCTGCTGTTGTTGGGCGTGATCCCGTCCGATACCAATTTTGGCGTGTCAGCACGCCAGATCAAAATGGGCCGCGCCATCCATGCCTTCAACCGCCAGGTCAAGCTCGACTACCACGTGTACCACGAGATGCCGCTCGCTGACCTGATCGACGCGATGCTCGCCCGCGTCGAGGCCCGCCCCCCTTCGCGTGCGCCCACTAGCGGCGTGCGGTATCCGCGTAGCCTTACTGCTAACGACAATAAGATCACACCCACTGCCATCGCGCGCGCCGTCAACGACTTGATGGACGCCCATGGCCTTATGCCAATCGCCTCGGACGTTGGCGACTGTCTCTTTACTGCGATGGAGATAGCCCAGACTGATCTGATCGCCCCCGGTTATTACGCCGGTATGGGCTACGGTGTGCCGGCCGGCATAGGTCTCCAGATCGCAACGGGCAACCGCCCGCTGATTCTCGTCGGTGATGGTGCGTTTCAGATGACCGGCTGGGAGCTTGGCAACTGCCAACGTTATGGCCTCGACCCGATCGTCATCGTGTTCAACAACGCCAGTTGGGAGATGTTGCGCGTGCTCCGGCCCGAGTGCAAGTTCAACGACCTAGATGAGTGGCATTTCGCCGATATGGCCGTTCCCTTGGGCGGCTGCGGCGTGCGTGTAACCACCTGCAAGGAATTGCAGCAGGCCCTCAACCGTGCCATCAATCAACGGGGCAAGTTTTTCCTGATCGAGGCGATGCTGGAACGCGGCGCAATCTCCGACATCCTCGGCCGCTACCTAAAAGGCCTGTCGCGCAGACGACCCCCGGAGAATTAAAGGCGGCAAGGGCGCGCGGGCTGCCCAGGATTTCACTGTCGTGTGACTGAACGGGATCACGTTATTTATGGGCGCGATCCCTCTAACCACATCGGCGTCACCTTGCGTCTCTTACAAAAACATGTGCTGCCCTCGTTTGCTATCACTTTGCTACCAGCGAGGGCCAAGTTCGCGAGCTTCTGGGCCGCTTTTGCGTTGGTTGCACGCATTAAGTGACCGCGCGCGCCCATGGTGACCTCAATCGACGAGTGTCCTATCTGTGAATGAGGATGCCGAAAAGACATTCACGGCGCCCTAGAACAATGGCAAGGGTAGAGTTCTTATCGGTCCGGTCGGGTATCGATTGCGGGCTACGAATCCCATGTAGGGCCAACACCATATGGCGCTGGAGCTAGATTGACAATGGTCTTATGTAGCGCGTCAAATTCCTTCTTGCGCCGCTCTCCAAACAAGGGATCTTCGTTCGCTGAAAACGCCTCGTCCACCGCCTGCCAATCTTCCTGCTGCAAATGCTCGCGGGCTAATGGAAACACTTCGTGTTCCTCCTTCCGGGCGTGCTCCCGCTCGAACTTGACATAGGCCAGTACAGCTTTACGGAATCGCTCGAACGCTGGTGCTCCCACGAACTCATACTCTGATAGGGCCCGCCGGAGATCATTCAGTAGCGCGAAGCCGCGACGATGCTGCTCCTCTAGTTCAGCCAAGATCGCTTCCGCCTCAGGGTAACGACGCCTTAATGCTGGGAAGAGATAGGTGTCTTCCTTGGGGTGATGGAAACGGTCCAAAAACGAGTCGATATAGGTGAGAATACCGTGAAAAGTTCGAAAGTCGGGCTGTTTCTCACCGCTCTCGAGATCCATCGTCAACGCCTTAAGGCAAGACAGCAATGCGCCAAGGTTGCGGTGTTCGCGTCTGATGATCGAGAGCGCTGTGCTCATATAAGCTCTCCTGTCGGCGGGCTAGACTAGTGTTTGGCCAACAATAGTTCCTTGATCGGGATCAAGTAAATCAAGGGATGGAATCTCGAAATGACTAGAACCAAGGGTAGCACTCAAAATCAATGATTAAGCGAAACCAAGAGATCCTGCTCGTTGCTTTCCAACATGGTCAATGTTATTGGCCTCGAATTTGCGGAAGGCCGGTCAACAGCACACCCGCCGTCGCAAACAGTCCGGTCACAATAATAGCCCTAAGGATAACCTCCATGAGCTTACCTCACCCAGAAAGATGAGCAGAAAAGACAAATGAAACCGGGCACCTACACGGTGGCCGGTCCAAGTCTTACGATAAGCTGCTAAAGCTTAGCTTTTTCTGCCTTTCCGCCTTTCTTTTCTGAGGCCTCCTCGGTTATCGAAGCCCCGCCTTTGTCGGCCGTTGTGGGCTTGCTGGCTTTATGCGGGGCGGCACAGCCCCCGACGGCAAAAACGTCGGAAGGCACTGCCATGGCGAGAAGGCCGGCAGCGGCGCTAGCTAAGGCGATACCCGTGGTCTTCTTGGCAGCATTCATGTTAAACCTCCGTACGTAAAAGGGGGGATCCGAAACGCACCCTGGACCTTGTGCGCAACAGAAACGTATCCCACCTATACCAGGTACGCTTATTTTTCATTGATCTAGATCAAGAAATCTCGAAATCACTAGACCTCGGAGGAACGCAAGATTCTAGGATGGGGGAGTGGGTGAACGACATCAATCGCAGCGAAGCCGGGTCTGACCTGCTCGTTTCCATCCTTGTTTGGGAATAGGTGCCAGCAGAGGGGTGGCTGGATCGGGTCCTTAGGCCGGGTGGACTTTACCTATGGGGAAGCGTCTGCGCCATCCACCACCACCCGGTTGCGTCCCGCTTGTTTAGCGGCGTAGAGGGCGGCATCGGCGCGGGCGATGAGAGTATCGACCGTATCCTGGTGCCGGGCCTGCGTGAGGCCCAGACTTATGGTCATACGTAGCGTCTGGCCGTAGAGGTTTATGGGACCGGCCGCCACCCGCTTGCGCATGCGCTCTGCGATCTCCCGGGCCAAATTCAACTGGGTGTTGGGCAACACCGTGATGAATTCTTCGCCCCCATAACGACCCACGGTGTCGAAGTCACGCACCGCCCATTTCATGCGCGCGGCGACGCCGCGTAAGACCCGATCACCAACTAAGTGTCCGTAACGGTCATTGATCTTCTTGAAGAAATCCAGGTCTGCCATAATCACGGCGAGTGATCGGTTGTTATGGTGCGCGTCACGCAAAGTCTTTTCCAGGAGTCCGAGGACATGGCCCCGGCTCGCTAACCCTGTTAGTGTGTCTGTTGACACCTCATCGTGGAGCCGCCCTCCTTCGTCTCTTAACGCGCTCACTGATTCCTCCAGCCATTGGACCTGGGCGCCGTAATAGCTTTCGATAATCAGGGATAGATCCAGGGCGGTGATCTTTAGTACAAAGGTGACAAAAGCGTCTCGTCGGTGCGCGCCGCTGCCCTGGGTTGGAATGCAGTCGATTAGAAGCTGCTGAAGTAGTCGATAGGCACGCTGGGTTAGACTCAAGGGTACGCCCGCCCAAGCGTGGGCTAGACCGATGCGCAGGCGTCGCTCGAAGTAGGAGGTTTTGTGAAAATCTACACCCAGGCTTAGCAGGTAGTCTGTTTGAGTCTGTTTGAGCTTGGCGATATCGAATCCGCCGTTGTTGATAATACACGCGAATTCTGGCTGCCTGAGCATCTTCGCGTAAAACGCCTTAACAATGGAACCCGTGTTGGGGGCGATGACCTCGCGCTGCAGATCGTGGGCCAGGACCTGATCTTGTGCACCCAACTCCACCACGTCCAGAAACGCCGCTCGCCGCTCATCGTCAAAACCGAATCTTTCGCAGTACATCATTCTGGCCGCACTAGGTATCCCCCGCCGGCCTCAAAGAAAGGGCTCCAATGAAAAGTATAGTATTTTCTGGCAAGCCCTTCTGTACTAGAGACTCATCTCCGCGGATGCCCGTTTTATGCCAACTGGGTTCTGAAGACTCTTGACTTGTTTAATCGCTCGTGCTGGCCAAACCGATGACAAGCATCGCCTTAGGGAGCCCGCTGGCCCTCGAAGATGACTGGCTACGCGCCAAGAAGTGGGATGCACGCGTGCATACAGAAGAAAGTATTGCGTTATACGGGTCAACGCCTATTTGATCTGATTGCCGATCTCGAAAGCGATTCAGGGTTCCTTCAGAGCAGGGGTTTCGGGTGCTGACAGGCGACTTACTCCTTCGCGTCGGTCCGACGCAGCGCCATCACGATTTTCTCTGGGGTGATCGGCAGGTCGTATACGCGTGCGCCGATGGCGTCGGCAACGGGCATTGGTAATGGTGCAAAACACTACAACTTTTTTCGG
>JBHIDJ010000227.1:0-4213 GCA_046760105.1 Acidiferrobacterales bacterium | reverse complement strand
GGTCGGATTTCAGTGAAAACCGCATCGACATACAAGGCGGCGCCGTCAGCGCCACTATCGACCGCAACTGGGATGACACCTGGGGCATCGGTTTTGGGTTTGCTCGCAAACTGAGTGATGACAGATGGTTCACTTTTGGTGTGGCCTATGATAGTTCAGTCGTTGATGATGAAGACCGCACGGCGGACCTCCCGTTCGATGAGCAGTTCAAGTTTGCGCTAGGCTGGGCAAAGGAGACGCCCAATAGAATTTATAGTATCGGTTTCACTTTCATCGACCTGGGCGATGGCAAGATGGATCAGACCACACAAGGCGTTCGATTCAGGGGTAAGTTCGACGATAACTATCTTCTTTTTCTTTCCGGCTCCATGACCCTGTGATTTTAGTTAAGTCAGTTTGGGCCCTTCCGGTTGTGATAATTGTCAAGACGCGACCCCATTGGCTCCACATTGGCAGAATGAGTAGGTGTACACTGTCTTAATGACTTTGAAACCGAGTTTGGTGTCGATGTTGGTACCCGCGATGAAGACCGTCTCTTCGAACTTGGATGTCGCTCAGGAGAACCGTTATAGCGTCGCGAGAAAGGTCGAAATAACCACGATCGATCCGATGCGGGGGAAGGCTAGCAGCTTGAGCTGTGTGATAGACTCGACGCAGGGTTTTGGTCCGAAGCCGGGCAACCATAGATACAAGAGAACGGTAGTCAACTCCTAGAGACGTCAAAAGAAGGGGGGAGATACATGGTGGAGTTCATAACGGCCCTCGATACTCACATCGTGCTGGCGGCCGTGGTGGGGGGGTTCCTCACCGCCTTCGTGGCCGTTCGCATGACGGCGCGCTATGCGAAGCGAACGGGAAGCAAGGTAGCGGAATCACTGGTCAAACACAGCGCTCGCCCTTGGCTAGTATTACTGCCCCTATTCTTTGGGCGAACCGCGCAGCCGTTACTGGACCTCGAACCGGATGTTTTCCCGGTCGTACGACAGACCGTTACACTCATCCTCCAACTCTCTTTCGCCTGGCTGCTGATTTCGCTAACAGCCGTGCTCGACGAGCATCTCCATCAGCGCTTCCTCACCGGCGAGCGCGATAACCTGCGTGCCCGGCGCATCCTCACCCGGATGGCCATCTTGCGGCGTTCCCTGGTCGTTGTAATCCTCGTCATCACGGTGGGAGCGATGCTCATGTCCATTCCCGCTGCCAAAGCGCTGGGCGCGAGCCTGCTGGCCTCGGCCGGCATGGCAGGCATCGTGCTCGGTATGGCGGCCCGCCCGGCGGCCGAGAACCTGCTCGCGGGTCTCCAGATCGCGCTCACCGAGCCCATTACGCTTGAGGACGTGGTCATCGTCGAAGGCGAGTGGGGCTGGATCGAGGAGATCACGATGACCTATGTCGTCGTTCGCGTGTGGGACCTGCGGCGCTTGATCGTCCCCATCCACTACTTCATCCGCCAGCCGTTTCAGAACTGGACGCGCCGCGGCGCCGATATCCTGGGTCAGGTCACGGTGGACGTGGACTACACCACGCCGGTGGCCGCGGTGCGCAAGGCGGTCGGTGAGATCGTAGAGTCATCATCGCACTGGGACAAAAAATTCTGGAACCTGCAGGTGGTCGATGCGGGTGAGCGTACGATGCGCCTGCGCGTGCTCGCGACCGCGCCCGACTCGCCGACGGCGTGGGAGATGCGCTGTGAGATTCGCGAGAAGTTGATCGCCTATCTGCAGGAGCACCATCCCGATTCGCTTCCGCGGGTTCGTGCCGCTATCGAGAGCGAACCGAGCGCGGACGAGTCTCGTTTGCAACCGGCTTCATCGGTGGCCAAGCGGTCACAAAAACGTAGTTGACGGGCCGTTCAGGCATCCTCAAAGTTAAAGCGTGTGCCGAGCCCCGGGGTGTCGGGGGAGAGGCGACCGAAGGCAAAGATTTGTGGGCCTTGGGATTGGCTACCCAGACAGTTCGATCAGGGACACGGTAATATGCGTGGGAGTTGTCATTGCACAAAAGAGCGGATGTGGACTGGGATAGTATGCTCATTCTCTGCTATTCTTCTCTACGGCGCTTTCCACGAGCTTCTCTTTAATGCGGTAGCGCAGAGGCGGAGGTGTTACGGTGTTAACCGACTATATTCAGGCTGCTTTGCGGCACGCGAAGTCCGAAATCTTGTCCGATGATGGGACCTATTACGGGGAGATCCCGGGCTTTGACGGTGTATATGCCAATGCCGATACGCTTGAGATCTGCCGGGAACAGCTTGAAGAGGTCCTTGAAGAGTGGATTTTGTTTCGCGTCTATAAGAATTTGACTTTGCCTGTGGTTGATGGAATAGAGCTAAAGGTAAAGGAAGTCGCGTAGTGCCCCATTTTGGGCCGATCAGACGCAGAGATCTCGGGCTGCTCGTTAAGCAGCAGATATTTTCAATTTTTGTACTTCCCTAAGATTTACTCTTTTTTTGGCATGCCACAAATCGTAATTGTCCTGCATGGCGAGCCAGCTTTCAGGCGATCGGCCCAATGTCTTCGAAAGCCTAAGTGCCATTTCGGGTGTAATGCTACTGTCACCCTTAATAAGCCGACTGAACGTGGATGGAGATACTTTCAACAATTCCGCAACCTTACGATAGCTTATGTTGAAAGGCTCTAGGTAGACCTCTTTAATGAACTCACCGGGATGTGGTGGATTGTGCATAACACACCCGAAGCCTTTAGAAGGAAAACCTGGCGTAGCCGAAGAAGCCGTCATAGTCCCAATCGAGCTCGTCGAGATCTTCTTTGTCCTCGGCCTCGATAGTAACGTCATTGTAGCCAAGCCCGAGGGCGACTTTCTTCCAGGCCTGATACTCAACGCCGACCAGGATATCGATGACCTCGCCTTCGACATCGCTTTCATCGATCTCGAAGTAGTCGAAGCTTGCCGCCAACAGCCACTTCGGCTTAAACGGCCACTTGACACGAAGGCCAAACGTCGGGAACGGGGCGGTCCCGTCACCGTCCTCCTGAGTCCTTGTTAATGGCGCGACTATGTTCGAGTCGAAGTCGTAGATGGTCAGGGCCGTAGTAACGCCGAGCTCAAGCTTGGGGGTTTGGTAGAAGGAGTACGCGTAGCTAGCGTTAAAAACTGTGAAATCGAGCTCGCTGCGGACCCGGCTACCCGCGGGGAAGATCGTATCTTCGATCTGGATGTCGCGCAGGAGCGTCGCGGTGCCATCGCGAGATATGTTGAAGTAACTAAACTCGATCCGATGCCGGGGCTTGAAACGGTAGTGCCCGATTAGACGAGCAACTTCCTCATCTTCATCCAAACCGAGGTCGTCCTCGAAGTCAATTTTCGTTCCCTCCCCCAGGGTGTCGGAGGAGAGCTTAATTTGGGTGCTTTCCTCTACGAAAAAGACGCCGACGCCGATACTGGCGCGATCGGTCTTCATCCAGAAGTTTTCGCTGTCAGCAGCGAGTAAAGGAGTTGAAAGCGTGGCACCGATGAAAGCGACCGAACAAAGTACAAAGGTCTTTCTCATAATGCTTTGCATTTCTTTTAATTGGTTAGGGGCGTAGCTTAGTGGATCATAGCGTACGTGTTGGAATTTGTCGCGCCGATCGCGCAGGCTTTGCGGATACTATGGCAGAGGAGCGGCGGTAGACGCGATTAAACGGATCGATGCGGTGGGTAATGCTGGCACGATGCCGCAGTACTGGCGTTGGTCTACATCAAGAAACGCTGTGTGGATTGTGCAGGTAATTGTGAGGTGCCCCGCACCGGTCTGTGTGGGGCCTTGTTAAGCTGCGATTACTATTGTTCTCCGGCGAGAGAAGAAATGGTCTGCTGGATATTGCCGTCGGGCCCGATGGCGAAAATTTTCTGTGCCTCCAGGTCGCCAACCCAGATCGTGTTATCCGGTGCTACAGCCACGCGCCGGGGCGCGCGGAACGCATCGGCTCGCGTGAAGACCTCGGGCTTGGTGCATCGAACATCGTCGCACTTGAGGCGCCAGAGCTGTTTACCCTTGATGTCAGGGATGTAGAGTTCGGCGGTTTTGGGATGGATGCCGATGTCGGCTGGTAAGCCCAGACCTTCGGCTGCCAAGTGCATCTGCGGTGTATCGTTGTTCAGATCCACGAGGTAGAGCCTGCCGCTCTCGCTGTCCAGCACGAGCAGCCGCTTCCTAGTGGCGTCGAACCTCATTCGATTGAACTTCCCGCCATCGCTGCGAACCAGGGGC
>JBHIDJ010000226.1:0-4226 GCA_046760105.1 Acidiferrobacterales bacterium | reverse complement strand
TGCGTGGGGAAACTGGACGTTTCAACGTCCGCTCCCAGACAGGAAACCGACGAATACAACTCAGGTCGACGAGCGTGCTTTCTCCAAGGCGGGTATGGCGACCTTGAGCCCTACACGTTCCGCTTCATCATCCAAACGCTGCAGTTCCTTCATTGTGGTTTCGTCACGCTTGCCTCGTCCAAAGGCGGCGAGAGCACGACCACGGGCGATGTAGAAGTCGGTCCACCCTAATGGTTCATCGCGAGTGTAGTCTTCGAGCGCTGCAGCGTATCTCTCGACCCGAGCCCAGTCGTTGACGCTAAGTAGCGCATCCATTGCGAAGCGATAGAACCAGAAATAGTTGTGACTTACCGAGCCTTCGCGGAGAGCCGTTTCTCCTTCGTCTAACGCAGCTTCCCGAACGGCAGCGTCGCTAGCCATCACCCAAGCCAAAGCACCGAATACCCGTCCCGCATTAAATGCACGGCCTACCTCGCGAGTGATGGAGGCCGCCTGCATCAATAGTTCTCGAGCCTCGGACTGACGCCCCTTGGCCCCCAAACCAATAGCCTTCCATGCAAGCGCGAGCGGCTCCCATGCGCGGGCGCCAAGCGTTCGGGCCAGGGCCAGTTGCTGCTCTGCATCTGCTTCAAGCAGGTCGTACTCACCCAGGTCAACGACTGTGTGGAGTACACACCCCATAGCATTCATCTCTACGCGGCGGTCACCGACCTTGGCGGCCGCTTCAACCGCTGCAAGGCCTTCAGCCTTTGCGCCGCGCCAATCACCTGAGTAGAGGCGAGTGAAACCGCGTTGACCAAGGTGGGCCACTTCGATGCGGCCGAACCCGTGTTTGCGGGAGAGGTCTATACAACGACTGTAATGGCCGTGTGCCGTTCTCATCCGACCGCGGGCGTACTCCGCATCCCCTAGTCCACCGAATGCTCTCGCCTCATCCTCGACGGATTCACTTTGCTTGGCGAAGTGCAGCGCAAGCCGGTGTTGTTCGTAACAGTCGCCGGTTCTTCCTAAGGGAAAGTACAAGTTGCCGCGAAGATGATGGAGTTTCGTCAACGTCGAGTTATCGTCGTGGCTCGTCGCCACGGCCTCGGCCCTGTCAAGCAGCACAAGCCCTTCCTCCTGATCCCCCGTCACCCTCATGCCGGCGGCGATGCCCATCCAAGCATCGGAACGCTGCACATCGTCAACTGCCTTCTCGAGGGCCTCTTGATAAGCGGTTATCGAGGATTGAATGTCTGCGAGGTCGCGTAGCAGTTCACCCTTTAGGCAGCTCAGGCTGTGTTGGTCTGATTGTTCTGTTGCAAGCGCCAGTCCGCCTACCGTCAAGTCGAGCGCCCGCTCAAAGCGGTAATGCTTAGTCTGTTCGCGAGCGGCTTCGAGAAAAGCCCTTGGTGCATTGTCATCATCGGCGCTCGCCAGATGTTCGGCGTGCAGTACGGCATCATCGCCCGCATACCACTCGGCCGCCCTCCGGTGTAGCTCGTGACGTTGATGTTTGAGAAGTGAGCCATATATGCCCTCTTGAATGAGGGCGTGGGCAAACAGATAACCGTCCCCTTCAGGCCGTATCAGGTTGTGGTTAGCCAATTCACCGCAGTCGTAGTTGCTCGTCCCAAGGAGCTGGCTGAGCGTATCGGCGTGAAAACGCTGCCCGATGACAGCGGCCGCCTGCAGCGCTTTTTTGTCGTCAGGTTCGAGTCGATCCATCCGGGCCAGCACCAGACTCTGGATGGAATCCGGCAGACTCGCGGCCGATCCCTCTTGCGCGGTGCGCAGGAGCTGCTCCAGAAACAATGGATTGCCGGCTGCCCGTTCAAGACAACTCTCGGCCAAAGGGTCGGTGGCATCGATAAACTCGGAGATGAGCGCAATCGAGTCTTGCTTCCTCAGTGGGCCCAGGTCGATGGTGATGAATGGGCTGCCCTCAGTGCGGCTCCGCCAATTCTGGTCAAGCTGGTCGCCCTCTATGCGTGAAGTCATCACGAGCAGTGCCGGACACTCAGCCACCGTCCTTGTGAGAGCGGCCAGGTGCGCCAAGGTGATGACGTCGGCCCAGTGGACGTCCTCAACGATGGCGAGCACTGGCCGGCTGCTGCTGGTTGCGGTCACCAGGGCCGACACCACCACCCGCTTGCCCTCATTGCGCGTGGTGTTATCCATGGCGTCGTAAAGTGCCCGCAGCTCTGTGGGCTGGAGGAGGTCCAGCAGGTCGTTGAGGAAGACCGCCTGGTCGGGCCCGAGGCGGCCATCGTTGATTGCTATGCCCGCTGCCCGTTCTCGCTCGACCTTGCCGCTTTCAACCGGTATGCCGAGCAGACTCCTCACGAGAGAACGGATGGCATCCTGGCCTTTCCGGACACCGAAAGGGAGGACCAGACCACGGTGACTCGAGACGCCTTTCTCTGCGGCGATGCCCGCGAATTCCTCGACGAGTCGTGTTTTGCCGATGCCAGGCTCACCGCGAATGTAAAAGGTCTGTCCGTGGCGTTCCTCGATACACGCCTCCAGCACGCCTCGGAATTGGATGAGGTCCGCACGCCGGCCTACAAACGGTGTACGTGCTCTGTCGCGTCGTGCCTCCTCGGCCGACCTTACCCGGCGAAGCGCGAAGACCGGGACAGGCTCGGAGATGCCCTTGACCGACACGGGCTCGAGCCCTTCCGTCTCGATTCTGTGTGCAGCGAGCGAGTGGGTAGCGGCAGTGAGATAGACTTCCCCGGGTTGTGCCACTTGCTCCATGCGTGCCGCAATGGGCACCGTCGGACCTGAAGCGTCATACTCGACCTTGTCGTCTTCGCCCACTGTGAGGACGACAACTTCGCCGGAATGAAGCCCGACGCGGATCTGTAATCCGCTCCCGTGACGGTCCTCGACGTCGCTCGCGTAGTCACGAACAGCGCGCTGCATCTCGAGGGCTGCTTCACAGGCATCAACGGCATGGTGCTCGCTCGCGACCGGAGCGCCAAACATCGCCATCACCCCATCGCCCATGAAGCGGCAGATCGTCCCCCGGTTGTTCTCCACTGCTTCACACATGCGCTGTGTCGCGCCATAGAGCAGGTCGTGGGTTTCCTCCGCATCGAGCTTCTCAGTAAGCGCCGTGGAGCCCGTGATGTCGGCAAAGAGCGTCGTTACCGGCTTTCGCTCACCGGGCTGTCGTTCCCATGCCGCCAGGCTCTCGTCTGGTTCATGGGCTTGTGAGGTGGGCTCCCTGGAAGCCCGAACTGAAGCTGGCGGTTTCTCGCCCGCCAGCGCTGCTATCGCTTTGAGGAGCTTCTTTTGATGACCGAGCTTGACCCCAAGCTTCTCCAAGTCAGCCTCGGTGAGGTCGGACAACACATCCTCATCGATTGCATTTTCCGCGAACGTGGCCGTGTATTCGCCAAGACCAATCTCCTCTAACCATCGATTGACGCGGTCGGACATTTGTACTGCTCGATCCCTGCCAGTCCACCAGTTTAACTTGAAGTGCTTTACATTCGTTAGTCTGCTTCGTACCCCACACCGGACATTGGGGATAACGAGTACCGAAAGGCCGCTGTGGGTCGTCCTCCGCCGTTCAGAACTCTACCACCTCAACGGCAGCTATCGAGCGCCAAGCAGACGCCTGACAAGAAATTTTCGCGACCGGATTCTAGCAGGCAGCATTGGCGCATAGCAGTCACTCAAACTGCCGGAAAAACCTTATTCCAACAAGCAGAAAACGGCCGAGGCTGTGTCAAAACTCAAAAGCACAGGAGTTGGTGGTAACTACTACCTGCATTTCAAACAGTACCCGACCAAAGTGGTACTTAAGGTCTGAAGCGCTAACAATCTCTCACTGATGTGGAGCACTGTCCCAGGAACTTCAAAATCAGTAGGGTTTTGACACAGCCTGGGCCAAAAGCCGTCATCTCTTAGAGGTGACGCGCAGTGGACATACCGTCGCCTTCCTCTTCGAGCTCGTATTGGTCGGGAGCGCTCTGCAGGCGTAGGATGTTGGACGATAGGTTCAGCTACTTTGGGAGGGGATGAAATGGCTGAGACGAAGAAGACGACCGGCGGTTGCTTGTGTGGAGCCGTGCGCTATGAGACTGCCGCGGACTCTGAGTGGGCATGGTATTGCCACTGCAACAGTTGCCGGAAGCACACTGGAGCCCCCGTTGTGATGTTCGTTGGGTTTCCCGAAGACAAGGTTGAGTGGCCGGCTGGGGAGCGAGCATTGTATGAGTCTTCGCCCGGAGTGT
>JBHIDJ010000225.1:0-4252 GCA_046760105.1 Acidiferrobacterales bacterium | reverse complement strand
CGCAGCTCGGGGTTATCGGAGAGCGAGGGGAAACCGTCGTCGGCCCACTGCTTCCAGCCTTTGCGAACCATGGGATATTTCAGCCGGTAGGGCCCGTAGACACGCCGGTGGACGGTGTAGCCCTTGAGACACATGCGAGGGTTCCAGGCGCGGGTTGCGTGATTGCCGTATAGGTCCTTGTAGTCCTGGTGCTCGTAGGGCTGCTCCACCCGCGTCACGATCCCGTTGCGCACGAAGGCCTGGATTCTGCAGGCGTGGGTATCGTTGGGCGAACAGACGAAGGTAAAGGATCGATCGTAGGCATACTGGTTGCGGTACACCTCCTCCCAGTCCCGCTCCGGATAGTATTCCAGCGGGTTGTCGATACGGACCGTCGGCGTCAGCGTCCGACCGGAGAACACGGGCTCCGCGCCAAGAGCCTGAAGGACCGCCGCCGCCGCGGTGCCGCCAGTCAAGGCACCGGTTGCCTTCAAGAACTGTCTGCGCGTAATCTTTCGATCTGCCATGATTACATCCTCGCGTACTTGCAGCCGGTCATGGTCTATTCCTTGCGGGGCTCGAAACCGGTGGCATCATAGAGGTACATGATGACCTTCCACGCCTCTTCCGACGTAAGGTCATAGCCGTGAAGCGATGAGGCGTCGGGCGTCTCGGCGGGTGCCACCCAGCGCGGCATGGCGCTGTTGAACTGGTTTTGAGTGCCCCCGGTGACGAGCCTCCAGTAGACGTAAGGGAGGGTCAGCTGCGCGATGGTGCCCACATCCTGGAAGTTGGCGGGCCGAATCGGGTAGCGGAATCCCTCGGCCGCGGGCCCCTTGCCGTCCAGCTTCTCCCCATGGCACACGGCGCAGTTACTCTCATATAGGGTCTTCCCCTCGGCAATGGCCGAGGGCCGCCACTTAGCAGGGTCTGCGGCCCACTCCGGCACCTGGATCCGTCCCAAGATCTCTTCGCCCGCGGTGGGGTGCCGCTGGAAAATCTCCACCGGCGGCGCATAGCTGGGCCAGGTCGCGTTATAGACCCACCAACCCAATGTCAGGGGGATGACCATCAGCAGGCCCCAGCGCTGGAGCCGTATCGCCTGGGGTTCGTCTTTCCGCTCGATGAGGAAGAAATCCGCAAACCGCCGCATGCGCTTATCATCCAACGTGATATGAATTACGACACCGGCAATCACAAAACCCATGTACAGCAGGATGACGCTGTTCGGGATAACGGGCTGAATAAGCTTCAACAAGAGGAACACGCCAGCTACAAGCAGGAAGACGGCCGTAGGTAACGGCAGATCGATGCGGGTCCAAGGCGGGAGGCCGGGCTTCATCACTTACCCTCCGGCGCCAACAGATAGTTGACCATGGTTTGCAGTTGGCCGGCCGTGAGCTGCTGTCCATAGTTCTGGGGCATGACACCTTGGGGGAAGTCTGCGCGCTCCACAGCGCGTGGCTTTACGATGGCCTCCATGACGAAGGCCTCAGGGCTCACTCCGCGCTCGGCTGCGGCCTGCCTCAACAGGGTGGCATCAAAAGGCGGTCCGACGAGGACTTCTTTGGGCTTAGAGCTGTGGCAAGCCAGGCAGCCGTGCTCGGTAAGCATCGCCACCGGGTCGGTGGTGGCTGCTTCGCCGGGAGCACCCGCACGGGTGCCGGCGGCTCCTGCGGGCGCCTCGCTGGTAGGCTTTGGAATGTCTCCCACTTTGACCGAGGGGGTTCCGCCCAAGGACTGCAGGTAATTGATCACCGCCACGACCTCTTCGTAGCTAAGTTTTGCCGGAGCATCAGTGGAAGCCGGCATGATATTGGCGTAGCCCTCGACCAGATACGCACCCGGCTCATAAAGGGCCTGGACCAGGTAGTCCGCCAGGTTATCGGGACCTCCGGAAACGCCTTGAGCCCGCCGCATTGCGATCCTGGTCAGGTTGGGTCCCCGACCCGCGCCTTTCACCCCAGCACCCGGCTCCATCGTATGGCAGGCCAAACAGCCGCGCTGACGAACAATGATCTTGCCCAGTGCCGCCAGTTGCGCCGGCACCATCCCTGCCTCAATGCGTAGTTTCTCGGGCGGCTCCCAGCGGGTCTGGGGGATCCAGTTTGCAAACCAGACGAAGAACCCGACAATCACCAGGGCTGGCACCATCGGGGTGACGTAGAAGAAGGCCCGGTTCACGCCCACTCTCCTTGCGTCAGGGCGCCAGGGGAACGCTCACCTTCTGCTTTTCCCGTCAAACCGGAGATGGCAAAGGCGACGGCCAGGAGGGCAAAGAAGATCAGTGTGATCAGGGTGATTATGATCGCGGCCTCGCCCAGCGTGGGCAGACCGGCGCCCGCCGAGGTGTCTTCCATGATGCCGAAGACATGCCAATTGAGGCGCGCGCCGCTGCGCGCGTAGCCCATAAGCGCCATCAACCACACGATGACGACGGCCAGGGCGACTAACACGTACTGCCCGCGGCGTGGCATGGTGCCCCAGCGCACCTCAGCCGCCATACGCGAGCCACGCAGGAGGTACTGGTCCAGGACGAACGTGAACACGATACCGACGATGAGCACGATGATCTGCCAGATAGAGGTAGCGATCCTTATGTGGGCCGGCGCGAAATAGCCGTAGATCCCTAAGGCGGTAATGGCGACAGCCGTCAGGCCCAGGGCACCCCACTGGATAATGGTGCCGGTTTTGTGCCATGGGACGGTGAGCACCCGGCCGGCCCTGCGGTACAGCAGGTAGCTCGCGTAGAGCACCACCAGCACCAGGGTGACCGCGATCATCTTGGGCGCCATCACGCCCAGGGCGCCCAGGAGCGGGTGAAAGCCGCCGGTGGACTCCTCGATGGTAGCCGCCATGGTATGGGGCGTCGCCCAGACGATGAATCCGACGATAAGGATGACATTGAAGACCGGGGACCACCGCTGCTGTGGCTCGGAGCCCGGTATGCGCAACAGCGAGAGCCAGGCATAGTAGGTCGCGCCAATGAAAAGGACGGCGATGACAATGGCCTGAATAATGAACAACCATGAGAGGACGCCCCCCATCAGGGTTACGCCGTAGGTGGCGGAGAACTCGAACAACTCGAAACCGAAGTAATAACCGGCAAAAGGGAGGAACAGCATGGTGAACAAGGCAATCAGATTGCCGGTGTACCCCATCCAGTCGTAGAGAGCCTTCTCTTGTTGGCTTTTGGCCATCATGAAGCGATACGCAGCATACGCTGCGCACAGCAGGGCGCCGAAGGTGAGGTTGGCAATCAGACGGTGGACATTAAGCGGCATCCAGCCCGGGTTCCATATTGCGTCATACAGGCTGACGAGGCTGCCCTGACCGTCGATGCCCGTAGGCGTCATCATGAAGGTCGCCCAGGCGTTGGCGATAAACATGACGATGGTACCGAAGATGTTTAGCAGCAGTCCCAGCACCAGGTGCACCCACTTGCGTTCGCCCTGAAGCCGATCCCATGCGTAATACCAGAAGTACAGGCACAGGGTCTCGGCCACGAAGAATAGCGGGTACACCACGAATGTGGGACCGAAGACCCCCGTGAGGTAATTCATGAACTTGGGATAGGCGCTGAACAGCAGAAAGCCCAGCAGGGCACCGGTGATCGCAGTGAGCGAGTACGCCGCCGGTAGCAACCGGGCCATCTCGTGGGCCAACCAGTCGTAACGCTGTGCGCTTTGGCTATCGTGCTTCGCAGCACGCCAACCCATGTACTCGATGCACCAGGCGAACATGGGTACCGCCAGCACAAAAGCGGCGAACATCAAGTGTAGCTGCGCCGCCGTCCATACCGCCAGTCGGCTATCGATGAACGCCGATGACGTGTAATCCGCGCTTGCCGGCAGCCCTTGTGCGCCGGCCGTTTCTGCGGCGAGAACGCAAGCGAGCGCCGCAAGGGAAAGCATCGACAACCGCGTCCGTGTTGGTGCCCGTGCCATCGTGAGACCTCCCTCGATTGTTCCGCTTCCTACTTCCGGCGCCGTGGGGATCGGGAATTGCTGTCCCCTCGCTCCACCGTCCGCTCGGTCGTGGGGCCACGCACGCCGCTCACCTGCTCCAGGAATTCGCGCATTTCCTGCAGGTCTTGAAAGTAGGCCTGGCGGCCGTCCTGGACATGCCGGATATGCCCGCGCCATATCGGCTCCCCAGCCTGCCCGTACTCCAGCCAGATCCGTACAACGAACGATTCCAGCGAATCCAAGTTGCACTCCTGCCCATGTTGCAAATTGCAAATAAAGCTACCACGTGCTGGTGACAATCCAGT
>JBHIDJ010000224.1:0-4292 GCA_046760105.1 Acidiferrobacterales bacterium | reverse complement strand
CCTTTCATCCAGCCGATACCGTAGTACACGACGGCGGTGATCACCATAAGACCGATGATGGTGCCGACAAACGACAACAGGCTCTGCGCAAACGTTCTTGTGCGGCGCCGCGGCAAACCGGTCATGTTGGCCTTCATCGCTTCGAGGTGGACGATGTAGACCAGCGCGATATAGGAGATGATCGCCGGCAAGAAGGCGTGCTTGATCACCTCTACGTAAGAAATGCCGACATACTCCACCATCAAAAATGCGGCGGCGCCCATGATGGGTGGTGTGAGCTGTCCGTTCGTGGACGCTGCGACCTCTACCGCACCGGCCTTGGTAGCGGGAAAACCCACGCGCTTCATAAGCGGGATGGTGAACGTCCCAGTCGTGACCACGTTGGCAATAGATGAGCCTGAAATCAAACCGGTCGATCCCGAAGCGACCACCGCCGCCTTGGCCGGCCCGCCCCGCATGTGTCCAAGTAGTGAAAAGGCGGTCTTGATGAAATAGTTACCGGCACCGGCCTTATCTAACAAAGACCCGAATAGCACGAATAGAAACACGAAGCTGGTTGACACACCGAGCGCGACGCCGAATACGCCTTCGGTAGAAAGCCATTGGTGCGCCATCAGCTTGTGCAGGCTTGCCCCCTTGTGGGAGATGACCTCAGGCATGTAGGGACCAAAGTACGTGTAGATCAAGAACACCGACGCCACTACCATCAGCGGCGGGCCGAGGGCGCGCCGTGTAGCCTCCAGCAACAAAAGCATGCCACACACACCCACCACGATATCGAAAGGCGTCGGCGCACCCGCACGGTCTGAGAGCGCTTCGTAGAAAAAGAACAAATAGCTCGCACAGAACGCGGCTACAAGCGCAAACACCCAGTCCTGGATCGGAATATAGTTCCGCGGTGAGCGTTTTAACGCTGGGTAGACGGTGTAAGCGAGAAAAATTGCGAACGCGAGATGGATGGCACGCGCCTCGGTGTCGTTTAATACACCGAACTTTAAGATGAATGGCAATGGCGATGCATACCAGAGCTGGAACAACGACCACACAAACGGCACGGCTAGCAAGATCTTGGCGGGCAATCCTGCCGGTGCCCGTGCGCCCGTGTCGGCCTCAGCGATCATTTCTTGCAGTTCCTTATCGGAAACCGCTTGATTATTTTGTTGCTCGACACTCATCGTGTTGTGCTCCTCATTGCCTCCCGCCAACCTTTAATATATTGGCGTGGACACCGCGTTGGCGATTGCGAACGACCTCGATGGCTCTGCCCCGCGGTACTACATCAAGCCCTTCTCCTCAAAATAACGCGCTGCCCCCTCGTGCAGCGGCGCCGACAAGCCCTCGCGAGTCATCTCCTTGGCTTCCAAACCGCCAAACACCGGATGCATTTTGCGGAGTTGATCGAGATTGTCGAAAACAGCTTTGACGATCGCATAGATCAGTTCTGATGGAACGTCGGCGGAGGTTACTACCGTCGCCTTCACACCAAAGGTGCGAACCGGATCCTCATTCTCCGGGTACATGCCACCGGGTATGGTGACATGCGCGTAGTACGGGTTCTCCGCCACTAGCTTATCGATTTCGGGGCCGCCGACATCGACGATGAACGCGTCGCAAAGGCCTGTGGCCTGCCCGACTGATGCGTTGGGATGCCCGACCGTATAGACCATCGCCTGCACACGGTTGTGGCAAAGCGCCAGCGACTGCTGCGCAGCCGGCAGCTCCTCGGCCAACAGAAAGTCCTCCTTCTTCCAACCCTTGGCGGCCATCACCACCTCCATGGTGGCGCGTTGACCCGAGCCCGGATTGCCGATGTTGACGCGTTTACCCTTGAGATCGTCGAAGCTACTGATACCGGAATCGCGCCGTGCAACCACCGTGAACGGTTCGCTGTGTACGGAAAACATGGCGCGCAAATCTTCGTAGGTGTCGTCGCGGTATTCGAATGGGCCGCTGTGTTTGACAGCATGAAATTGCGCATCGGCCTGGGCGATACCCATTTCAATCGCACCGCCGCGGACGTTGCTTAGATTGAAGAGCGATCCCGCGGTGGGCTCCGCCTTACAGGTCACCTCCTTGACATGACGGTTGACCAGACGGCAAATGGCTCTGCCCACTTGGTAATAGACGCCTGTTCTGCTGCCCGTACCGATCAATACCTCATCGGCACGTGCAGTCGAAGCCACGGTCGCACCGATTATGCCCAACAGCCAGAGGAGCGCTGCAGCAAACACCGCCATCTTTCTCATAGCCACCTCGCTGAGCCGCTTTTCGGCCTGAGGGTCGTTCGCAGACGTCGAGTAAACGCCGGATGCACGAAAAGAAAAGGGGAACGGCCGCATCGCCGTTCCCCACTTTGCTTCTACATGCTTATCGCAGGCCTGCTTCCTCGTAGTACTTCTTAGCGCCGGGATGCAGGGGAGCCGACAGACCATCCTTTGCCATCTTCTTTTTCTCAAGATGTGCGAAGGCTGGATGCAGCTTCTTGAAGGAATCGAAGTTTTCAAATACCGACTTGACTACGACGTAGACGGTTTGCTCCGGGGTTCTGGTGGAACTTACAAAAGTCGCGCCGACACCGAAGGTCTTTACGTCTTTGGCATTGCCCCGGTACATGCCGCCGGGGATGGTCGCGTGAAAATAGTAGTCGTTTTTCTTGACGAGCTTGTTGATCGGTTTTCCAGTTACCGCCACGATCACGCTGTCGCAAGTGGTTGTGGCTTCCTTGATGGAGCCGCTGGGATGGCCAACAGTAAACACAAAGGCGTCGATCTTGTTGTCACACAGCGCCCTCGACTGCTCGGCTGATTTGAGCTCGGAGGCCAGTGCGAACGTGTCTTTGGTCCAGCCATAAGCGTCCATCAACTCCTCCATCGTGCCGCGCTGCCCGGAGCCGGGATTACCGATATTGACCCGCTTGCCCTTCAGGTCCGTAAAGTTCTTAATGCCGGAATCGGCGCGCGCTACGACGGTAAACGGCTCGGGATGAACCGAGAACACCGCCCGCAGGTCCTTGAATGCGCCCTTGTCTTTGAACTTGCTGGTGCCGTTGTAGGCATGGTACTGCCAGTCAGATTGGACCACGCCCATGTCGAGCTCACCGGCGCGAATCGTGTTGAGGTTGTACACTGATCCGCCGGTGCTCTCCACCGTGCAACGTACGCCGTGTTGCTTGCGCCCCTTGTTCACTAAGCGGCAAATCGAACCGCCGGTGGGATAGTACACCCCGGTTACACCACCCGTGCCGATAGTAATGAATTCGGCGCCCCATGCCGTCGACGGAACCGTCAACGCGGCAAAGGATACACCGACAACCATCAGCGCGCTGGCGGCAGCAGTGGTTAATTTTTTGATATGAGTTGACATAATGATCCTCCTAACTTCAATGGAAACTCCCGAGTTATTTGCGTGATTGTTACTCATCGGTCGCCGTTATGTCCAGATCCGTGCCCTCTTCGGATGGGCTGATCGCGCGGTGCAATCTCGCCGCGGCGAAATCACCTTCTTGCCTGCCACACAACCACGAAATGCGAGTCACAGTAGTGAAATGATTTCTAACTTGCAAGTTGGCTCTTGAACCTTGTACCTGTCTTTATGTCTCGCCACGTTCTTCCATACGGGTCTCCCCGAGAGCCGGTTATGCGCCGAGACGAAGTCCTTGTAATAAACGACACCGACGACATGACGTTCACGCAAATCGTCCACGACCGCCACGTAATCCTCATCGTGCGTACTCATCAAGTTGAGCACCCGCTCCAGTCGACGATCGTGGTGAAGTACTCTTCGGAGCTGGATCCGTAGAAAACCAGTTGGAACAGCCCGATCAATTTTCGGACGCCGATCACCCCAATAGCCAACGACGACTCCATTATTAATGCAAAAAAGAACAGGATCGACTGCCCGCTACGGATCGCCGGTTGTAGGCAGCGTATCGCGATACGTCACTAGTAGGACAGAAAGACGAGAACCTGCTTTGGAGAAAGGAATACCCTGCGCGTGCCCACCGCATAGCCAACGTGGGTTACCTTGATACCTCTTAGGTCATTACGACGCGCGGCCAAAGGACACGCATCAATCGCGCAGCACGGTTACCGAACAATGCGCGTGCTCCACTACCTTTTGTGCACAGGAACCGATCAGGATCTTGTCCGCATGCTTTCGAATATGACTGTGCAGCACAATTAGATCGACCTTTGCCTTCTTGGCCTCGGCCAGGATCTCTTCGTACGGAGTGCCTTCCGCAATGGCGAGCGTCACCGATATATCCTTGGGAACTTTCTTGGCGACGTAGTCTT
>JBHIDJ010000223.1:0-4324 GCA_046760105.1 Acidiferrobacterales bacterium | reverse complement strand
GACGACTGTGGTTGTGGCTTTGCCGAAGGCAGCACTTGCGATCTGCTAACGACCCAGTGGTATGCCTACGCCCGCCGGGCGCTGAATGCAGACGGCAAAGCTTGGATGCGTGAGCTGCCTAGACAAGTAACTTTCGAAATGGCGCGACGCCGGCTGGTCGTCATACATGGAGGCGTAAGCCGAATAAATCGGTTTATATTCCCCACCACCGCGACGGGCGATAAGCTAACCGAGCTCGAACTTGCCGGCACCGATGGAGTCATTGCCGGTCATTCTGGAGTTCCCTTCACTCAAATCCTGAACGGACGCTTGTGGCACAACGCCGGGGTCATCGGGCTTCCCGCTAACGATGGCACACTGCGCGTCTGGTACAGCATTCTACGTCCGTCTGATGACGGTATCGCCATCGAACACCATCCTTTGGCCTACGATCACGCCGCCGCCGCACGCAAGATGCGTGAGCGCGGGCTGCCGCTTCCCTATGCTGAGGCTTTAGAGACCGGCATATGGCCTGCCGACGATGTTATGCCCGAGGAAGACCGTCGACAGTGCGGTCGGGCGCTGAATCCAGATGCAGTGCTTTGGAATGACGAGGCCTGACCGCGTGGGCGCTGAGCAACTAGATTAAGTTAATCAATAACCGGCATTTGCGGTGGGGCGCGGCGTGTCAAAAGTTCCGCACCACTCTCCGTGATAACGATGTTTTCTTCATGCACCATCATCTTACCTGGGGCAAACTCCATACCGGGTTCGATCGTCAAAACCATGCCCGGAAAAATCTCCGTATCATCGCCAAGCTTATTCGATGGCCATTCGGTCAGCTGCATCCCGAGACCGTGACCCAGACGGCCGACATTGTTGCGAATCGAACCGCCCGCTTCGAGTATTTGCATCATCGCACGCCACACCTCTGTTGTGGTGGCGCCTGGACGAGCGGCGGCAATACCAGCATCGGTAGCGTCGTACACAATCTCGTGGGCCCTGCGTGCCTCGTCAGACGGACGCCCGAAGGCGTAGTTGCGGTCGAAATCACAATAATAGCCATCGAAGGTCGTACCGGTATCGATAATCAAAATATCACCCTCGCGGATGACACGGTCCGTCGGGCCCATAATAATGTTGTCATAGCCCCCCTCACCGGAGACGCCCACTAGGTAAGGCGAGCTGTCGGCCCCGCGCTCGAGAACATCAACGCGCATCTTGCGACAGGCATCCCGCTCAGTATCACCGAGTTTGAGTTTTCCGGGTAGTGCTTCGTAAGCCGCGGATGTAATCTGGCAGACGTAGCGAATTTTCGCGATCTCGGACTCCGACTTCAAACCACGCAATGTCCTCAATACGGATGTTGCGTCCGCAATCTCCAACGGGGAGATAGCTTGCCGCACACGCAAGAAGTCGTTTGCTGGCATCCGAAGCTGGGTTTCGTGTCCAAGCTCGGCACCGATCCGGCCGAAGCGCCGCGAAACGGAGGAAAGCGTGTCGGCGAGCAGCGACACACCGTCGTCCTCAGGTTGCGGCGCCGGCCAAGTGCGAATATCCCTAATCCAGGTCGCAGCCATACCGCGCTCCCCGATCTCCGGGATTACGGCGATAGGCAACCCCTCGCGCGGCACCACAACGAACCAGGGGCGTGTCGGGCTTGCCCAGAACTGAGAGTCGAAGCCGCTGAAATAGCGAATATTTGGCTCCGTGGTGACAAACAAAGCGTCAAGTTGCGACGCGGTCAGTAGTTTCCTCGCACGTTCGGCTCGTAATTCGAACTCTTCATGGCTGAAACCCCGTCGGGGAACTGATTTCATCTCCGTCATATTCTTAACCTCACACGTTGTCAGAGTATCTTACTCAGTGTCCCATCTTTGTCGATAAACTGATGCTTCAAGGCAGGCAACGCATGGCGAATAAGCCAAAGAAATACTTATGCGTCGCGTGGCATAATGTATTAGCACGTCTTGGAGCAGCATGAGGGAGAACTGATGGATGCGTCACGCTTGGGGGCGCGCGAGGCCGCAACTCGAATCGCCGAGGGACGTCTTACTGCAGTAGCACTCACTGAAGCCTGTCTGGCACGCATCGAGACGCGTGAACCCGAGGTTAACGCCTGGGCCTACCTCGACCCCGATGTCACGCTGGCACAAGCGCATGCGTGTGATGCCCGCGGGCCGACGTCGCCGCTTTACGGCGTGCCAGTCGGCGTCAAAGACATTATCGATACCACCGACATGCCGACCGAGTATGGCTCGCCGATTTACCGCAATCATCGGTCGCCGACCGATGCCGACTGTGTCGCGTGCGTGCGCGCGGCCGGCGGTGTCATTCTGGGCAAAACGGTGACCACGGAGTTCGCTTTCCGGCACCCGTTCAGTAAAACATGTAACCCGCAGAATTCCGCGCACACCCCGGGCGGTTCATCAAGCGGTTCGGCCGTGGCTGTCGCTGATTTTATGGTACCGCTCGCCTTCGGCACCCAAACCGGGGGATCGATCATCCGACCGGCGTCCTACTGCGGCATCTACGGCTACAAACCGACCTTCAATACGTTCAGCTCCCGCGGTATCAAGCCGCTTGCGCCGGGACTCGACACACTTGGCCATTTTGCCCGCAATTTGGATGATATCGCTTGGCTCGCTGCTGCTCTTAGTGACGGGCTTTCTGCCGATATTCCGAGTTGGTCCGGCTTGGCATTGCGCATCGGTCTCGCCCGCCTGCCGGACTGGGCGCAGGCGGAGACGGCAACTGTCAATGCCGTCGAATCCGCCGCCATGCGCCTAGGAAATGAAAACGCGCAAGTCACCGAGCTGGACCCACCTGATAAGTTTGTTGATCTCGGCACTGTGCACAAAACGATCATGCACGTAGAGGCGGTGAGCGCGCTTGACTGGGAGCACAAAAACCACGCTGACAAGCTTAGCGCTGAGTTACGCGAAATTCTCGAACATGCGGCAATGATTCCCGCCGCTGACTACGACAAGGCAGTAGCGCACGCCGTCAAATGTCGTACAAGTATTGATGAGCTGTTTGCGGGTAACGATGTACTGCTTGCCGCCAGCGCTCCCGGCGAAGCCCCAGCCGGACTCGACTTTACCGGTGATCCAATATTTAACGGGCTATGGACGCTCCTGCATGTCCCCTGCGTAACGATTCCGTTCAGCAAGGGAGCGAATCAACTGCCCGTCGGCATCCAAGTGATAGGACGGCCTGGCGATGATATACGGCTATTGTCTGCAGCCAAGTGGATCGTCACCCGGCTCGACGTTTGAGCACTTACGCTATGTCATTCACTCGATTCTATTCGGGCGTTTACAAGTGCGAGAAGCTTGTTGAACTCGGGTTCGTTGACGCCAAGGGCAACCAATTCTTGTACCGTTTTCTCCAAGTATTCGCTGCAAGGCCCATAGTTGCCGGAGGCCTGAGCAATAACCTCCGCTATCTCTTCGTGTGAAAGACCGTCGGCGTATTGGGGATGTTCCGGGTCAACCACGAAAGCGATCGCGCTTATGTGACCTTCTCCTGTCTCGACCGGCAGCCAGTGAGGCTGGTAGATACCGGTTGTCATCTCCCGCTCCCACAAGGCCCTGAGATCTGCATCAAGCGTTTCCCCGTCAAGGCGATAAACAATACCGCAACAGCCACCCTTGCCACGCTCGAGACCGAAACCAATTCCGGGGTTTACAGCTGTACCGCGGGCACGCGAACTCCAGACGCAAAGCCTTCGCTCATATCCCCGGACGCTACCGATGCGTCGCTCAACGAACGTGACGTTTGGGTTCCACATCAACGACCCATAACCGAATACCCAAACGTCGTCCTCCTGCGGCGCCGCGGAAAGAGTGGCGCGAAGACTTTCTTTGCGCATCTCGTCGGTCAGCCGTCTGATGGGTCCACGTGGTCCCTTCACGCCTCACGTCCTACCGAGTTTTTTCTTGAGATGCGGCAGCAATCCGCCATCGTTAATCATTTCCATGAGATGTTCCGGCAGCGGTTCACAATCGAGTTTGTCGCCCGTCGTCAGGTTCTCGACCGTTCCCGCCATGGGATCGACGCGGAGCGCGTCACCCGTGTTGATGCGGTGGGTTTGTGAACAAACGAGTGCCGGAAGGCCAAGATTCAAGGTGTTGCGATAAAAAATGCGGGCGAAGGATTTCGCCAACATCACACGGATGCCGAGCAACATCAACGCTTGTGGTGCCTGCTCGCGCGACGAGCCTACGCCCAGATTTTCCCCGGCAATAAAAGCATCACCCGCACGCACCGAAGACGCAAATCCCGGGTCGATAGCCTCCAGACAGTGTTTCGCTATCTCGTCCACCGATTTCATCATATAGGC
>JBHIDJ010000222.1:0-4376 GCA_046760105.1 Acidiferrobacterales bacterium | reverse complement strand
TACATAGGCCGCGCCGAACCTGAGTTAACATTCTTTTGTCATTGCTTAGCTTGTCAGAAGGAATCCGGAGGTCCGTTTTCAGTCGAGCTCTTTATTCTGCGTACCGCAGTCACGATTGACGGGTCGCTACGTGGCTACGACTCAATGGGTGATTCTGGAAATAAGGTAACGAGAAAATCTTGTGCAACCTGTAACTCTCCTATTGTCCTCGAAATGGACGGAGATCCGGAGCACGTATGCATAAAGGCAGGGAGTCTGGATGATAGCGCCTGGCTGTCTCCCCAAGCACATATCTTTACGGCAAACAAACAGCCGTGGGTTCGTATCTCGGATGATCTGCCGCAATATGAAGGGGACTATGTAGAGTAGCTATTAGAAGAAGGATCACGCGGCTGAGAGTGCCGCCTCCAAAGCCGGTAAGGCAGCCTTGAGGCTCATGCGCTTTGCGTCTTCATACAAACGCTGAAGTTCCTGCATCGTTGCATCGTCGCGGCTCCCTCGACCATATGCTGACAATGCTCGCCCACGCGCGACTAGCAAGTCGCTCCAGGGTAACGGCTCATCACGGGTGTAGTCCTCCAACGCTTTGGCGTACCGTTCCACCTCACCCCACTCGGCAATCTGCAGGCACACTTCTATCGCTTCATAGTAAAAGAAAAGGTAATTGTGGCTGAGTGTTTTGCTGCCAAGCAGCGCTTCGCCTTCTTCTAATGCCAAGCGGCGCCGCTTCGGATCATCGACGACAAGTGCCAGTTTACCGAATATTATCGGCCCCATCATCGACTCGATGAATTCGGATTCGCGCATGATACCAATGGCCTCTTGCACCAGCGCCTCTGCGTCAAGGCGACGACCCTCCTGGATGGCCACGTTGGTCAGGTCATCCATTGCAATGACCTGGAAGAGTCGTGAACCGAGGCGACGGGCAATATCTAGACATTTTGTGCTCGCCTCCCTTCCTTCATCGAGATGGCCCATCTCCCACATATAGAAGCCGGCTTCCGCTAGGGCGAGCATCTCGGCCCGTGGTTGGCGAGTCTTCGCCGCCAGCTCGACGGCCATGCGAAAGTCTTTTGCCGCCGCCTCGGCTTCGTTTTTGAAGAAACGCGTATCTCCTCGCATTACAAGGTTGGCAGCCACAATTCGACCGAACCCGTGCTCGCGACCGAGCTCAACGCATTCGTGATAATAACCGTATGCGGAAATCATGCGGCCACGGGCGTATTCGGCGTCACCGAGACCACTCAGCGCCTGGGCTTCCAGCTCTGGAGAGCTAGCATCGCGTGCGTGTTTTAGCGCCCGCGTATTCGCTTGCAAGCTATCATCGATCTCGCCGCGCATAAAATGTACACCGCCCTTAAGTTGAGATATGCGTGCAAGCTCTGGCGAAATGTTGTGCGCCTTAGCGATGGTTTCCGCGCGATCAAGCGTTTCGAGCAGCTCGTCGTGCTCTTCGGTAATCCGCAGGCCCTCCGCGACACCGATCCATGCGCGACAGCGGTCGGCTTCTCCAAGTGCCAGCTCGCTCGCTTGTCGATAAGCGACGATCGATTCCGGCACCGACCCCAGGTTGCGCAAGAGTTCTCCCTGGAAAAATTTGTGCGCAAAGCTATCCGCGTCTGGAACGATTTCGAGGGCTCGATTTACAAGCTCAAGCGCCCGCTCATAACGGTACTGTTGGGCTTGTTCGCGGGCGGCGGCGAGATAGGCGGCCGGCGCTTTTTCATCGCCAGCCCGGTCGAGGTGTTCGGCATGCAACACCGAGTCGCTGTCGGTAAACCATTGCGCGGCCCGCCCGTGTAAGTTGCGGCGTTGACGCTTCAAGAGTGATCCATACACCCCCTCCTGAATGAGAGCGTGGGCAAAAAGATAAGCCGCTCCTGCCGATCGCACCAAGTTGTGCTCGACCAACTCCCGGCAGTCATAGGTCGGTTCCTCTAACAAGTGGCGTAGTATATCGACCTCGAAGCGTTGGCCAATGACCGAAGCCGCTTGCAAGGCGCGTTTGTCCGTAGGCGTTAGCCGGTCGATGCGAGCCAGTACCAGGCTCTGTATCGAATCGGGCAGACCTTCTACCGAGCCTTCTTGTGCGTTACGCAGCAACTGCTCGAGAAACAGCGGATTGCCCGCCGCACGCTCGAGACAGCCTTGGGCAAGTGGATCGCCCGAGTCGATGAATTGTTTAATAAGGTCTATCGACTCTTGTTTTCTGAGCGGACCCAGGTCAATCGTGATGAACGGACTGCCCTCAGTGCTATTGCGCCAAGTCTGGTCTAGCGGGTCACCTTCAATACGCGAAGTGATGATCAGAACTGCAGCACACCCAGCAACCGCTTTGGTGAGCGCGGCCAAATAAGACAAGGTGATGGGCTCGGCCCAGTGAACATCTTCTACGATAATCAAAATGGGCTGCTTAACGCTCGCCCTTGATACCAGTTTGACCACCACCTCCTGTTTACCCTGGTTGCGGGTGGCACTATCCATAGCGTCATAAAGGGCGTTGAGTTCGGGCGGTTGGGGCAGGTCCAATAAATCGTTGAGATAGACACGCTCATCGGTATCCAGCAACCCTTCACTAGTTGCGGCGTCTGCTGCCTGCTGTCGTTCGGGCTCGCCGCATGCAAGCGGAATACTCAGCAGACTTCGCACCAAGGCCTGGATTGCGTTCTGGCCTTTTCCTACCCCGAAGTCGAGCACTAGCCCACGGTGACAAGCTACGCTCTTTGTCGTGGCGATACGTGTGAACTCCTCGACCAAGCGAGTCTTGCCAATGCCCGCTTCACCGCGAACACAAACAGACCCACCAAGATCGGTGCTCAAGCACGTCTCCAAAAGTGACGTGTACTGAGCCAGCTCCCCACGCCTACCGACGAAGGGAGTTCGTGAACCCTGAATGGTTGCTTCTTCAACAGACCTTACGCGTTGCAGGGCAAACACCTGTACCGGCTCTGAAATCCCTTTGACTGAAACAGGCTCGAGCCCCACCGCCTCGATGCGTTCCTTGACGAGTGAATGGGTGGTCGCCGTCAGATATATCTCTCCCGGCTCGGCCGTCTGCTCCATCCGCGCCGCTATCGGCACCGTTGGGCCGGAGGCGTCATACTCCACCTTGTCGCCTTCGCCAACCGTGAGCACCACCACCTCGCCGGAATGCAGCCCAACCCGAATTTGGACACCACTATCGTGATGCGCTTCCAACTCCTTTGCGTAATCGCGGATGGCATGTTGCATCTCAAACGCGGCTTGACAGGCGTCAACGGCGTGGTGCTCACTTGCGACCGGCGCCCCAAACATCGCCATCACCCCATCACCCCATCACCCCATCACCCATAAACCGACACACCGTACCCCGGTTGTTCTCCACCGCTTCACACATACGATGGGTTGCCCCATAGAGAAGATCGTGCGTCTCCTCAGAATCGAGCTTCTCCGTGAGCGCAGTCGAGCCGGTGATATCGGCAAAGAGCATGGTCACTGGCTTGCGCTCGCCTGGCATGCGTTCCCAGGCGGCGAGACTCGCGTCGGAGTCAGGCAGGGGTGAGGTTGTCTCGAAAGGTATAGATGCTAGTGAGTCAGACGATTCATGCTCATCCGTCGATAAAGCCGCTATGGCCTTTAGCAATCGCAAGCGGTCCCCGAGAGATAGACCGAGTTCCTTGAGGTGCTCATCCGTAAGCTCAGACAGAACATCGTGGTCGATCTGCTGCTCGGCGAAGGCGGCAGCGTACCGCCCTAGACCAAGTCCTTCCAGCCATTTTTCTACGCTATCCGACATGTTCACGGTGACATGGGGATTGGCTGATTTTCGGATCGATTCAGCACGTTCAATGGCATGACACCGATGCAACAGTTTACCCACAAATGAACCGGGGTCGAAGGTAGGAATAAAATGGCGTCCCCAAGGGGATTTGTACCTTATGCTAGTGGCTTGGTGGTGCCGTTTGAAACAAAGGCGGCGTGATCCTCAATTGAGCAGAAGGGCGCGTGCTAAAAACTCCTGACCACCATCCCCTAAAGTGAGATTTCTTGCTCTTGCCGGGATGCGATGCTCTAATGTTGCCAATGGCAGGTAATGGACGCCCAGTCGGCTTGCAATACGATTAAGCCCCTGCTCTGCCCAACCCGAACAACCAACCACTAGCCACCTGCCATTGGCAGTTCTTTCTGCCTTCTGAGGGGTTTTGCCCTCCGTCCTTCGTATCCACCACACAGGTATGTGGCGGTTACTGGTACCGTGATTACGAGTCTGGGGAAGCACGGGATGAAACAGCTAACCCTACGTATCTGTCTTCTGTTGAGCATGATTTACCTGGCGCTGTCACCGGCGCTGGCAGAGCCGCTGCAGGAGGCCGCAAGGAAGGGGAACACGGAACAGG
>JBHIDJ010000221.1:0-4432 GCA_046760105.1 Acidiferrobacterales bacterium | reverse complement strand
GGCGTTTGGTGCCCATGCCTTCAGTCGCGCTTGTTTCAGGGAAGGAGGACACAGGCGAAGGTTTGTCATGGTTGGACGAGGATGAAGACGCCTGGTAATTGCAGACTTCGCATTAACGTATCTTTCGCCGCACACCCATAACGTTTGGTAGCTGTTCGATGCGCGCGAGCGCACGACTGAGCGTCTCGATATCGGGAATCTCCAAGGTCAGCAGCATCCGTCCAATGTTGGCCTTTTTGTCGGATAGCGTATTAACTGAAACCACGTTTATCCTTTCGTTGGTAAGCACAGAGGCGATATCACGTAGTAATCCCTGTCGATCGTAAACCGTAACTTCCACATCCACGGGATAGGTCTTCCCAACCTCCCGGCCCCAACTCACCTGCACCAGACGTTCATCACCCTCCGTGTAATAGCGCAGTGTATTGGGACAATCACGGCGGTGTATCGTCACACCGCGTCCGCTCGTGATAAAACCAACTATAGGGTCGCCGGGAACGGGCCTACAGCATTTGGCCATCCGACTAAGCAGGTTTCCAACCCCCTGGATACTTATCGCCGCGGAAGTTTCAGACAGCTTGGTCGACGGCGTGGTCGGCAACCGCTCTTCTTCCGGTGCTTTGGGCTCGACAATCTCCTGAATCGCGCTGACAACCTGCGAGGTACGGAGCTCACCGCGGCCGATCGTGGCGAGAAAATCATCCACCTTGCTGAATCCCAGGTTTTGTGCAAGCCTTTCGTAGTTAATGTCAGTAAGCCCCAACCGGTGTAGCTCCCGTTCGAAGCTGCTACGTCCCGCGCTGACGCTTTCTTCATAGTTTTGCTGGCGGAACCAATGCTGTACCTTCCCGCGCGCACGTGAGCTCTTTAAGTAACCCAGGTGTGGATTCAACCAATCGCGGCTGGGACCACCTTTCTTGACGGTCAAAACCACCACCTGCTCACCTGTCTTTAATTGATACGTTAAGGGCACCATGTGTCCGTTAACCTTGGTGCCACGACAGCGATGACCCACTTCGGTGTGAATGTGGTAAGCGAAATCAAGTGGTGTCGCACCTTGAGGAAGATCGATAATATTACCCTTTGGTGTAAAGACGTAGATACGGTCCGCAAAGATCTCGGACTTGAACTGATCAACAAACTCACCGGCCTCCGCAAGTTCGTCTTTCCACTCCAACAACTGGCGTAGCCACACGATCTTCCTATCGAACGCCTGGTCTTCTTTCGTGCCTTCTTTGTAACGCCAATGCGCGGCCACGCCCAGCTCCGCCTGACGCTGCATCTCATGGGTACGAATCTGCACCTCCACCGTCTTACCGTCAGAACCAATAACGGCAGTGTGAAGCGACTGATAGTTGTTTTCCTTCGGCGTAGCGATGTAGTCGTCGAATTCCCCCGGTACGAACTGCCACTCGGTGTGCACGACGCCCAGCGCTGCATAACAATCAGGAACAGTCTTGACTAACACGCGCACCGCGCGCACGTCATGGATCTGGTGGAAGTTTTGATTTTTCCGTCGCATCTTGCGCCAGATCCCATACATGTGTTTAGCGCGCCCTGTGACCTCTGCCTCGATGTCTGCATGGGTCAACTCTTTCTGCAGGGTTTGCACGAAGCGAGTGACGTATTGCTCCTGGTCCACCCGGCGCTCGGCAAGTGAGTCAGCGATTTGCCGGTAGGCTGCTGAATCAAGATAGCGGAACGCCAGGTCCTCCAATTCCCATTTGATCTGCCAGATGCCGAGGCGGCTGGCCAGCGGTGCGAAAAGTTCCATTGTTTCCCGGGCGATGCGCATCTGTTTGTCTTCTGGTAGCGCATCCAGCGTTCGCATGTTGTGCAGGCGATCGGCTAACTTGATGAGTACCACGCGCACATCCTCGGCCATGGCCAGGAGCATCTTGCGCAGGCTTTCCGCCTGGGTCCCCTCCTTTCTGCTGGCGTCCGCGGTGTCAGGCAATTCTCTTATAACGTCCATCTTGGTAACGCCGTCTACGAGACGCGCTATCTGGCTGCCGAATTCCTCGACGATACCCCCCAAGGAAACCGCAGTGTCCTCCACGACATCGTGCAGGATGGCTGCACTAATCGCCTCATGATCCATACCGAGATCGGCCAGTATCTGCGCCACCGCCAGGGAGTGGTGGATGTAGGGCTCGCCGGAAGCACGAGTCTGTCCCGCATGGGCACGTTGGGCAAACTCGCACGCGCGACGAATACACACCACCTCAACATCCGATCGCCCACGGCTAACGCGTTGCAACCGGGTTCCGAGGTCACTTGCATCCTTGTCCTCGCGTCGGCGATGTCTAGTGTCAACAGTCGTCATTGGCATGCCTGCCGGCTAGACCTTCTGTCGTTCATATATGTAAGTATGGGGCCGGATCGATTGAATTAAAACCGACAACCACACCTGGAGAGCTGTAACGCATTCAAGCGGAAGGCGGGTGAATACGCAAGCAAAATGCCCGAATGTCCCTGGACTCCCAAGCCGTCCACTCGACCCACGCGTCACCTGGCCTCGGGCATAACTGGCCATCGAACAGCGGGGTTTCTTCACACGTCTAGGAGACGTGTCCGCGTGCCGTTGAGCGCGTGCGTCGTGCGCCAAGCTTCGAGACAGGCGCCGGAGGGTCCCCCGCTGTCGTGCCTAACGGGGGGATCAAGGGTCGCTCCTAGCCCCTCGGGCCAGACTCCTGATGAAAATAAAAGTAAGCCCAATACGGCTATGCAGGCCTGGTGTCAGCCTGAAACGACTTCAGTCTGTCTTTGTCCCCCACGTACGGGCCAAGTGCTGATAAGTATCGGATCCAAATAAAACATCGAGTCATGGTAACCCCATAGACCGGAACATGGGCAGTTTCCGTCTTTAACGGCCCAGCATCATCGATGCCGACCGGTACACCACCGACGACCCGAGTCGCTACTAGCATTGTGCAGCGCTAGGGGCTTTACGCTTACCGATACTGCGCATCGCTGTCATGTCTATGACAATAACGGGTGAAAGATTCTTTGTCAGCTGCCGGTCCCATTCGGCAACAGCAATAGATGCTTGTTATGTTAATTAGTTAACACAAGCAGGCGAGCACATCATGCAAACTGTTCTTCGTTCTATTACTGCATTCCCGCTTGCCTTTGGCTTGTTGGCGAGTCCCCATACAAAAGTAGTTTCCTTGGATCAATTATGCAGCACAGGATCGTAGGAGTAACAGCAATGTACACGTTATCACAACGGATTACATGTAGACCGACTAACAACAAGAGCTCTCATCGCTCTCCAAATTTGCACTCGCGTACCATAGTGCTCGCAGCCTTCGAGAATCTCGAGGACGCATGTGTAGCACTGGAGAAAAAACAACAGACCAGAAAGAACACGGACGAATTCTTCATAGAATATCGGCTCGACATAGAGCAGCCTCAGAGGAGTCCTACCCGTGCATTCTCCGGCAAAGACCATCTGAAGCCACATGACAAGACATTACGTTAGTTGCGTCGAGAGAACGAGCGGTTGAAGCAGGAGCGCCGCGTTTAGAAAAAGTTACGGCCGTCTTCGCGAAGGAATCGCGCTGAAACACTCGCTATTCACCCCACTATGGGCAAACGTACGACTCAAATGAAGGAGCTGGACATGCCGCCGCTATATCCATCGTTACCTCTAGCAACAATTTCCGGAGAGGCCGTCCTGGCCAAACCGATACAGAACAGATTCATGGGAATCAGTCTCGATGATAACGCCCTTAACGTGATGACCGACTTGGAGCAGGCATCCGCGGTTACGGTGCGGGATATCACGCCCATCGATCAGGCGCTCGAGTACATGATTCATTGTGGGGTTCACTCGCTATTTGTTCTGAATAGCGAATCACAGGTGATCGGATTAGTGACGTCCTATGATATTCAGGGCGAAAAACCTATCCGTTATCTGCAGTCATTGGACTGTACGTACAGAACGTGTTGCCGTGATGACGTCCTTGTGAAACATGTCATGGAACCCATCGACAAACTGAAAGACCTGGAGTTTGAAAAGGTGCGCCATGCAACGATAGGACACATCGTCGCCACCTTTAGGAGGGTGGGGCGCAAGCATCTCGTTGTTGTGGAGAATAACGGTGGCCAGTCTACGATACGCGGCATCTTTTCGGCTACCCAACTCGAACGACAGCTTGGCATGACATTGGTGGCTACCTCTACCGCACATAACTTTGCTGACGTAGAGCGCGTGCTGATACACGGATGGTGCGAGTAATTGGAGCGCGACTGCAGGGAATAGTTGGCTAGTCTGGATCTGATGAAGTCTTGTGAGAACAAAGCTACGATGGTAGCAGCGTTTTACTGTCGTGAAGCTAGTTGCCTGAACAGACGTATACAGTCTTAGCAATGACGAACTATCAGATATCACCCTCTTAACCGCGTTGCTCCACCTGATGTGGAGGCG
>JBHIDJ010000220.1:0-4478 GCA_046760105.1 Acidiferrobacterales bacterium | reverse complement strand
TTCGGCATGACCGGCTGGACCCATCGGCCCCTCGGGGTGATGGTTCTGAACCTGGGGTATCGCTCAGGGGTGCCTTGGAACGAAAGTCACTACAACAATCCGGAGTTCGACCGGGCCCTGGACGAAGCCGGCGCGATACTGGATGTCAATGAGCGCAGGAAAAAGATGGAGAAGGTGGAGAAGATCCTGCAAGACGATGCAGTGATCGTGCAGCCCCTGTGGCGCTCGGTGTTCACCGCCGGCAGCAACAAGGTGCACAACTTCAAGATGCACCCCACCATCTACCATCAATTGAATGACGTCTGGGTGGGATAACCACCTCTTGTTTCTCTCGGGGGGGCACGTTGCCCCCCGAGTTATTGAGCGAAGATGCGTACACCGAAAGGGCGACTGCCGTGGATGCTGCTAAGAGTTCGCGGCGTCGGCTCGAGCAGCCGCTCCGCAGCTTTGCTGATCCAATCTTCTCGCTTGAGCCTTTGACCTGGCAGTCATTTGATGTTTTAGGGAACTAAGGCAGTTCGAAGCTCAAGGGATCCTGGCGCGCCCGGAGGGACTCGAACCCCCGACCACCTGGTTCGAAGACAGCAGGTCACATTGGGGTTTCAACTAAATCAATGCCTTGCAACGCCCGCATGACTCCGAAGCCTGCTACGCAATGCGTCAAACAGTCCCAAAGAGCCTAGCCGAGTTACGTTTTAGCTACGTGTCGGTTCCGTATGATCGTTCGGCAATTTGGAAATTAACTGGAGTCGTTTATGAGTTAGGTCCTCAACCGACGGGTACTGTGGCCAAGCACTGCATCTCGAAGGCAGTTGGGCATCTCTAAGTAGTTGTATTTAGTGAGCTATCTGGAGGCGTCCGTGGACGTAGGTTCCTGACTGAGTACACCAGGGCTGGATCGGCCCCGGCAATATTCCGGCACCGCAGGGGAGAATCCGCTCAGCATTTCATCCAACGTCAACCTGTCGTTGACCTATTGATAACGTCCGCTAGCGACCGGGGCTACTCTCCCGACCAAGAGCGGTCGTTCGGGCGCATTCGGTCTCGCTTTCCGCCAAAGCGAAACTATTGACGGCATTTTTCCCAAGCTGCGACTCTTTGCACCGACGAATAATTTTCGTGGTTGAGATGGCTTTTGTATAAGCGACCGTTTGGAATATGCCCATCTCAATGGGGACCTTGTAAATATAGCGTTGCTGCTCATCAGAGTAGTCGTCACCATGTACCACTAGATTGATGTCGTACTTCTCGATCCAAGTGGGGTCGAATACCCACGGGGCGTTGGGAATCACCTCGTCCACATACTGACAGGCAGCAACAGACGCGATACGCTCTTCCATCGTCTGAACAGGTCTGCGCTTATGAGCCTCTGCCACATCATCAGCATTAATTCCTACCAAGACATAGTCCCCCAGGGCACTGATCTGCCTCAGAAACTCAACATGCCCATAATGAAATAGATCGGCCACCATGTCCGCATACACTCGTATCATCGACCTGTTTCCTTTTCTATCTGGCTTTCCCATTGAATTGTATGTCGTATTAAAATCATGGCAGTTCACTCCGTGGACAAGACGCAGAGCCGCCCGGAAACAGCTAAGGGATCCGGTCTGTAGATGTAGGTTTGACCTCGAATCATCTTCTCCTGGTAGAGCACTTCCTCGTGGTTGTCATACTTGATAACGAGCGCGTACCAGTCATCACTAGGCAGATAGAACTTCGTGTAGCCAAGCTTATTGGTCCTGGAACGGCCTACTCCGGTAATCCTGACCTCAGCGCCAAACACTGGTTTATCCTCATGATCAACGACCCTTAGCTTACCGGCACGCCATTGCGATATGTGTTTGCTGAGGAAACGTCTCAGTCTACCCCCGCTGCCAGGGGGAGGAGCATCCGGAATCATCTCCAAAACGTCTTTCTCAAACCCCACTTTCTTTGGGGTCATCCACTCTGCACCATACTTGAAACGCAAGTATTCTTCGGGTGGATTGGGGACAAGGAACTTCGCGCTGATAAAGTCGATTTCCTTCAGTCGAGTAAAAAGCTTGGCGGGGATCCGAACCCCAGGGTAGTGGAATATACTGTCGTCGATGATCCTGTAGCAGGCCCAGTCTATCCTCGTTGAGGACTTCATCATCGCCACGTTTATATAGTGGTCGTTGCATTCAATCTTGGCGAAAAACCCACTGTCCCTAAAGGCCGAGGCAACCGTATCTATCGTATTCTCTGTGACGCCATGAAGTCCGAGTACTGATCCAAGATCCACGTCATCATCCCACGGAATGATACCTTTGTCCCTGATTGCGCCAAGGCATGTGCCTTGTCGAAGAAAGAAGACCACGCCCAATTGATCCATGATCCGTTTTGCTTCCCTCAGCAACCCCTCGGCAGTGACCACATCCACTGGCGGCGCGACTGAATACGATCTTTCTAAGGCGGCCTCGTCTGCTCCGTTACTCGATACCATTTTTCTCTACTTGTCTCGGTATTAATGAACCTTGAATAAAAGCGCTGACGTAAGTTTCTTCATCGTGCAGGATCCTTAAGTCTGCAAATCTCAAGTGCCTGCTCATGAAGTTGCTGATTGGCCGATGCAATGACGCTGCCGTCTGACTCAAGCCCGAGGGCGTTACCACTCCAGTCCGAAATACAGCCGCCGGCGTGTTCTATATTGGAATCACCCTTAAGCTTTAGCGGCAAGCAGAGAGTTGCACTCGCTGCTGACACCGGGGTCGGCCTTCTCATCGCCGGGCATCACTGCATGCTTGTCAGCAATCTCGCGGCGCTTTGAGAATTCGTTGAGCATGTCAGGGGTAACCTCGGGATCCGCTAATGCTCGCTTGACACACCGCTGCGCCTTATATGAAACAAGTGCTTTCGTTTCAGCCTTCGCAATCTCGCCTCCTGGCACCAACCAGCCAATCCACATAAAGAAGAGAGGTCCGGCAATAAATGCAATAATAAAAGGGGGCCAGCGAGGCTTCAGGAATTCAATAAAGTTTGACACGCGAGACTCCTACCATTGAAAGTGATGTGTAATTCACTATACCCGATATTTCCCATTTGGACTCGTCGTGCGCGAGTCCGACGGTTACTTTATCACTCCCGACACGCTGGACACCCTCACCATGAACATCAATGGATTTCCATAAGTTGCAGGGTCGCTCGCTTCTCCTCCCTCGAAGCCCGGTACGCTCACGGTACACGGCGTAAGTGCCTGAAAGCTGCGGTGCGTCGCCGTATCCCACAGCGACCCAAGCTTCGTCTATGATGGTCCGATATGGCAGGCGTGATAACTCGACCGGGCTGATGACACCGATGGACGCGGAGACGAAACCTTCAGACCTGAGAGCGCTCATCCACAAGGCCAGGGAGCAGGGGTTTCTCACCTATCGCGAGATCGACGACCACCTGCCCGACGGCGGGCGTGATATTGACCGCTTCGAGGCGGTGGTGAACGTGCTCAACGGCATCGGCATCGCGGTCTTCGACGAGCCCCCCGACCCGGATACGTTTCTGCTGCGGGCCGAGCCGTCGGATGACGACGTCCCCGAGGAGGCCGAGGACGTTCTGAGGACGGCGTTGGAGAGTGAAGTTGATCGGACCCGCGACCCCGTAGGGCTTTATTTGCGGGACATGGCGTACCGGGCCCTGCTGACCCGCGACGACGAAGTGGCGTTGGCGAAGCGCATCGAAGAGGGGCGCCACGCGCGTGCCGAGGCGCTCGCCGCCTGCCCGGCGGTGATCGCCGAGGTCCTGCACCTGGGCGACTGCATCGCGGCAGGAGAGATGCACTTGACTGAGCTGGTCACGGGGTTTGTCGACCCGAATGCCTTGGGCGAACGGGTGCCGGCTGCGATGCCCCCGGCGCTGCCGGGTGACGCCGACGCTCCCCCGTTGGAGGTCGAGCACCAAGGCCCGGACCCCGAAGAGGCCAAGGCACACTTCGCGCGGCTGCGAAAGCGCTACCATCGCCTGACGCGGGCGCTCGAGAAACATGGCGTGGGCAGCGCGCAAGCACGGCGACTCCGGCGCGAGCTTGCCAGGGAATTCCTCGAGCTCAAGCTCGTCCCGAAGCAGATAGACCGACTGGCGGGCCGGGTGCGCGACCTGGCGCGAGAAGCGGCCTCGCTCGAGAGAGTCGTCGCGGACCTTTGCCCCATGTGCCTGTCGCATGAGGTGTTTCTCGAGACAGCCAGAGGCAGCGAGACGAGTCCGGATGGCATGGCGGCCCGCCTCATGGCAAGCGGCGCGGGCGCTACGGACCGGCTCAGGGCCCAGGCGAGTGAGATCCGCGGGGCTCAAGAGAGACTGTGCCAGATCGAATCGCGCGCTGGTCTCGCGATTGCCGAGCTCAAGGAGGTCCACCGGCGCCTGTCCGTGGCCGAGGCCAAGGCCCGGCGTGCCAAGAACGAGCTGATCGAAGCCAACCTGCGGCTGGTCGTTTCCATCGCCAAGCGGTATTGGCACCGCGGGAT
>JBHIDJ010000219.1:0-4483 GCA_046760105.1 Acidiferrobacterales bacterium | reverse complement strand
CTACCGATGGCCTCCAGGTCTTGCACCGACCCAAGCACGTTGGAAGCGTGATTGACAACGAGCACCTTTGTCTTGGGCGTGATCGCCTTGCGGATATCTTCGGGGTCAATGTAGCCCTGTACGTCGCGTCTGACATAAGTGACGGTGACACCGTGCTCACGCTGGAGGTGGTTGAGTGGACGCAGCACGGAATTGTGCTCGAGCCGCGTCGTCACCACATGGTCGCCCTCACTGAGCAGACCGTATAGCGCCATATTCAGCGAATCGGTCGCGTTTTGCGTGAAAACGACCCGGTTCGGATCGCCGCGATAATTGAAGAATGCCGCCAGCATCCGGCGCGTCTGTGCGATCATCTTTTCGGCTTCAACCGCCATATCGTGACCGGCACGACCGGGGTTGACCCCGTAGCTGCGGAAGAACTGATCCATTGTCGTGTAGACGGTCTCCGGTTTGGGCCAGGTTGTTGCAGCATTATCGAGGTAGTAGTGGTCTTTCATGGCAGCTAACCGTTTCGGGTGATCGGTATATTTATATACCAAACTTTATGGAAATTCTTTCCAAAATGAACTATTGTTACTCAGAATTTTAGAAAAAATTACTCTAATCAAGCATAGTAGCGGAAAATCTTCCCATGGACCGTATCGACCGAAAAATACTCGAGTTACTTCAAGCGGATGCGACACTCTCCACAGCTGAAATTGCGAACAGGGTGGGCTTGAGCACGACGCCCTGTTGGCGCCGTATTCAGAATCTGGAGAAAGCAGGCGTAATCCGGGCCAGAGTGGCCCTATTGGAGCGTGATCATTTGAATCTAGGCGTGGATGTCTTCGTCGCGATCCGTACTACCCAACATAACGTCAAGTGGCTGGAATCGTTCGCCAGTGCTGTGATCGAGTTCCCTGAAGTGATGGAGTTTTACCGTGTGAGCGGGGAAATCGATTACTTGATGCGGGTAGTGGTACCGGATATCGCCGCCTATGACGCCTTCTACAAGCGATTGATCCAGCAAGCCGACATCTCCGACGTCAGCTCAAGCTTCGCAATGCAACGAATCAAATACACCACCGCGTTGCCGCTCGATTATGCATGACCAAGCCACAGCTCGTCGACATCGTCTCTCGAGAACATCTGGCGATCAGGACGAAGGCTTGGATCTTGAAAGGCGTCCAACCGATCGGCCGGTGCTGGCGGTAGCGGGCCCCGAGTAAATCGCCAAACTCAAGAAGCAACTACGGTATCGGCCCTTTCGGTGTTAGCTGCGCGCTGCGAGAAATTCGACGACGTCGATCTTGCTAATGATGCCGACAACATCTCCTCTATCGACGACAACCGCCACGTTGTGGTCATCAAAGACCGATTGGACCCTTGTTAATGGATCATCGGTAGCGACCTGACCTTCAAGGTCCTTGGCTACATGTATCACCGTGTCTTTTGGTGTGCATTGGCCGCTCACGAGGCCTTGCAGTATATCGAGTTCATGCACCATCAGCAGATGAGGACTCTCGCCGTTCGTCTTCACGGGCATTTGCGAAATTCCCATCTCTGACATGCGGTGGGCCACGTGACCTAGCGTCTCCGCCGGCTCCGCAAATTCCACTTTGCCGCGCTTGAAATTCAACACCTCTCGCACCGTCCCAAGGCGCTGTTCGAGACCGAGGAAGCCCATATCTTTCATCCAATCATCGTCGTAGCACTTGCTCAAGTATCGGTCACCCGAATCGGGAATAATCACCACGAGGATTTTGCCCGGCCCCAGATCCTTGGCTACCTTAAGTGCACCAAACATGGCAGTACCCGTTGAGCCGCCGGTAAAGATGCCTTCCTGCCGCGCCAGCCGCCTTGCCGTCAGAAACGAGTCCCGATCAGATATCTGCATCACCTCATCAATGACCGAGAAATCAAGCGTGCCTACCATGAAGTCGTGGCCTATTCCTTCCACACGATAGATGTCCGGCTCGCCTGATTCACCTTTGTAAAATTCGTCGTAGTAAATGCTACCTATTGGATCCGGGCAGACAATTCTTATCTCGCGGTCGGTTTCAGCCGCCTTTTCCTTGAGATATTTGCCAGCACCCGAGATGGTTCCACCGGTGCCAATCCCGCCGACCAAGCAATCGATCTTCCCGTCGGTGTCCTCCCAAAGCTCCGGGCCGGTCGTCAAATAATGGGCCTCTGGGTTGTTCATATTAAAGTATTGGTCGCTGTAGAAACCGCCCGGAGTCTTGCGTGCTATCTTCTTGGCAACCTCCACATAGCTGTCGGGATGATCATGGGGGAGATCGGTTCGTGTGACGACGACTTCGGCCCCAAATGCCTTGAGCATATCGATCTTTTCCTTGCTCATTTTGTCGGGCATCGTGCACACGCAGCGATAACCACGCACCGCCGCCGTCATCGCAAGACCAAGGCCTGTATTACCCGAGGTGCTTTCGACCAGCGTTGCGCCGGGTTCTATCAATCCCGCCTCTTCCGCACGCCTGACGATATTGACAGCGATCCGGTCCTTGACAGACCCGGTTGGATTAAGGGTTTCGAGCTTGGCATAAACTGTCGCCATGCCGGGATCAACAATCCGGTTCAGCTTGACCAGCGGTGTCTTGCCTACCAAGTCCAGGATGCTCTCGTAATAGTTCATGTCGGGTTCTCTCTGTGCAGATACTATTAGTATACGCGTGTAACCAGCTCAAAACCTAGTGGACCGTGTAGGATGCCATTCTGAGAAACATTGTCACACGGCTCGAAGTAGTTTCCGTTGAGCCCCAGTGGCACGATGCATTCAACAACATAACGGATGTGTTTATTCGTTCATAATAAAGACCGGCTCTTCGTAAAAACGAATGCGACCCTGGATAGTGATCTGATCGATGTATTGCTGGAAGTGGCTAACCTTCTTGGCATCGGTCTCAAGCTCAGTGATGAAAGACAGATCTAGGTCGATACCAAGCGCCCGCCCGGGAATGACATGGCGGGTCAACCCGGTGGGGATCATTATTCGTTGCGCGGCCAAGTGCAGCAGTTCCTCTTTGTGCAGTACAGGAAACAGGATCAGCTCGTGTTCCACTGAATTGATGACCTCGGACAACTGCGAGTAATTGGCGAGCTTGATCCGCTCTAACTGGCTTTGTCCTTCATAGGCACTCACTACTGCCTCCAACACTTCAATCCGATGGTGAATTTCGATTTCCTCTTGCGCCTGCTCGGGGAACAACGCCCAGAAGCTATTGTCGTTCTCCACCAATATGGCGAAGACCTCGCGTAGCTCCAACAGGGTAGAAAGCTGGTCCTGTACCACAGGCTGCAGACGGACGTCGGACAAGTGTTCATATACAGACCGCAGGCCGAGTGATCCACCATCGATGAGCAGATGGTGCCAGCCCTTCAACTGTACGGCAGGGTCACCATATTTCACTACCTGCACCGGAACGTGGGAATAACCTATTTCCGCCAGCGCACTCACCCGATTAGCGCCATCCAATAGCAGGTAATTCCCATCCGGCATTGCCGCCACAATAGGTGGATTGCGCAGGACTGCCTGCTGCTTGATGCGCTCGACTAGCCGGAGGGTCCGACGATGCTCGGGGTGTTCATGAAAACGAATCCGCCCAACCGCTACAAGTTGCAGGTTCGGGCGTAACTCGGAGGCGGCTGCTGGCATTCGCTTATTCTACGTCGTGAATGGTGCATTTCTCTGCTTCGAGTCGTTTGCGCAAAGCAGCAATCCCTCCCCCGGTTGTTGGGCGATGGTCACGTTTGCGCCTATGACACGAATGTGCAATCCGTTGCCATCATTTACGACGACGATTTTTTCCAAAACCCGGAGCTTATGGGTGTCGATAACGTGATTGTGTCTCCTAACGGACGCTCAGTCATAGAGAAGCGCTCGCGGCCGACCAGCATCGTAGGCTTCCGTTCCCACCTCGGCGATCTCTGTCACGGTCTCGAGACTCTCGCCTTGGTCGATCGCTTTGCGAACGGCCGCTCTACCTGCCAACAGATCGATGGCGGGCACGTCGTCGCGAAACTCGTACGTATCCGTGCGCCAGGCCAGGTCATCGGGCCACAGCTTCCGCACCGCAACGAGGACGGCAAGTCCTGTGCGGAAGGAATTGAACGCAAGGCGATCGACGACATGCAGTTGCAGAGCACCGCAGCGTTGTCCCGCGAACTTGTGGAAGGTCGGTTCTATGACACAGGGCCGGAAAAGCACACCCGGCAGGTCATACTGTCCGAGTTCCCGCGCCAGCTCTCTCCCATCCACGAACGGGGCGCCGAAAAGTTCGAACGGCCGGGTCGTGCCGCGACCCTCGGAGAGATTCGTACCTTCCAGGAGGCACATACCAGGATACACGATGGCGGTATCCAGGGTTGGCATATTGGGCGAAGGCATTACCCAGGGGAGATCGTAGGCGTCGTAGTATGCGTCGCGGCGCCAGCCTTCGCAGGGCACCACATCCAGCTCACAACCGATGCCAAAGGTGTCATT
>JBHIDJ010000218.1:0-4490 GCA_046760105.1 Acidiferrobacterales bacterium | reverse complement strand
AGTTCGCCAAAGCCGAATACATCGCGACCGGACCGTGCTTAGGGTTCGCGCTTTCCGAGCATTCTCTCAAGGCGGTCAAGGGCGTCGTCGAGGATGTCCATGCTCGTCGCGAACGACAGCCGCAGGAAGCCTTCCGCACCGAATGCCGATCCCGGAACCAAGGCCACACCGGCCTCATCGAGAATGCACTCCGCCATGTCGACGTCATTGCTGACATCTGTTCGACTAGCGATCGCGTCACGCATATCGGGGAACGCATAAAATGCTCCCTGTGAGTGCAGACAACGCACCCCGCGTATCCGGCCTAACCGTTCGACGACGCGATCATGTCTCTGCTTGAACGCTGTCACCATCGCCCGGATGCAGTCTTGGTTGCCGTTGAGCGCGGCCTCGGCGGCGACTTGCGAGATGGATGTCGGGTTTGATGTGCTTTGCGACTGCACCGTTCGCATGGCCGCGATCAGGGGTTGCGGACCGGCTGCATACCCGATGCGCCAACCGGTCATGGCATAGGCCTTGGATACTCCATTAAGCACGACGGTTCGGCCCCGGAGGTCGGGACAGGCATTAACGATGTTGCAGAAGGGCTCGTTCGACCAGAGAATATGCTCGTACATATCATCGGTGGCGATGACGACATCGGGATAGCGACGCAGAACTTCGCCTAGGGCGCTAAGTTCCGCACGGCTGTACACCACCCCGGTCGGATTAGAAGGGCTGTTGATGACCAGGAGTCGGGTCTTTTTCGTGAGTGAGCGCTCTAGCTGTTCGGGTGTCAGCTTAAAGCTCTGATCAATGCCCGCGAAGGCAATGATCGGTTTTGCCTCTGCGAGCATCACCATGTCGGGGTAAGAAACCCAGTACGGGGCCGGGATGACCACGTCGTCACCGGGATTGAGCAGGGCCTGCACCAGGTTAAAAAAGCTCTGTTTGCCCCCCACCGACACCAGTATCTGGTCTAACTCAAAGGCGAGGTTGTTATCGCGTTTGAACTTATTAACAATCGCTTGCTTCAGGCTCGGGATGCCGTCAACGGCGGTATACTTGGTGAAGCCCCGCCGGACAGCGAGTATAGCGGCTTCCTTAATATGCTCTGGCGTGTCGAAATCGGGTTCTCCCGCGCCGAGCCCAATCACGTCCCTGCCTTGGCGTTTCAAGGAGGCCGCACGCTCAGTGACTGCGATGGTGGGGGAGGGCTTGACATGCTGAACGCGGTTGGAGATAGGTATCGTCGTCAAAGATTTCCTTTCATCAAATGCGATTCTAAAGTGCACTAATATACCCGTAACGCCAGTTTCACCGAAAGCGCATGCGCCAGGAATTTGAACTCGAAGCCCCCTTCAAGCCTGCCGGCGATCAGCCAGAGGCGATCGACGCGTTAGTCATGGGTCTCGAAAGTGGCGAGGCCTATCAGACGCTGCTGGGAGTGACCGGTAGCGGGAAAACCTACGCGGTTGCCCAAGTCATTCAGCGCGTTCAACGCCCGACGCTGGTGCTGGCACCGAATAAAACACTGGCCGCGCAGCTGTACTCGGAGATGCGCGACTTCTTTCCACGCAACGCCGTCGATTACTTCGTCTCGTATTACGATTACTACCAGCCGGAAGCGTACGTGCCATCCACGGACACGTATATAGAGAAGGATGCTTCGATCAACGAGCACATCGACCAGATGCGCCTCTCGGCTACCAAGTCCCTGCTTGAGCGCGAGGACACGATCATCGTGGCAACTGTATCGGCCATCTATGGCCTCGGTGATCCGGAAGCCTACCACGGCATGATTCTACACCTGCGCCGTGGCGCGTTTACGGATCAACGCGCCATCTTACGGCGGTTGGCGGAGCTGCAGTATACGCGCAACGACTTGGAGCTGCGCCGCGGTACGTTTCGCGTGCGTGGCGATGTCATCGATATCTTCCCGGCGGAATCTGAACGCCTGGCGATACGCGTCGAACTTTTCGGTGACGAGATCGAGGCACTCTCGGAGTTTGACCCCCTCACGGGCGAGGTCACGAATCCACTAAGTCGCACGACCGTTTATCCGAAGACCCACTATGTGACGCCGCGAGAGACGCTGCTGAATGCCATCGGGCAGATCAAAGAGGAGCTGGAACAACGACTCGCGCAATTGCGCAGCCAGGAGAAGCTCGTGGAAGCCCAGCGGCTCGAAAGCCGTACCCGGTTTGACCTCGAGATGATCCAGGAAGTGGGCTACTGTGCGGGCATCGAGAACTACTCGCGCTTTCTCTCAGGCCGGGCGCCGGGCGAGCCGCCCCCCACCCTGATGGATTACCTGCCAAGCAATGCATTGCTCGTGATCGACGAGAGCCACGTCACGATACCGCAGCTCGGTGGCATGTACCGTGGTGATCGCTCGCGTAAGGAGACGCTTGTGGAATACGGTTTTCGCCTGCCTTCGGCGTTGGACAACCGGCCGCTGCGCTTCGATGAGTTCGAAGGCTTGATACTGCAGGCCATTTTCGTCTCGGCGACGCCGGGTCCGTATGAGCTCGGGCGCACCGAAACCGTGATCGATCTCGTGGTACGCCCCACTGGTCTGGTCGACCCCGAGGTGGAGGTGCGCCCGGTTGTGACCCAAGTGGACGACCTGCTGTCGGAGATCCGCGGGCGGGTGGCGGCAGGTGAACGCGTGCTCGTTACGACTCTGACCAAGCGCATGGCGGAGGACCTTACGGACTATTTGAGTGAGCACGATGTGCGTGTCAGATACCTGCATTCCGACATCGACACGGTAGAACGCGTTGAGATCATTCGCGATCTTCGCGCCGGTGTGTTCGACGTTGTCGTCGGCATCAACCTGTTACGCGAAGGTCTCGATCTCCCGGAGGTCTCACTCGTGGCGGTCCTCGATGCGGACAAGGAAGGCTTTCTGCGTTCCACCCGATCTTTGATCCAAACCATCGGCCGTACGGCCCGGAACATTCACGGAAAGGCCATTCTGTATGGCGATAGGATAACGAAATCGATGCGTGAGGCTATTGGGGAAACCGAGCGACGCCGGCACAAGCAAATGGCGTACAACGAAGCCCATGGTATAACGCCAAAGGGGATCGTGAAGGCGGTCAAGGAGATCATCGATGGGGTGCAGCCGAGGGCCTATTCGCCGCGATCACGCCGTCAAGCCCAGCCCGGCTTATTGGCGGCAGCGGAAGACGCCGCCGAATACGAATCGATGGCACCCGATAGCCTCGGGCGCATGCTGAAGAAGCTAGAAAAGCAGATGTACGAGCATGCCAAGAACCTGGAGTTTGAAGAGGCCGCCATCCTACGGGACAAGATCCAGGCGATTCGCGAGCGTCGCTTTGGGGTTATCGAAGGCGGGCGCGGTGGCGCGTGAGCGCCAGGTCACCCAGCCGCACGCTGGAGATCCAGGGAGAGCCTGGGACCCGGCGGCGTCGTTTGGCACAAGCTCGGGCTGGAGGAGTAGGACAGAGGTGGCGCAGCTGACCGACTGCATCCCTTAACTTGTTAGCGTTTAAGGACTTGTGGTATTTTTCCGCGCCTGTTCCCAGGCGCGTAGCTCAGTGGTAGAGCACTACCTTGACATGGTAGGGGTCGGTGGTTCGATCCCACTCGCGCCTACCAGATACTAGTTAATAGTTAACACAAGACGCACATAGTTTACGAATGAACTTCGCAACCCGTTTATGCGGCCTCTCGTAGCGGTCGCCACTGAGACTAGGGTCTAACATGCCAGTTGTTACCCTGCCGGATGGCAGCCGCCGAGAGTACCCGCAGCCAGTCACCGTCGCCGAGGTCGCCGCCGACATCGGTGCCGGCCTGGCGCGCGCGGCGCTCGCAGCGAAGGTTAACGGCAAGCTCGTAGATACGTCCTTTCGGATCGAATCCGACACCGAGCTCGCCATTATCACCGACAAGGACCCCGAAGGCCTGGAGCTGATCCGCCACTCGACCGCGCACTTGTTGGCGCAGGCGGTTAAAGCCCTTTTTCCCGATGCGCAAGTGACCATTGGCCCCGTGATCGAGGATGGTTTCTATTACGATTTTGCCTACGAGCGGCCTTTCACCGAAGAGGACCTGGGCAAGATCGAAGAGAAAATGCGGGAGCTTGCCAAGCAAGATTACACCGTGAGCCGCTCCGTGATGAAGCGTGACAAGGCGGTCAAGTTTTTTCGGGATATGGGCGAGGAGTATAAGGCGCAGATCATCGAGGACATCCCGGCAAACGAGGAGATATCGCTCTATCGGCAGGGCGAGTTTATCGACCTTTGCCGCGGCCCGCACGTTCCGAGCACGGGGAAACTCAAGGCCTTCAAGCTCACCAAGGTCGCAGGCGCTTACTGGCGGGGCGATTCGCGCAACGAGATGCTTCAACGCATCTATGGTACGGCGTGGCCTAACAAAGAGGCGCTTGATGCTTACCTGCATCGCCTGGAGGAAGCGGAAAAGCGCGACCACCGCAAGATCGGGCGACAGCTTGATCTGTACCACGTCCAGGAAGAGGCGCC
>JBHIDJ010000217.1:0-4539 GCA_046760105.1 Acidiferrobacterales bacterium | reverse complement strand
ATGTCTGCCGGACTCATGTGGAGCCAGTCGGACATGACCTGTGCCGTGTGCTCGCCTAGCACGGGCGGCGGGGCGTAGACGCCTCCCGGCGTATCCGACATCTTGATCGGAACGCCGGTAACGCGTATTGGCCCAGCCTTTGGGTGCTGCAGGTTGACCACCATTTCGCGCGCGAGCGTCTGCGGATGCTCGCAGACTTCCTTGACCGATTGAATGGGTCCGCAGGGAAGCCCACGCGGCTGTAACAGATCGATCCATTCCTGCGTCGTCTTTTGTTTCATCACGGGCTCCAACAAGGGGCGTAATGCCTCGACATTCTTTACGCGATCGGGGTTGGTGTGAAAGCGCGGATCCTCGGCGAGATTCTCCAGCCCAGCTGCTTGGCAGAACGTGCGCCAAAGGGAATCGTTGCCGCAGCCGAGGTTCAAATAGCCGTCCCGGCATTCGAAGGTTTCGTAAGGGACGATCGTAGGATGGCGGTTGCCATTGCGGGTCGGACTTTCGCCGGTGGCGAAGTAGATGCCAGCTTGATAAGTAAGCAGCGCCACCTGACAATCGAGCATACCGATGTCGATCTTTTGCCCACGACCCGTCTCCGTGCGCGTTAGCAGAGCCAACAAGATGCCTTGGAAGGCCATCATTCCAGCAATGATATCGGCCTGAGAGGTTCCCACCTTGTACGGTGGGCCGTCCGGGTCACCGGTCAAGCTGGCAATGCCACCTTCGCCTTGAATGATCAGATCATAGCCGGGTAGTTGAGCGTTCGGTCCGGTATGACCGTAGCCTGATATCGAGCAGAAGATGAGTCGAGGATTGACCGCTTTCGCCTGCTCATAACCGGATTCGAAGGCTTCCATCTGGCCGGGGCGAAAATTCTCGACCACCACGTCCGCCTGCTCGAGCAGACGATGTAGTATCTGCCGGCCTTTCTCGTGCTTGATGTTCAACGTAAGGCTGCGCTTGTTCCGATTGATGCTCATAAAGTAGGCGCTTTCCCCGTTAAGGAACGGTGGACCATAGCCTCGCGTGTCATCGCCGGCTCCGGGCCGCTCAACCTTGACCACGTCGGCACCCATATCGGCGAGCAACATTGTGCAGTAGGGACCGGCGAGAACCCGTGTTAGATCCACCACCTTGAGCGCTTCCAAAGGTTTTTGCATAACTTGATTCTCCTGGACGGAAGTCGCGCTGTTCTGGCCGGGACAGCCGCTCAACCAGTGTCGCGCCAATCGAGATAATACCATTTGGACGATCTGGGGATCTGAGAGGGCCACCGATGCCTGTGGATGCGTGCAACGGCTTGCGTGTTCTTCATGGGATTACGCTGTTGACGATCTTCGGCCGGGATTCAATCGATATCATCGAGACGGGCGGCTATAAGGTTTCTGCCCTCGATATCGAAGAAACGCTTCGCACCTCTCCACCCGCCTGAAAGTTGTGGACGAACTTCCCCGTGACGCCATAGGCAAGATTACAAAAACGGAGTTAAAAGAACCGTTCTAGCCTGATATTCCCACGCATCCCGCCATATCCCTTCGTCCTTTTCTTCGGAAATCTCCCGAGTTGCAGTGCTTTCAAGGCTGCAACACGGGTTCGAATCCCGTTGGGGACGCCATATTTTTCAACGACTTCCAAATTGCGCTCTCCTCAATAAAAAGCTCCTAGCCGTTCTCCACTTCGAAAAATCGATTTGAGTTTTCACGCCGTCTCGACCGAATGCTGCCGTTCGGTACTGGGTAGCCGAATGTTTGTCTCTAAATTGGATAGCGACTACATTTTTTGCTAAAGGGTTAGGTACGCATTTAGCCATTATCGAATATTCGGTATTCGGATCAGGTTACTTTTCCCGCCTCTTCAAACTGAACTAGCTCACCGATGCCAAGGCTAATCATCAACGGCCAAGTTTCAATCTGGAGAAACCGGGCAATGTTTTCGGTGTCATTGTTGACATGTCGATGCGGAACATTAGCTGGCATATAAAAAGTGTCCCCGGCCTCCCAATCGACCCTCTCCTCGCCAATGATTTCGTAGCCGCGCCCTTCGAGGACATAGCCAATGGCCTCGTAAGTATGTTTGTGAAGCGGAGACTGGTAGCCAGGAGCCAGCTCCGTAATGAGAACGGCAACCGATCTGGCTTTCATTCCAGTGGATTCGTCGACGATAACGCCATATCGACCGTGCGTGAGCGAATGCCAATGTATCTCGTCTTTCTTCAGTAACAGTTTGCCGGTGTAGTTACGAGTAGCCGCCTCGCGTTCCGCAAGTTCGTCATCGAATGTTTTTTCCCCAGCCATTCCGTCCTCCGTCAAATCTCAAATGGAATTCGACCAGTAATCATAAGTTTCACAAATGGCGACTGCCAGGGTCAACGGCGGAACAAGCCCTGCCACTGATTCGGGAGGCATTCTCACACCCAACATTGCACCACCCCAGCGCTTTGACTGACCGCCAGCCCGCGCCCACCCCATCACATGAGACCTTTTTGAGACCTTAAACGGGTGCCCGGGACAAACTCGCACACTTACTTTAGTAGTCAAGCAGTCAGCCGCGGCAGGCGTTTCCGCACGCGGCTTTCTGACGCCAGTTGTGTTAGAGTGTCGTGATTTTTCATTTTCAGAGAAAACGGCTGAGACCCATGGAGCCGCAAGCAAAAGATCCAGAGCTCAAGAAGCTAATCCTTGATGGGAGGGAACAGAGCTTCCTCACCTATCGTGGGATCAACAATCATGTCCCTGAAGACACGCAAGACGCGGATCAAGTCGAGGCCGTGGTCGACATGCTCAACAACCCGGACGTTGACGTCTTCGACCAAATCCGCGACTCCGGTACCTCGCCGCTGAAGTCGGAGCCGCCGGACGACGATATGGCCGAAGCGGCTGACGCCGGGCTGACAGCCTCGATAGACAGCGAACTCGGCTGGATGACGGACCCGGTACGCGCATATATGCGCCAAGTCGGGGCGGTGGATCTGCTTTCCCGGACCGAAGAAATTGCGTTGGCGAAACGAATCGAAGACGGGACCCGCCAGAGGATCGAGGCGATCGCCGCTTGTCCGATAGCTATCACAGAAGTGCTGCACACCGTCGAGTGTATCGAGATGGGCAAGATGCGTCCGACCGATCTCCTCGGTGACTTTATCGACCCGCAAGGGGACAACATCGACGCTGCGACGACTGTCCGCGAGCGCCTGCGCCCAAACGCCGCAGAGGCCACGGCACGCTTTGCGCGGATCCGTAAGCTTCACGGCAGCCTGCTACGCGTACTGGACAGGCATGGCATCGGCAGCCCCCAAGTGGGGAAGATCCAACGAAGGCTCATCAAGGAATTCCTTAAGATCAAGTTTGTCCCGAAGGCAATCGAGCGTATTTGCGAACCGATGCGCGATCTTGTCAAGCAGGCGTGCACCCGTGAATGGCCCATCACAGCGATCTGCGTCGAGAAGGCGGGCGTACCCCGCGACGTGTTCCGCGAGACCTTTACCGGCAACGAAACAAATCCAGATTGGGTGGCCAGTTTGATCGCCCGTGGCGTGGGTGATACGGACGTGCTCCGGGCCCATGCCAACGAGATTCGGCACGCCCAGGAGCGGTTGAGCCAGATTGAAACCAAGGCCGGTCTGCGGATTTCCGAACTAAAGGAGGTCAACCAGCGCATGGCTATCGGTGAGGCCAAGGTCCGGCGCGCAAAAAGGGCTATGGTTGAGGCCAACCTGCGGCTGGTGATTTCCATCGCCAAGCGCTATACGAACCGCGGGCTTCCGTTTTTGGATGTCATTCAGGAAGGGAACATCGGCCTGATGAAGGCGGTAGACAAGTATGAGTACCGACTAGGCTACAAGTTTTCCACGTACGCCCATTGGTGGATCCGGCAAGCGGTCACCCGCGCCATCGCCGAGCAGGCACGCACCATCCGGGTACCGGTCAACATGATCGACACGATCAAGAAGCTCTACCGGATCTCGCATCAGGTCCTGCAGGAGCAAGGTCGCAAGGCGCTGCCGGAAGAGCTGGCCCGCCGCATGGGCATGTCAGAAGAGAAGGTCCGGGAAGTGTTCGACGTGGCGAAGTATCCGATCTCCATGGACACTCCGATCGGGCACGAGGAGAACCTTCATCTCGGCGACCTCATCGAAGATAAGAATGCACAGGTGCTGTTAGACTCGACCGCGAACGCAAGGTTGAGAATAGCCGTCCAGGAGATCCTCAATACCCTCACCCCAAGGGAGGCCAGGATCCTGGTGATGCGATTTGGTATCGGCATGCACACCGAGCACACCCTCGAGGAGGTCTCCAGACAGTTCGGCGTTACCCGCGAGCGCATCCGGCAGATCGAGGCCAAGGCTCTGCGAAAATTGCGCAGCCCCGGTTGCTCCGAGCACCTCCGAGGCTTCCTCGAAGACTGACGCTGGATTGGGTGCGCGAGATGCTGGCCGCCTGGAATTAAAGGAGCAGGCACAACCAGGCTCGGGCACTAAAGATGTCGAGTTTTGAAAGTTAAAGACCAAAGGAGAGCCGGATGAATATTTTTGTAGGTAACTTG
>JBHIDJ010000216.1:0-4541 GCA_046760105.1 Acidiferrobacterales bacterium | reverse complement strand
ATCTCCGGGGTGACACAAGAGACGACTATATCATTGGATATACTGAAAGATTGGGTCGATTGGATGGTTACTGCAGGGATAAAATTCGGTTATGTTTTTGACGGTCAAGTCAAGTCTTGTCTTTAATGTTTTTCGCTGAGATGATTCCTAAAAGATGGAACTAAAATCGGCCGATTCGTCTAGTTTTGTATTCCCAAGGAAGATTTCACTATGAACCTACGGCTGTATTACCCCTCCTTTCAAATCTGTCAATGACAGCTGCGTCGCTGACCGCGAAGACCGCGCGGTGGGGCCTTCACTGGCGCGTGTCGATTGCCACCGCATTGACGGTGGGGTTCGGTGTGTTGATCGTGGCCGCAGTTGGCAGCGTGCTGTTCTTCGGGCTGCAAAGTGCGCTACGCAATACCCAGGATCTGGTTGCCGATAAGACGATCCTCATTGTCGAGTCGGTGGCGGAACGCGTCCGCCAGCACCTGCGACCACCCCGGGAGCAGGTGGAGTATCTTGCGAGCTTGGTGGAAGCAGAAGTCTTCGACCCGGCCGATCGGAATGCACTCATGTCTTATCTCGCTGCTTCTCTCGCCGCAGCGCCGCAGGTTAACGACATCATTTACATGGATAACCGGTTGCGAGCCGTGGAGGTTCATCGGAGTAGCGGTCAAGTCGATCTCATCGTCCGGGACTTAAGCGATTTTGCCCCGGCGATGGCCGGGATTCATGTCCTTCGGCGTGCTGAAGAGTCAGTCTGGGGCGAGCCGACCTACGTGCCGGAGATCGATGACACCGTGCTCAAGGTGCGCGCCCCGGTGCGCCGAGACGGTGTGTTCTTGGGTGGGTTCGTCGCTTCAGTGCGGGTCGGTGGGCTATCGGAGTACCTGTCCCGCTTGAACACAAGCTCCGGTGAGGTAGCGTTCATTCTTTTCGGTCCCGACAAAGTGCTGGCTCATCCCCGCTTGGTGGGTAGAGGCTTAGATCTGTCCCAGGATGAACCTTTGCCGACTCTGGCGGATATCGACGATCCCGTTCTTCGGTCCATTTGGGACGACACTGATAAGATTCGTCCGATTGACCAGGTCGACATGCATTTCGTGCAGGTGAAGGAGAGTGAGGACTATGTCTTCGTTTACCGGCGGCTGTACGGGGTCGGCGCGACACCCTGGATTGTTGGTTGCTATTTTCACAGTGAAGACATTGGCGCTGGGATTAAACGTCTAAAGAAGGCGGCGATGGTTGGCCTCGCGATCTTGGTTCTAGCGGTCGTGAGTGCGCTGGTGATGGGCAGATGGATCAGTCGGCCAGTTCGGCGCCTCGCGGTTGCCGCGGGCCGTCTTCGAGAACACGGTCCACACCACGTTGCGCAGCTCCCACGCAGCCGCCTCGCCGAATTGGATTCCGCCGGGGGAGCGTTTAATGAGATGGCCGAGGGATTGCGTGAACGCGAAATGATTCGTGAAACGTTTGGCAAGTATGTGCCGCAAAGTATCGCTGGCGCCATCCTCGAGGACCGCGGCATCCTGCAGCCCCAGACACGGCTTGCGACCATCCTATTCACGGACATCGTCGGCTTCAGCACGATGGCGGAGCTCATGGCGCCGGAGCAACTGATTGCCATGCTGAACGACTATTTCTCAGTGGTGATCGAACCCATCGAGCGGAACGGTGGCGTAATCCACCAGTTCCAGGGCGATGCGATCCTGGCGACGTATAATCTGCCGGTGGAGGACCCAGAGCATGCTGTGAAGGCGGTGCGCACGGCCATGGAGATTCAACAGGTGCTCGCCGAGCACACCTTCGCGGACGGGGTAAAACTGGCCACTCGAGTCGGTATCAATACTGGCACAATGGTCGGTGGCACAGTGGGAGCGGGTGGTCGGCTTGGTTACACGGTACACGGCGACGACGTAAACCTTGCGGCACAGATTGAGCAGCTTAATAAAAAATATGGCAGTCGTATTTTAGTCTCCCAGTCCACCGTTAATCTCGCCAGCGCCGCCTTCACTTTTGAGTGCATCGGCGAAGTGGCAATCCGCGGCCGGCTACGGTCGGCAGTAATCTATAGGGTCATCGGGCCACATAGTGTCTTTGAGCAGTTCCGACCTGCAAGCGGAGCCGAATCGTCAATGCCGCAGGCGTTTTAGAGGTCCTCCTTTCATCATTGTCTCGACCAAGGTCAAACTATGAAGAGAAGGCGCACAGTATGTTTTGCGCGCCTTTGCGCTTTTGACCGTGCTGCTTCTGGCGGCCTGTTGACCTATTTTGCTTATGCGCGGCTTATGGCATCGCGCTGATTCAATTCACCTCGTCGGTGTTTAGAACTCAAACTGAGAATTGTCACAAATGCCGCGGCCAACCTCTTTTCTCTTCGGTGCCTTGCTTGTGGGAACTAGTCATACTCTACAAGGCTAGACTGCCTCGTACGCCAATGCTTGTGGCGACGAAGCCAAAATGAGCCGCGAAGACTGGTAATAAAGAAGTGGGGCCAACGTCGAGTAGTATTAAATTATTGAGACTCGATTTTCCGCCCGAGACCGGCTACGCTAGGGCAGGTCTGGAAACCCGGCACATCGGGTGGTCCGGTTACCGCGTGACTTCCTCAAAGGCCAGCCCCTGCACGTCATCCAGCTGGGGAACAACCGCGGACAAAAGAAGTCGTAGTGATTAATCAGCAATCACTCCGACACCTTTAAGTTAATCAGCGTCTGAAGTCATCAGTGCTTATGAGAGACGCGACTCGGTGGTTGGTTCTAGTCATCGTATTGGGCAGCATTCTGGCCGCCTTCTACTATTATTGGCAGCAAAAATACCCCCTCCCCAACAAAGCGCAGCCAGCGCCTGAAGCCAAGATCGAACCGCGCATACGCCATCCGATTCAAGGGGCAGAGGCGCAACGCGCGCCCCAGACGGACGAGCAGGCAAAGCCCCTACCTCCGCTGAATGAGAGTGATGAGGCGACGCAGGATGCGCTAAGCGGCCTTTTTGGTCGGAAATCGGTGCAAGAGTTTTTCCGTCTGGAGGACATCGTTCGTCGTCTTGTCGTTACGATAGACAATTTACCGCGCAGGCAAGTGCCTCTGCGATATATGCCGGTCAAGCCGACCGTGCCCCGATTTTTGTCGACCGGCGAAGAGGAAAACGTCTTTATCAGCCCAGACAATTATCGCCGTTACACACCATACGTCCGGCTCGCAGAGGCCGTAGAGGCCAACAAGCTCGTAGCGGTGTATGTCCACTTCTATCCGTTGTTTCAGCAGGCATATCAAGATCTGGGATACCCTTCGGGGTATTTCAACGACCGCCTGGTTGAGGTGATCGACGATCTGCTTGCTACGCCGGATGTCCAAGGGCCGGTCAAACTGGTCCGGCCTAAGGTTATGTATCAGTTCGCGGATCCCGACCTGGAGGCGCGCTCGGCAGGCCAAAAGATTTTGATCCGGATGGGCAGCGAGAACGCTGCCAGGATCAAGGCCAAGCTGCAGGAAATCCGGCGCGAGTTGACCGGCTAGGTCCCGTCTGGCGTCGCGATCTGGGACCAGCTTTTGGAGAGTGCGTGAGGGCCAGGTCTCGCATTCCAACATACGTTGCAAGCGAGAGAGGGGTCACACTAGTGAGTGTCGCAGGATTTCTTGAGTGCCTCATGCACCGTTTTGACCCGCTGGTGAAATACGGCGACTTCACGGTCCATGCCTAATTTAAATTTAGTATTACAGAATTTAAGCAAGGGCATAAGTCGCAGCACTAGCGTAAGGGCATGGGGTGTAACCGTCGCACCATTCAGACGTGCGAGCACCTTCATACCAGCATCGATGTAGGCCACGGCGCGATTCAGGTTGCCCCCGTTTGCATTCGGCAATACCGTTTCGCCATCCTGAGTCGGTGCGGGCGGCGCTTTTTGTTCAACCTGCTCCATGGATTCGTAGTAATCGGTTAATTGCGATTTGACGCAACTCAAAAGTTGCGTCGTGTTAAAAGGCTTCAACACGAAATCATTGGCACCACAGGCGTAGGCGCGTTCACGACTAATGTCATCCTCGGCGCTGGTGATGACAATGACGGGGATATCGCGAAGCCCGGGATCGTCAGCCGCGCGAACCTTGCAGATTAAACTGTAGCCGTCCATTTCCGGCATCTGGATATCGCTGATGACGAGCTCGATACGGCTGCTTTGATTGAGTAGCCGCCAGCCGGCCACGCCGTTTTCTGCCTCGATAGTATGGAAGTAGGGGGCCAGGAACTTGACAATCGTCCGGCGCACCACACGCGAATCGTCCACCACGAGGACGTGGGGTTTGGTGTCAGTCAATGCTTCTCCACCTATTTTCATCGATATTTGCAGGACTCACCGGCCCTATTGCTGATCCAAGGGGAATCTCTAGCAATGATCGGGCCAATCTGGAACACCTGGCGAAAGGCCTAAAAAAGAGGGACGAAGGCCTGAAAAAGAGGCGCAACAACGAGTGCCGCGAGCGCAGGTGACCTACAGGGCAAGGATTGTTCCGACGGGCATGCGACCTACAGGGCAAGGATTGTTCTGACGTGCATGG
>JBHIDJ010000215.1:0-4571 GCA_046760105.1 Acidiferrobacterales bacterium | reverse complement strand
GCCCAGGGACGCAATAGAGGTCAGCATAGTCGTGGATGCGCAGCTTTCGCGGTCGGCCATCCAACTCGAACTCGAACCACTCCTCATGTTGGTCGAGATCGTCGCTGACCTCCGGGAAGCGAATTTCAAAGCCCGACCGGCTGGCAAACAAAGATGGCTGTGGACTCGCGGCAGGCACATGGATCTCCTCAGTGGCTTCCGGTCTGGTAAAGAATTCGCGTATGGAGCGGCGATTCAAGTATGGCCAAGCGGTATAATTATGACGATAGAGTCATAAATAGTCAAAGAGGCTCACGGCATGGATAATGCGACGGTGACAAAAAGGATGCCGAATGAAACCGATACCAGCGAGCCGTTGGGCCGGCGAGCCAGAAAGGCCCTGGCTGTACGCCAGGCCCTATTCGAGGCCGGCTTGGCCGCTTTTGAGCGCCAACCCATAGGTCTCGTTTCGATCCTCGATATCACCGAGGCCGCGGATGTCGCCAAGGGTGTTTTCTACCTGCAGTTCCGAAGCAAGGACGACTACCTGCTGGCGTTGTGGGAGGAGGTCCATGGCCGATTTCTAGATGCTGCCCGCACCGCTGTGATTGATTGCGGCGATTCCACACGACTCGATATGGCGACCCGTGAATTCGTGTCCTTCGTCCATCACGCACCTGCGGCAGCTCGTTTCTGGCTTCGCATGTCGAGCTATTTTCCGGACGAGATCGGCGAGCCTGGTCATCTAACGCGCATTCGGCAGGAGTACCTGCAGCAGCTCGGGGCGCTGATTGTGGGTAAAACGGTGGCCGATCTATCCGCGAACGATGTGCAGATTGCGCTTGTGGTTGACACGCTTTGCTGGGCCGTTGTCGGCGCCGAAATCCAGCAAGGAGAGCCTCTTGTCGATGCGCAGACTCTCGTACGGACAGTCCGTGCAGCAATGCCGACTCTCCACCGAGGTGTGAAGCGTGACAACGTCAAGTCTCTCTCCGATCAGAAGTAACTGTGACCGGCTCGCTACGCCTCTATCAGGACACACATCTCGTTGCCAAAGTCACGCTACAAAAACGATAAGCGCCTTTAACGCTTTGTTGAAAATGCCGCTGAGTACCACATGAGTCTCAGCTGATCATGAGCGAGCGCCGAACTGTTCTAGGCTAGCCTGAAAAAATCACCAATAAAAACGGCGATCCTGTAGTTTCCTATATAATTCAAAGTGCTAACAACGAATAAAGGAAAGGACCGCCGTGACGAAATGTTACCAGAGAACGTTCGAGTTTCCACGCGTTAATCGCCGGGTTGTTGAAGCCAATTTTGCCGGTGGTGACATCACCTCCGACGGCGGAGTGTTGCTGCTGCGACAAGCCGATCGACTGCTGGGCTTAAGCGAGGCGATCACGCGTGCACTGACAGATCCACGCCGTCAGGCGAGTTGCCATCACGATCTCAAGAGTCTGTTGCGACAACGGCTGTATGCGATTGCCTTGGGCTATGAAGACCTGAACGATCATGAGGCGCTGCGTCAGGATGTGGCGCTGCAAACGGCGGTGGAACGTGATCGGTTTTTGGCCAGTGCCTCGACCTTATGCCGTTTTGAGAACCGGGCTGATCGGGAGAGTGCCTGGCGGTTGCACGAGGTGCTTGTCGATCAGTTCATTGACTCGTTCAAACGGCCGCCGAAGAAACTGGTGCTGGATTTTGATGCCACCGATGATCCGGTGCACGGTGAGCAGGAAGGCCGGTTCTTTCATGGCTTTTACCGGCATTACTGTTTTCTGCCGCTGTATGTGTTCTGCGGTGATCAGTTGCTGGTGAGTTACCTTCGGCCGAGCAACATCGACGGCGCCAAACACAGCTGGGCGATTTTGTCGTTGTTGGTCAATAGGCTGCGACAAGCGTGGCCGAAGGTACGGATTATCTTCCGCGGCGACAGTGGCTTTTGCCGCTGGAAGATACTGCGCTGGTGTGACCGTCACGGCATCGGCTACATCGTCGGAGTGGCCAAGAATCAGCGTTTGAACGCGCTGACGGGGTCGCTGCAGGATGAAGCCGCGGCGTGCTTTGCAGCCACCAAGCATAAAGTCCGCTGGTTTACCGATATCCAGTATGGTGCCCGTAGCTGGGATAAGCCACGCCGGGTGATCGCCAAGATCGAGTACTCCCAGCACGGGGTCAATCCACGTTATGTAGTCACCAACCTTCAAGGTGAAGCAAAGCAGCTTTATGACAAGCTCTACTGTGCTCGCGGCGACATGGAAAACCGCATCAAGGAAAACCAACTGGATATGTTCGGTGATCGAACTTCCTGTCAATGCTGGTGGGGAAATCAGTTCCGCTTACTGCTTTCCTCACTGGCCTACACCCTGATCGAGGCGATCCGGCGGCTGGCCTTGAAAGGCACTGAACTGGCCCGGGCGTATGTCGGCACGATCCGCTTGAAGCTTTTTAAAATCGGTGCCGTAATCTTGAAGAATACGCGCCGCATCCGGTTCCTGTTAGCCAGTGGTTGTCCTTATCAGGAACTCTACTTCCTGGTCGCACATCGGCTCGCGCCCGGATAAATCCAAACCAAGCAAAATCGTAGCATGTTGAAAAACATGTGCCGGATACCTTTGCCTGAAAAACCCCTTCTCAGCAAAAATTACCGCGGTAACGGCTGTCTTGCCCCATCATCAGCACAACAACCGCTACGATTGCCAGTGACAATGCATTGACCGGTCATCATCGCCGTAAAACCCACCAAAATCCCTCACTCATGCAATTTCCAGGCTAGCCGGCCGATCTCACGATCCGACAAGTGGACAGATTTTTTATTGGTATTGGCAATGCTTATCGATTCAGTCCGCATGCACCGTATGAGGACGGTCCGCCTCCGGCAATGTGCGCAGTATCGGCGCGAGTATGTCAATGGTCGGCTCCAGGTGCTTCTCGTATTTCCGCCACAAGTTTACGGATGAGCTGTATATCGGTTGCCGCACCTGCTCGGAACTGGCTGTCTTGACGGCTCTGTCAGTTTCATGAAAACGCAGACATTGTTCTTCAAACGGCAGCCCACAATGCTCGAGAATCCGATGCACCTGGGTTTCAAGGTCGCGCACAACATCCTCGTACTGGACGTCAAGTACCTTGCCAGGAAGGACCTCATTCCAGTGATCCATCATCCGGTAGTACTGAAGATAAAACTCAGCGAGATCGGTAAGGTCATAGCTAAAGGGCTGGCCCTTGGCAAACAACTGTTTGAAACTGCCCAGGCAGCTGTCAAGCGGATGGCGTAACGCATTGATGATAATCGCGTTCGGCAATATCAGATGTATGAGGCCGACGTGCGCAAAATTGTTCGGGTTTTTGTCGGTGAAGAAATGCTTGCCCGACCGGTACTTACTGGTTCGATCCAGGTACGCGTGCCCGAGTCGGCCAAATCCCTCTGAGTCGACTCCCATCAGCGAACGCGGAAACCGGGCCCGTTTTTTGAACATCTTCGGAATCTCATGAATGATTCGACCGAGATCGCTGAGTTCGTGGGTACCTTCCACGGCGCTGTGGCTGGCAAGTATTTGTTCGAGCAGTGTGGAACCCGAACGGGGTAGGCCGATGATGAAAATGGGTGATGTGCAAAAATGCCTGTCGGCACCGTTCTGTGCTATGAAGTCCCGGTCAAAGACTTCGATGATCCCGTCGTGCAACATCTCGGTTTCGACAGGATCATAGTATTCCTTGGTGCGCTTTATCGTGTTGCATTTTTGAAAGTAATCAAAAGCCTGATCAAAATTATCACGGCCTTCATGTTCGAGTCCCAATGCGTTGCACAAATGAACCTGTGCATCGTCCGGTATGTCCGGGTGTCGCAGCAATTCCTCCATGGATCGAACTTCTTCGTCGGTGAAACGGAACGTCTTCAAATTAGCGAGACTCCAATATGTTTCGGTATACAGCGGGTTGGACTTGATGCACTTCCGATACGTCGCGATTGCTTCGTCCTGGTGTCCCAACGTTTTCAGATTATGAGCCAGACCCGATAGCGCTCCGGGGTGATCAGGTGCCATGCGCAGCGATTTCTTGTAGGCATCGATCGCATCCGAATATCGCCCCGCCGCTGCATACGCATTCCCCATCAAGAGATATGAATCGGGGTTGTCAGTGCCGATGCGGATTAATCGTTTTCCATGGGCAAGCGCATCTTCGATCTTTTCCTGCTCGATCTGATTGATGACAAGATCTGCTAATGCTCTGCCAAAATCGGGTGCCAGCTCCAGGGCGCGCTTCAGGAGAACTTCCGCATCCCTGTGCTGGTTTTGCGATGTCGCCATGCCAGCCAGGAGTCGCAACGCCTCGACGTTTTCCGGGTCCCGAGTAATGATTTCCCGATAGATTCTTTCGGCTTCTGCTTCGTTGCCGGTTTTTTCGAGTTCAAACGCCTTGGCCAGCTGCTTGCGCTCCGGGTCCAAGCGCATCGATTCATCAACCGCCAGTTTCGCCGCGTCTCGGTCACCTTGCAGCATCAGCGCTTTGCCCAGCTTTAGCTGTGTGTTTGGGTCGTTGTCGCCCAACTCGACGGCACGTCGGAATTCCTCCGTCGCTTGTTCAAGCCG
>JBHIDJ010000214.1:0-4650 GCA_046760105.1 Acidiferrobacterales bacterium | reverse complement strand
GCTTCCGGTATCGACATGGCATTCTATGTAGTGGAACAACTCTGCGGCAAAGACGTCGCAGATGAAACCGCCCATTACATCGAATATCCGAGAAGACGGTCTAACGAATAACATCTCCATAGAATAATGGGTTCACCACGAGATGGTCACAAGGGCCTTGAGCTGGAGCACCCCAGGTAGGGAGAAAACAGATGGAAAAGTCTTTCCAATTCTCTGAAGCACATGATCACCTGATGGCGCGTGACGCTAAGAGCGTGCTCGGATGGCGCTATCTTCCGCGTGTGATCTTTAAGGGCGGCAAGGGAGTCATGCTGACCGATGTGGACGGTAACGAATATTACGATCTTACCTCGGGCATGATGTGCATGGTTCTCGGCCACGGTCACCCGGAGCTGACTGAGACCCTAAAGGAACAGGCCACCTCATTCGTTCACCAATCGTCGTGGTACTCGAACCCTTGGCTCATCGAATTCGCTGAACTCCTCGGAGGTACGTTGCCCGGCGATTTGAAGGTCGTCAACTTTACAGTAACCGGCTCAGAGGCGAACGAAGTCGCTATGCGCATGGCGCACGGTGTCACCGGGAAGTACGACATTGTGTCGGTTATTCGCGGCCTGCATGGGGGTAGCTTGGCGGCTGAGTCGGTCACCACGGTAGGCGGCGGGCGCCGGCGAAACCTCGGACCGCTGATGATCCCCTCACGAGCCAGCACCGTGCTTGCCCCTTTTTGTTACCGCTGTCCGATTAATCTCGAGTATCCATCTTGCGACGTTGCGTGTTTGCAGACGAGCGAGCAGTTAATGGACTTCAATACCACCCAGGATGTCGCAGCAGTCATGGCCGAAACCATGTTGGTGGCAGGCGGCATGATCGTGCCCCCCATGGAATGGCTGCCCAGGCTGGGGGCGTTGGCCAAGCGTTGGGGTGCACTGTTGGTGCTCGACGAGGCCCAGCTTGCGCCCGCGCGCACGGGCAGGATCTGGGGTTTTGGGCACTACGATGTCGTTCCGGATGTTGTTACCTTCGCCAAGGGGATGAGTGCAGGGATGGCAATCTGTGGCACTATTACAACGCCCGAAATCGCAGAAAGGGCGGTGGGTAAGACCGGCGTGCCCTGGGCTGGGACCTATTCTGGCGATCCACTGGCAGCGGCGGTAGCGCTTAAGCAGCTACAGATCGTAATGCGCGATGACCTCGCCGAACGCGCCGCGATCCTAGGTGAGTTCCTCCGTAAACGCCTCGAAGACCTGCGCGAGCGCTTCGGCGTTGTGGGTGACATACGTGGCAAGGGGCTGTACCAGATGTTGGACATCGTGAAAGACAAAGAAAACAAAATACCCGATCCCGAGATGGCCGAGCGCATACGCTACAACATGATGCTGGAAAACTTGGTCTGTATTTGCGTTAAGAATTTCATCCGTGTTTGCCCGCCGCTCATTGTCACCGAAGCGCAGATCGACGAGATCATTGGACGTCTGGAAACAGCGATTCAAAGGGCGCAAGCGGGTTTTCCCAAGGACGTCGATTTCACGGGTTCGAGTTCGCTCGCGGCCAACCGCGGGCGCGAATACGTCGCGTGAGAACATAGTAATTGCCGTACTCTGGCTTAAGCCTCCGAGCGCGCGAGGCCCCAAGCCACGCACGCCTTCGACAGTGCGTCTAGGGTATCCACACAGCGTGCGGCAAGTGCGGCATCCACCCCGTCAAGGGCAGGCGGCAGTTCGCTACAAGCAAACACGATTGTTTTAACATCTCGCGCGAGCAACCGTTCCACCGCCTGCAACGCCAGGTCACGGGCACCAGCCATGTCACCGCGTTTGACACAGGCGATGGCCGGCAGCACCAGCTCCTGCATTTCCCGTTCCGATGGGATGACTGTTTGATATCCACCGGCCCTGAGGCGCGTTTGAAAGAAGCCGGACTGCAGGGTGGCAGCGGTGGCGAGCACGCCCACTTTATCCGTTGCAACACCGCGCTCGTTTAGGGCAGTGCAGGTGGCGTCTGCGATGTGGAGGATCGGCACCTTTGTTGCCCGGCGTAACGCCTCGTACCAGTGATGAGCGGTGACGCAGGGAATCGCCACGTAGTCAGCGCCGGCAGCTTCAAGCGTCTGCATGCCCTCGATCATCGCGGGCAGCGGCGATTCTCCCGCTCCGCGTAGGATCGGGCCTAACCGGTCAGGGATCTGGGGTACCGAATACACGACGACGGGAAGATGATCCTGGTCGCGTTCGGCCGGCGTTGCCGCGATGATCTTTCTCAAGAAATCGGCCGTCGCCAGTGGTCCCATGCCGCCGAGCACACCGAGCCTGGGCACGCTCATGGACGTCTAGTGGTGAAGGATCTTCGATAAGAACAGCTGCGCGCGATCGCTGCGCGGTGTGCCGAAGAACTCGTCCTTTGTAGCGTCTTCGACGATGCGACCTTCGTCCATGAATATCACGCGATGCGCCACCTTATTTGCAAACCCCATCTCGTGCGTGACCACCATCATCGTCATACCATCCTGTGCGAGCTCGACCATCACGTCCAGCACCTCGTTAATCATCTCCGGGTCCAGCGCCGAGGTCGGTTCGTCGAACAGCATCGCAATCGGGTCCATGGCAAGCGCACGGCCGATGGCCACGCGCTGCTGCTGGCCGCCGGAGAGTTGGGCGGGATGCTTTTGCGCCTGGTCCACGAGACCAACACGTTCGAGCAGCTTCATGCCGCGCTGGTCAGCCTCTTCCTGTTGGCGGCCCAGTACCTTTATCTGAGCGAGGGCAATGTTTTCGAGCACGGTCATATGCGGGAACAGCTCGAAGTTCTGGAACACCATGCCGATACCAGAGCGTAACTTGGGCAGGTTGGTCTCCGTGGCGCCGACCGAAACGCCGTTCACTGTGATCTTGCCCTGTTGAAACGGCTCGAGTCCGTTGACGCATTTGATCAGGGTACTTTTGCCCGACCCCGAGGGCCCACAGACAACGATGACCTCACCTTTGGCCACGTTGGTGGAGCAATCGACGAGCACCTGGAAATCGTCATACCATTTGCTGACGTTTTGCATCTCGATCATAGCGCGTACCTTCTCTGCAATCGTTTGACCCACATCGATCCCGCCAGGCAGAGCACGAAGTAAACGATCGCAGTCGTGCCATACATCTCTAGCAGACGGTTGTCGCGAACCGCAACGAGGTCTGCGGCCGTGAGGAAATCCTTGAGCCCCACCACGTAGACCAACGAGGTGTCCTGAAACAAAACAATGGCCTGAGTCAGCAGCACCGGCACCATGTTGCGGAAGGCCTGCGGCAACACGATATAGCGCATGTTCTGCCCGTAGGTCAGCCCCAATGCTTGTCCAGCATAGATCTGAGTCCGCGTCACGCTTTGGATGCCGGCGCGAATAATCTCGCAGTAATAGGCCGCCTCGAACAGGGTGAAGGCAATCAGCACCGAGCCGAAACCACCGATGGCTTCGCCCGTTGCCAACGGTGCCAGGAAGTAGAACCAGAAAATGACGAGAATCAACGGCATGGAGCGGAAGAAGTTGACATAGGATCCGGCAAAGCCGGAGATCGCTCCGAACTTGGCAAGCCGCATGAGCGCGAGCAGCGTTCCCAGCAGGATCCCGCCGCAGATAGCGACAACGGTCAATTGCAAGGTCACCCACATCCCCTGCATCAGCAAAGGAATCGAGTTCCAGACGACCTGGTAATCGAATTGACCCAGCACGCTACTTCTCCTCTAGCGTGATGGTCCCGGGGATATGGACCTTGCGCTCGACCACACGCATCACGCTGACGACGGTAAACGTCACTAGCAGGTACAGGATCGTGGCCATGGCGAACACCTCGAAAATATTGAAGGTGTACTCGGCAACTTGCCGCGCCTGCGCCGTCAGCTCGAGCACACCGATGGTGAGGGCGAGCGATGAGTTCTTGAAGATACCCATGAAATCGCTGGTGAGCGGCGGAATGATAATGCGGTAACTGACCGGGAGCAGCACGTAGCGATAGACCTGCACCCTCGTTAAACCCATTGCGAGCCCGGCGTATGTTTGCCCACGGGGGATCGATTCGATCCCGGCGCGCACCTGCTCGGCGGTGCGCGATGCGTGATACATGCCGAGGCACACGACCGCCGTCCAGTATTCCGGCAGCGGCATCTCACCCTTGATCCATTCTCCCGCGGTCTGCGGCAAGAGTTCCGGCACGACAAAGAACCACAGGAACATCTGCACCAGCAGCGGAATGTTGCGGAAAAACTCGACATAGGCGGTGCCGATGGCACGCACCGCCGGCTGGTTGACCGTGCGCGAAACCCCGATGATTGAACCGAGTGTGAAGGTGATGATCCAGGCAGCGGATGCGACGGCCACGGTCCAGCCGAAGCCGGACGCAACCCAGTCGAGATAGGGCTGGCCACACTCCTTCGGGAAATACCAAAAGAAGTATTTCTCGGATGTGCAGAAGATGATCGACCAGTCCCAGTTGTATTTCACCGAACCGTCTCCCCCGCGGTTGCGACAGAAAAACGCCGGGGGACGCCAAACGCGTCCCCCGGCCGGTGGCTCAGTTCAGTAAGGCAGGGCCTGGATACGAAAGGCGGCATCCAGCGCGGGGCTGATCGGCATCCCGATCTTCGTTGGCCCCGGATTAAACCACTTGT
>JBHIDJ010000213.1:0-4670 GCA_046760105.1 Acidiferrobacterales bacterium | reverse complement strand
CTGTGCGTACGGGCGTGCCGTGAGGTGCAGGTGAACGATGTGATCGGCATGGCCTATCGCGGCATCGGCTCGAAGATCATCTTCGACTTTGACGACCCCATGGGTAACAGCACCTGTGTCGCCTGTGGCGAATGCGTGCAAGCCTGCCCCACGGGCGCATTGATGGAAGCCTCACTAGTTGACGACAAAGGCGTTGGCAAAACAGATCCGCTCACGGAGGTGGCGAGTGTTTGTCCTTATTGTGGTGTGGGTTGCCAGATCACCTATCAGATCAAGGACAACGAGATCGCCGCGGTACAGGGTAAAGACGGTCCTGCCAACGAAAATCGCTTATGTGTCAAAGGTCGCTTCGGTTTCGACTACGTGAAACACCCGCACCGGCTAAAGCTACCGCTCATCCGCCGTGATGACACACCCAAGGACACTGACTCACAGGTGGACCCGGCGGATCCTTACACCCACTTTCGCGAGGCCACTTGGGAAGAGGCACTCGATGCCGCCGCCGCCGGGCTCAAGCGAATCCGTGACCGCGACGGAAGCACGGCACTGGCTGGCTTTGGTTCGGCCAAAGGCTCTAACGAGGAAGCCTACCTGGTCCAGAAGTTGGTGCGCACCGGTTTCGGCACCAATAATGTCGATCATTGCACGCGTCTCTGTCACGCCTCGTCGGTGGCGGCACTGCTCGAGGGGATCGGCTCGGGCGCCGTGACCGCACCCTTTACTGCCTGCGAGCAGGCGGACGTCATCATTGTCATCGGCGCCAATCCAACCGAAAACCATCCAGTGGCGGCCACGTTCTTCAAGCAGGCGGTCAAGCAGGGCAAGACACTGATCGTCATGGACCCGCGGGGACAGGCACTAAAGCGCCACGCAACCTATATGTTGCAGTTCAAGGGCGGTACCGACGTGGCGTTGCTGAACGCGATGCTGAGCGTGATCGTGAGCGAAAAACTTTACAATCAAAAATACATCAAGCGCCACACCGAAGGCTTCGAAACCCTCAAGCGCCACATCAAGGACTTCACGCCCGAGGCGATGTCTCCGATCTGCGGCATCGATGCGGATACGATTCGTATGGTCGCGCGCGCCTATGCGCGGGCAAACGCGAGCATCATTTTCTGGGGCATGGGCATTTCGCAGCATACGCATGGTACCGACAATGCGCGTTGCCTGATTGCTCTTGCTATGATCACCGGCCATGTCGGCCGACCGGGGACCGGCCTGCATCCGCTACGCGGGCAAAACAATGTGCAGGGCGCGTCCGACGCCGGTCTCATCCCCATGGTCTTCCCGGACTACCAATCGGTTGAGGTCGAGGACATTCGCAAGCGCTTTGAAGACCTCTGGGGCACGCCACTCGATCCCAAACGAGGTTTAACCGTGGTCGAGATCATGGACGCCGTGCATGCAGACCAGATCAAGGGTATGTACATCATGGGCGAAAATCCGGCGATGTCGGATCCAGACACGCAGCACGTCCGCGAGGGACTGGCCAAGCTTGAGCACTTGGTGGTGCAGGACATTTTCTTGACGGAGACGGCGTTCCACGCCGATGTCGTGTTGCCCGCCTCGGCCTGGCCGGAAAAGGACGGCACCGTCACCAACACAAACCGGCAGGTACAGATGGGGCGCAAGGCATTGCAGTTACCGGGCGACACACGACAGGACTGGTGGATCATCCAGGAAATCGCCCGCCGCATCGGTCTCGACTGGAAGTACAGCGGACCGAGCGATGTGTTTGCGGAAATGAAGACGGTCATGCCATCGCTCGACAACATCACGTGGGAAAGGCTGCAACGCGAAAGCGCTTGTACGTATCCCTGCGATGCACCCGACCAACCCGGTCACGATATCGTTTTCGGCGATCGTTTTCCGACCGCAAACGGCCGCGCCAAGCTTGTGCCGGCCGATATTCTGCCGCCGGACGAACAGCCAGACAACGAATTTCCAATGGTGCTCACCACCGGCACACAACTTGAACACTGGCATACGGGCGCTATTACGCGCCGTGCCAGTGTGCTCGATGAGATCGAGCCCGAGGCTGTTGCCAGCTTATGTTCAAAAGATCTGCGGCGATTGGGTATCTTTCCGGGCGAGTTTATTCGTGTCACCACGCGGCGCGGTGCCATTGAGCTGAAGACCCGCGTAGACAGTGCGATTCCGGAGGGCTATGTCTTCATCCCATTTTGTTACGCCGAGGCGGCCGCGAATACGCTGACCAATCCAGCGCTCGACCCGTTTGGCAAGATCCCGGAGTTCAAGTATTGTGCTGCACGCGTGGAAAAGGTACACGCCGCCGCGGCCGCCCATTAACACCGGTGCACACGAAGTAGCCTAGCTCGGGGGCGTCTCGCCCGGTTCCGCCTGCAACCCTACGGGTCCGCGTACACACGTCCGCGCACCGATAACCCGCTGAGCGCACTTTCATCCTTGTAGGCGACCACCCTCTGACTCGCCAAAGAACGAGCGAAAGCAAAGAAAGGTTAAAATGACGGGCGTCTGCGATCAAAGAACCGTCCGTCAGCCGCCGTGCCAATGATTGCCAAACTCACCAGACCCGAGGTAAGCAAGCAGGCTTCCCATAAGGAATTTCTTGCGCCCGAGCGTTTGTTCATCATCGAAACGTGGAACTCATCCGCCGACCCTAACCTATCGATAGCCAGGGCACGGGTGAAGCCAGGGGTGACAACGGCGCTCCACTATCTAGCGGGCATTGATGAACGGTATCTCATTACATCAGGGGGTGGCGTTGTTGAAGTGGACGGCCTTCCGCCGACAGTCGTATCTCAGGGTGATGTGGTCGCTATTCCCGCGGGCAGCACCCAGCGCATTAGGAACACGGGCAACGTTGACTTGATCTTTTACTGCATTTGTACGCCGCGCTTTAGACCTGACTGTTATCACGAGGTGAAAGATGATTGAACACACGGCCTCAAAAGACGACAACATGTCGAAAGTGCCGCCAATACAGAGCCTGTTGGACTTCAGGGATAACGTAGTGCTTGTAACGGGCGCCAGTGGTGGAATCGGTGCCGGCATCGCCACGCGTTTTGCCGAAGCGGGCGCGGCCGTCGTCGTCAACTACCATCAGCAGCAGTCTAAGGCAGAGGCTGTGGTCGACGCGATTGAGATGATTGGTGGTAAAGCAATCGCCGTTCAAGCTGATGTCACACAGCGCGACGACATCGAACGATTGGTTAACCGAGCGCTAGAGACCTTTGACGGTCTTGACGTGCTCATCAATAACGCCGGTGTATACCCACTCGCCTCGCTGCTCGACATGACCGAGGACGCTTGGAACGTAGTCATCAACGCAAATCTGCTAAGCGTGCACCTCTGTACTCAAATGGTGGCCAAGAAGATGATCGATGGGGGAAAAGGCGGCGCGATTGTGAATGTCGCATCGATCGAAGGTGAGACCCCAGCACCGATGCATAGTCATTACAACGCCGCAAAAGGTGGCGTACTGATGCACACGCGTACGGCCGCGCATGAACTTGGCGCACATGGCATCCGCGTAAACGCCGTCTCGCCGGGACTGATCTGGCGTAAAGAGATTGAGCAAGACTGGCCCGATGGCGTCCGGCGGTACCGTAAGGCCGCACCGCTTGCGCGCCTCGGTCAACCTGACGATGTCGCCGATGCTTGTCTATTTCTTGCCTCTCCGGCCGCGCGCTGGATCACCGGCACCAACCTGCGCGTTGACGGTGGCGTGATGACCAACATGCCATACTAACGTATCGTCCTGATCGCACACTATTGTTCATGATTGGATTGGGGATCAAACGTAGGAGGTGGCAATGACCATACTGAGAAGCCTGCTGTTTGTTCCCGGTAACCGACCCAACATGTTGGAAAAGGCCCTAAGCACGAAACCCGACGTCTTCGTGCCCGATTTGGAAGACTCCGTGCCACCTGAGGAAAAGGTAAACGCCCGCCGCATAACCGCTGCCTTTCTCCCTAAGCTCTCAACGACCGGCCGTCTGGTGATGCCGAGAGTGAACTCCCTGGAAACCGGCCTTCTCGAGGAAGATATGGCAGCGGTGGTGGGGTCATACGTCTTCGGCATTTCAGTCGGCAAAATAGAATCGGCAGAGGAAATCTTAACCATCTCTGAAGTTCTCGAGCAGCTGGAGAAGAAAGCGGGACTAGCGAGCGGGAAATTAAAGCTCATGCCCTGGATTGAGACAGCAAGAGCGGTTGTTAATGTCTACGCCATTTGCCTGTCATCGCCAAGGGTCATCGCCGTCGCATTCGGAGCAGAGGATTTCACCAACGACATGGGCATCGAGCGCACGGAAGATGATTCGGAAATCGACTACCCCCGCAACGTCGTCTGTATAGCAGCGAAGGCGGCCGACGTCACCGCCCTTGACACACCCTACTTCAAGTTCCGCGATCCGGAGGGTCTACAACAGGATGCTGTCGGCGCTAAGCGACGGGGCTTTAGGGGCAAGTTCGCCATTCATCCGGCGCAGATCGATATCATTAACGAGACGTTTTCGCCTTCAACCGAAGAGATCGATCACGCTCGACGCGTGGTGGCTGCGTTCGAACAGGCCGAGCGCCAAGGAAGAGGGTCTACTTCTCTCAACGGTAAGGTAATCGATGTGCCTGTGGTGAAACGTGCGCGAGCCTTACTGGAAATAGCAGAAAAGACCAGATACAAG
>JBHIDJ010000212.1:0-4671 GCA_046760105.1 Acidiferrobacterales bacterium | reverse complement strand
AGTGCCCACCCGGTAGCGTAACCCATCGGCACCGTTGGCGAGCGGCTGTACCACTTGAGATCGGCGAGCGCTTGTTCACGTGGAAAACCAAGATGAGTAACCATCCGATCCGCCGCCTCATCGACGGTGGTGCCACGCGTGTGAATCTCGACGTCGATTATTATACGAAGCGCCCGCCACAGCCGGTCCTTTAATAAGATAAAGCGCTGTTCCGGGCGATCGAGAAAACCCTGCTCGTGCATGAGCTGTTCACAATAAAGCGCCCAGCCCTCGTACAGGGTCGACGACGGATTCAGGAAGCGCGGTAGCGTGCGTGCGGCCGCGTTGAGGTTGGCAGTAACGAATTGTAGATGATGTCCTGGCCATGCCTCGTGCACGCAGGTGTGCATCAATCCAGCATAGTTGTGTTCGGCCAGCTGCTCTTCGTCCGCCGGCGGTGTCACATAGTAGTACCCGTGTTGCTCAGGATCATTTGGCGCCGGCTCGGAGTAGGCGGCGAACGGGATCTGGTGGCGCATGAAAACGGGTGTGTCGACCACATCGAGCCGCTCTTTTTCAGGCAGCGTAACCAACTCGTGGGTCACAACAAAGTCGCGTGCCGCTTGCATCTGATGCTGATACGTTGAAAGCACTTCCGTCTTAGACGGATGATCGGCCTGTATCTTCTTGGTGGCCTGCGCAAGGTCTTTATGACCAAAGAGTTCTTTGCAGACATCCTTTAGATCACGCTCGGTCTGGCGAAACAGCTGTTCACCAAGCGTATGGAGCTCGGCAGTTTCAATGTCAAGAAAATGCCGGTAATGCAGCGAGTTCTCGAAATAAACGGAACCACAGGCAAAGTCGCCGCTGGCGCTGGGTCCAAGCTCACGCTCGAGAAAGTCCGCGTACTCCAGAAGTGCTCCGCACGCGTTCTTCACAGCGGTATCCAATCTGGGTTCCGTGCCAAGCGCCTGCGCGACCTTCGGATGTGCGGGCAACCCTTGTAGAAACTCGACACCGCGACGTGCGCCGGTCACGGTCGCGTCAAGCCAAAGACGTGGGACACCCTGTGCGCGTGGGCGCAAGTGTTTATCAGCGCCTGTGAGATGCGGAGGAATTGCATTCAGGCGCGCCAAGAGCGCCTCCTGAAAATCGTCGACGGCATGGATCGTCAGTTGATAGATGGCATAGACGGGCAGCAGCTTGCCCGGATCCGGTATCCTGTGCTCGATCTCGAGCAAGTGCTGGTTTTCGAGCAGTCCCGCCCCATAGAGAATATCGTGATCAATCTGTTGCTCTGGTGTTAAGCGCGCCCGGTCGAGTCCTTCTAGGCTTATCCTCAACTCGTTGTTAAGGTATATGAGGGCGCTCTTGTGGTCCTCGCTATACGGTCGAAGCAAGTGTGCATAACCGGGTACGCCGGCTTCGACTGCGGCCTCGGGGTGATAATGAAACCACGCGTGATAGTACTCCTTGACAATCTCGTCGAATTGGGACCTGTCTGTCGGCGTTTCGCTCATTGAACTTCGATGACCTCGAAATCATGCGTGATGTCGGCGGTCTTGCTGAGCATGGCAGTGGCCGAGCAGTACTTCTTGCTCGAAAGCTCAATGGCGCGCCCCACCTTTTCGGGATCTAATCCTTTTCCGCTGACCACAAAATGCACGTGGATGCGCGTAAAGACCTTTGGTGCTTTATCCGCGCGCTGTGCGTCGATCTCGGCAACACAGTCAGTGATTTCTTGTCGCCCCTTACGCAGGATGTTCACGACGTCAAAGGCCGTGCAACCACCCATGCCGATCAGCACCATCTCCATCGGTCGGGTGCCGCGGTTGCGCCCGCCGTACTCCGGTGGTCCGTCCATGAGAACCTCGTGGCCGCTGTCCGCCTCGCCGGTAAAGCTGGCGTCGCCCTGCCATTCGATTTTTGCTTTCACTGTTTCGTGAATCGTTAGTCGTTAGTCGTTAGTCGTTAACCGTGAAGCTTGGTGACTGACGAACCAAACAACTCTGCCAACCTGGCACCGGGATCGGCTGCGCGCATAAAGGCCTCTCCCACCAAAAACGCATTCACGCCGTGCTTACACAAGAGCGCCACGTCGTCCGTCGAATGAATACCACTTTCCGTGATCACGAGCCGATCGGTTGGAACCTTCTCTAACAGCTCTAAGGTGGTCTGCAGACTGACATCGAACGTATGTAGATTGCGGTTGTTGATCCCAATGAGCTGTGTGTCGACCTGCAGCGCCCGTTCAAGCTCCTGCTTGTCGTGCACCTCTAGCAACACGTCGAGACCAAGTTCCCTGGCCAGAACTGTAAGTTCACGCATGTGGGTGTCGCCTAGCGCTGCGACAATCAGCAGAATACAGTCGGCCCCGATGATTCTGGCTTCGTACACCTGGTAGGTGTCAATCGTAAAATCTTTGCGCAGTACCGGCAGTGCGCAGGCCGCACGGACCTCGCGCACATGCTCATCAGAACCTTGAAAAAAATCTGTGTCCGTTAGTACTGATAGGCAGGTGGCACCGTGTTGCTCGTAGCTTCTGGCAATTTCTGCGGGACGAAAGTCGGCAGCCAACACGCCTTTGCTGGGCGATGCCTTTTTTAACTCTGCGATTACAGCCAGTCCATCTTTCTCCACGCGCGCCCTAAGCGCATGTACGAAGCCTCGTGGCGTTGGCGCTGCTTCCACCTGACGACTCAGTTCTCTGAGCGGCAGACTTTCGGCGCGCTCGATGACCTCCTGCGCCTTACGCGCCAGTATACGTTCCAAAAACTGCGAAGGGTTACGCATATTGACGCGCCCGGCCGTCAACTGGCCAGTTTTCGGCTAAGGCCGACCAGTGCCTGCAGCTTCTCGCGGGCGGCGCCACTCGCGATACAATCCAGAGCTATCTCCACACCAGCTTGAAACGACGTAGTCAAATCTGCGGCATAAATTGCTGCGCCGGCATTCAGCGCAACGATATCCCTTGCGGAACCTTCCTGATTGTTGAACACAGACTCGATCATGGACAGGCTTTCCGCGACACTTTCTACCGCGAGACTCGCGACCTTGCCCTGCTCAAAGCCAAATTGATCCGGGGTCACCGTGTATGTAGTGATCTTGCCGTCTTTCAGTTCCGCCACCTGCGTAGGCGACTCGATACTGATCTCGTCCATGCCGTCTTCAGCATGCACAACCAGCACATGTTCGCTGCCAAGCTGCTTGAGCACCTGCACTAACGGCTCTACCCATTGACTGCTGAAAACCCCCAGAACTTGGTGCGGCGCGTTCGCCGGATTCGTCAGTGGGCCCAGAACATTAAAAATCGTTCGTACGCCCATCTCGCGCCGTGGCCCGATGGCATGTTTCATGGCGCCATGGTGCTTGGGGGCAAACATGAAGCCTACCCCGACCTCGTCGATACATTGCGCCACCTGCTCCGGCGTCAGCTCCAGACTCACGCCGGCGGCCTCCAACACATCTGCGCTGCCGGAATGGCTAGAGACGGAACGGTTGCCATGTTTGGCAACCTTGCCGCCGGCTGCCGCGACAACAAAGGCGCTGGCTGTAGAAATGTTGAATGTATTGATCCCGTCTCCGCCGGTGCCGCAGGTATCAACGACGTGTGGCCCACTGACACCGACGTGGGCCGCGAGTTCGCGCATGACCTCAGCGGCGGCGGCGATTTCTTCCACGGTCTCGCCCTTTATCCGCAGGCCGATCAAAAAACCACCGATCTGTGCTGGCGTTGCCTCACCGGTCATAATGATACGCATGACGGCGCGCATTTGTTCCTGGCTGAGGTCTCGCTGATCACATACCGCACGTATCGCTGTCTGCATGTCCATGATTCGCTCCGCTCACAGATACAAGTTGCAAGTGGCAAGTGGCAAGTTAACTCAAAAAATCCGATCCAAATTTCTGCCCTGCTTCTATCTTGCCACTCGTTACCTGCTGATTGGTAGTTGGTTTTCTTCCCCCTTAGTATTTATTCCTTGCTACTTGTTACTTGCTACTTGCTACTAAGAAGTTTTTTAACAACTCATGACCGTGCTCGGTCAAAATTGACTCTGGATGAAATTGTACCCCTTCGACTGTCAATTTCTTATGCCTGACCCCCATAATTTCTTCATCCTCGGTCCACGCAGTGATTTCTAGGCAACCCGGCAGGCTTTTGCGCTCAATCACAAGTGAATGGTAGCGCGTGGCCTCGAACGGACTTGGCAAACCGCGAAATACGCCCTCTCCTTCATGGTAAATCATGGACGTCTTGCCATGCATCAGCTGCTTCGCATGAACGATCTTCCCACCGTAGGCCTGACCGATGCCTTGGTGGCCTAGACAGACGCCGAGTATCGGAATCTGTCCGCCGAAACATTTTACAGTCTCGACCGTTACGCCTGCCTCGTTGGGGGTACATGGGCCGGGTGAGATGACGATCCGTTCCGGCGCCAGCTTTGCCATCTGGTCAACCGTTATTTGATCGTTTCGGTGAACGCGAACGTCCTCCCCCAGCTCGCCCAGGTATTGCACCAGGTTATAGGTAAACGAGTCGTAATTGTCGATCATTAATAGCATGTCTAAAACTCAACGCAAAGGCGCTAAGGCGCAAAGTATTTTCCCAATTTCTCTGTCAAAATGCGGTCAGCAATTTGTCCAACAACTCGGTCAACCAGCTACCAAACATCTCCAAAACAACGACTCAAC
>JBHIDJ010000211.1:0-4695 GCA_046760105.1 Acidiferrobacterales bacterium | reverse complement strand
GTTAGGAGACCACGTGGAACTAAATCGGCGACTCTTGCGGGACGCTACTGCAAAAGGGCTGCTCACCCAGCAGCAAGCGGAGCAGTTCTGGCAGTTCGCAAGTGAACGCAGCAGGGACACCCCGAGCTTTCGCGTCACTCATATTCTTTACTACTTGGGCGGCCTGATTGCTATCGGCGCAATGAGCCTGTTCATGACACTCGGGTGGGAGCGCTTCGGCGGCTGGGGACTATTCTTCATCGCACTTGCGTATGCGGGCGCGGGCGTGTGGCTTACTGAATTCTTCCTGAGCCGCAGGCATCTGCAAATTCCCGCTGGCCTTGTGGCGACCTTTGTCGTTGTACTTACTCCCTTGGCCGTGTACGGACTGCAGGTTGCGCTTGGATGGTGGGCAGAGGGACGTCCCTACCGGGAATACCACACGTACATCGATTGGCGCTGGATCATGATGGAGTTGGCTACCCTCGCCGCAGGTGCAGTACTGCTCTGGCGCTATCGACTGCCTTTCCTCGTGATGCCAGTAGCCGTAACGCTCTGGTACATGAGTATGGATCTGACGCCGTTTCTGTTCGGGGATACCGATGCGAACTGGGAGTTACGGAAACTCGTGTCTCTGTGGTTTGGCCTGCTAATTCTGTTGCTTGCTTTTTGGGTAGACGTTCGCAGCCGTCGGCAAGAAAAAGACTATGCTTTCTGGCTGTATCTGTTCGGGGTCATGGCGTTTTGGGGAGGTTTGTCGATGCTCCGTTCGGACAGTGAGCTGACCAAATTCTTCTACCTGTGCATCAATCTCCTTATGATTGCTGTCGGCGCGACGCTTTCACGCAGAGTCTTTGCAGTGTTCGGTGGACTTGGCGTGGTCTTGTACCTTGGCCATTTGGCCTACGATCTCTTCAAGGACAGCATGTTGTTCCCCTTCGTTCTGACGATCATCGGCTTAGCGGTGATCGGTCTCGGTATTCTCTGGCAGCGCCACGAGGGGAAAATAAATAGCACGCTTCGCGGGTGGCTGCCGCTTGCTTTGCGAGAACTTTTGGAAAAACGCAGCTGAAGTTAGTGCCAGATAATCTGCGGTCAGGCTTTTGATCTTGGACCCCGCTTCCCCTTCCCCCCCATCAATTCTCCACCGAGCGATCGCCGTTCGCGGTCAGGCTTGCTGACGCGGACCGCCGGTCGAGGCCTTCGCACGCTGCTCCTGGATCCCGATTAACTTAAATAAATTCAATTAGTTATAGTCGGACAGGACAGCCCGCCAAAGGGTGGCATAGCATGTGCAGATATAAGCCCTACGGCAGTAAGGGGGGGCGTACAAAAGGTCTGTCATGGGCAATGCATTTCGGCGGCTTTTCAACCAACTCCGCCTCACCATCAGTTTTTTACTCGTATATGTTGTGAGCGCAAGCGCGCATGCGGCCGTCTATGTCTATCAGGCAAAAGATGGCTCGTGGATGTTCAGTGACCAGCCCCTTAAGAGTCGGCAGTACAAGTTGGTCCGTAAAGCGACCCAAGCCCGCGGGGCAGCTGTCCCCGCCAGGCAAAGCAAGGCCGACTTCCGTGGCGATCCAGCTGCTTATGATCGACTGATCCGGCGGATGGCGCGCGCGTATAACGTCGATCCAGCGCTGATCAAGGCGGTTATGCATGCGGAGTCCGCCTTCAATCCCTATGCGACTTCGCACAAGGGCGCATCAGGCCTGATGCAATTGATGCCGGCCACCGCCGCAAGGTACGGAGTTCATGACATCTATGATCCGGTACAGAACGTACGGGCGGCCGTTCAATATTTGAAAGATCTTATGGCGCGCTTCGGTAACGAGATCTCCTTGGCCGTAGCAGCTTATAACGCCGGAGAAAACGCCGTCGAGCAGCACAAAGGCGTACCGCCATACAAGGAGACGCGAACCTACGTGAGAAGGGTGATGCACTTCAAACGCCGTTATTCACGCAAGTTCTGATCCAACCGCTTTCAACGGCTTTCCCAACCTACAGATCTCACGGAAACAATCAGTGACTAGTTTTACTCTGTTCATAGCTTATCGAGACCGTGGTGCATCCGCTTATGTCTCCAGGAGAGCGCAACGTGGAGGCCATTAGCGTACGCACCGCGGGGGCTATGAATGACCTAAGGAAAATGTATCAGGCTACGGCGATCGTCTGTGGTGCACTGGTCGCCAGTTTGTTTATCTATGTAGCTGCGGTAGAAGTCACGCGGATAACGTTTGAGGAATTTGCTGGATTTCTTAGACTGCCTAATAGCGAACTGCTACGGTATCTTGCTTACAGCGTCGCACTAATCCAGCTTGGCGTGATAAAAGCGATCAAGGCGCGCAGCACTGGGATAAATGCCTCTGATGTACCATCTGTGATAATCAGCAAGCTTAGCAAAACCGCATTTCTCGCAGCTGGCTTAAGCGAAATACCAGCCGCGCTCGGCTTAGTACTTTTTCTGCTTCTGGGACTCTATGCAGACTTCTACATTTTGTGGCTTATGTCACTGGTCTTGATGCTGATCCAATTTCCGCGACTCACCAGGTGGGAACAGCTAGCTCGACGGGCACGAGGCATGCACTAACGCCGCCACGGGTGTCGGCCCACGGTTCTCCGTTATTGTTTACTGAGCTGTAACATCAGCTCATTTAACCGGTGGACAAACCCAGCCGGATCATCGAGCTGGCCACCCTCGCTGAGCAATGCCTGGTCAAATAGGATGTGAGACCAGTCGCTGAAGCGGCTATCGTCAGTTTGGGCCACGAGCTGGGCGACGATCGGATGTTCGGTATTGATCTCAAGAATCGGTTTGCCGAGCGCGACTTCTTGTCCGACTGACTTCAAAATACGCTCCAAGTTGGCGCTCATGTCGTGGGCTTCAGTCACGAGACACGCCGGGGACGCCGTTAAGCGATGAGTGACCCGCACATCCTTAACCTTCTCGCCAAGCGCTTTCTTGATTCGCTCTATTAATTCCTTGTACTGCTCGGCGATGTTCTCCTGCTGTTTTTTGTCGTCGTTCGATTCGAGCTGACCAAGATCGAGTTCGCCTTTTGCAACAGACTGCAAGGATTTTTTGTCAAACTCGGTCAGATGCATTACCAGCCATTCGTCGATGCGGTCATGGAGCAACAACACTTCGATGTGCTTTTTACGGAAAACTTCCAAGTGTGGACTGCTCTTGGCGGCGGGAAGGCTCTCGGCCGTTATGTAGTAGATTTGGTCCTGACCTTCCTTCATCCGGCCTATGTAGTCCGCTAACGAGACGTCTTGTTCTTCGCTGTCCGTATGGGTGGAACAGAACCGCAGGAGCTTCGCAATTCGTTCGCGATTCGCAACGTCCTCGACTACGCCTTCCTTCAACACTTTTCCAAACTCCTTCCAGACAACGTCATATTTGTCCTTGTCTTTCGTTGCGAGGTTTTCTAGCAGACCCAGAACCTTCTTTACCGAGGCGGCACGGATTGTGTCGACTTCCTTGCTCTGTTGGAGTAGTTCTCGTGAAATATTAAGCGGCAGATCGTTTGAGTCGATCACGCCGCGCATGAAACGCAAATAGTTCGGCATCAGCTGTTCGGCGTTGTCCATGATGAAAACGCGGCGAACGTAGAGCTTTATCCCATGCCGTTGGGTACGATCCCAGATGTCAAACGGCGCGTGACAGGGAATGAATAGTAACGATATGTATTCTTGCTTGCCCTCCACGCGGTTGTGGACATAGGCCAGCGGCGGCTCGAAATCATGGGCTATGTGTTTGTAGAACTCCTCGTACTCCTCCTTATTGATCTCCTTCCGCGGGCGCGTCCACAATGCGGAGGCGCGGTTAACGGTTTCATCTTCATCCTTATCTTCTGCTTTCATCACGATCGGAAGGCTAATATGGTCGGAAAACTTGCGAATAATTGAACGCAAGCGGTGACCATCGAGAAACTCATCCTCCTTCTTCCGAAGATGTAGAATCACGTCCGTGCCGCGGTTGGGCTTCTCGAGCGTTTCGAGCGTGTATTCACCCTTACCGTCAGACTGCCAGCGCACGCCGTGCTCAGGAGCAAGCCCCGCACGCCGGGTATTCACCGTGACCTTGTCGCCGACAATGAATGCCGAATAAAACCCCACACCAAACTGACCTATCAGCTTGGCGTCCTTGGTCTGATCCCCGGTCAGCGCCTTCAGGAATTCTTGCGTCCCCGATTTCGCAATCGTGCCGATATTGTCGACCACCTCACCGCGGGACATGCCGATTCCGTTGTCGGACACGGTAATCGTACGCGCCTTTTTGTCGTAGACCACGTGGATCTTGAGGTCGCTATCACCTTCATAGAGGGCGTCGTCGGAAAGCGCTTCGAAACGTAACTTATCTGCCGCATCCGAGGCGTTAGAGATGAGTTCACGCAGGAAGATTTCCCTGTTGCTATAGAGTGAATGGATGACGATGTCGAGTAACTGCTTGACTTCGGTTTCAAAGCCAAGTGTTTCTTTGTGTGCTTCTACACTCATCGGGTGAACAGCCTCCTGAATAGCCCCTATCGAAACCCTCTATATTACTAAGGGCTACGGGGCACGGATTCAAGCTCCGATCGGCGATACTACTGTTCGTCTGGATCATGCCCAAGCGGTGGGCTCGCGGCCGGGGGCCCACCTGACGCTACGGGGCCGGGCGAGGTTTATGTAGATGATATTTGGAGATCAACCAAAGATGGAAGTACG
>JBHIDJ010000210.1:0-4727 GCA_046760105.1 Acidiferrobacterales bacterium | reverse complement strand
ACGCAGGAGCAGTTGCCGAGGTAGAACCGCGTCGGGAACAGCGGTCGAGGAGCGGTCGGCGACGATAATTTTTGGCCGGGCTTGCTGCGCCCCGCTCTCGCTGCTCCGCTTGCAAGTCCAGGGGTTGCCTTTCTTCGTTTGCCCCTGCGCTGTGCGGTCCCTGCTTCGCTTGGGTACCGGCCCGCGCCATCCTGGCCCGGGCGTTCGCCGGGACAACCGTTCACTGGACTGTTGCCTTTTCCCGGCTCACCCATGGCAAGCCCGTTCGACGGGATGACGGTTCACTGGACTCTCATCTTCATCCGCCTCACCCGCCCCCGTATGATCCCCTGCCTAGCCCTGCCCAATGAATGGGGAGGGGTGGTCCCCGGCTTGAGTTAACGCGCGAAAAGATCGACACATACCCTCCCCTTTATGGGGGAGTGACGGGGAGAGAGTGGCTCGGCTTAACCAACGGATGAAAAACCTAACCGAGAAATTACCGAACCATTTTCTACGAACCTGGCAAATACACCCACTTTTGATATCATAGGTGTGTACTTTATAAGACGTAACCAGCGATACGAGTAGCAATAGCATGTCCCCTAAACGTTCAGAAGTAACAGAACTCAGCCCCCATCCTTCCATTGCAACTCCTCAACAGTTGGTCTGGTTGGACGGAGTCGTAAAGGCTGTTATTGTCCTGAATCTTCTCGATATCGTTTTTACTCTGGTTTGGGTAGGGGCAGGGCGCGCGCAAGAAACGAACCTGCTGTTGAATAATCTGGTAGCGAATCATCCTATTATGTTTGCGCTCGTAAAAATTGGGCTCGTTTCCTTGGGGTCGTTCTTGCTGTGGAAGCATCGGGGTCACCCGTTTGCAGTAGTCGGAATCTTTTCTATATTCGTTGTTTACTACTTTGTACTCCTGTACCACTTGCATTTCACTAGCGTTTACATAAGTCCTCTCACGGTTTTATAGAGAGGCGTGTCATCTCAAGCTATATAACTGCACTTCAGTTTGTGACCGCCGTTACTGTCGCACGTCTATGGCGAGCGACACTGTCGTAAGTATCTACACCGCGCCGACAGCGGGGGCCATGCCACAGGTGCCTCGGGCCACGACTTTTACAACATGTGTCGCAGCGTACATAGTCTCTCCTTACTTTCGGATGCCGCCTGTCGTCAGGTCAACTGGATCGAGTAGGCGGCTCAATTCGTCTTTACTGAGATCCGTCATTTCCTTGGCAACCTCGAGAATCGGACGACGTTGCGCATACGCCTTTTTGGCTATCGCAGCCGCTTTGTCATATCCGATAACGGTATTCAGCGCCGTAACTAGAATCGGATTGCGGTCAAGAGCAGCGCTTAAGTGCTTTTCGTTCACGATGAAGCCTGCAATTGCCTTGTCAGCCAGCAAGCGCGCCGCGCTCGCAAGAATCTCTATGCTCTGCAAAAGGTTGTAAGCAATCACGGGCAGCATAACATTGAGTTGAAAGTTACCGGACTGACCCGCTACTGTTACGGTAACGTCATTCCCCATTACCTGGGCGCATCCCATGGCCACCGCTTCGGGGATCACGGGGTTTACTTTGCCTGGCATGATGCTGCTGCCCGGTTGCAGCGCTGGCAGTTGAATTTCAGCGAGACCGGCGAGCGGACCACTGTTCATCCAGCGCAGATCGTTCGCGATCTTCATCAGGCCCACTGCTGTCGTCTTTAGCTGTCCGCTCATCTCAACGGCGGCGTCCTGCGAGCTCATCCCTTGAAAGTGGTTGGCACCGGCGGTGAAGGGGATTGTGCTGGCCTCGGCGAGCTTGCGCACCACGCGCTCACCAAATTCTTTGTGTGCGTTGATTCCAGTGCCCACGGCGGTTCCGCCTATGGCTAGGGCCTGTAGGCGCGGCAAGCTTGCCTCAATGCGCTCGATAGCATGCTGAACTTGGGCAACCCAGCCGCTCAGCTCTTGTCCAAAACTGACCGGCATGGCATCCATCAGATGTGTACGGCCGGTTTTTACGATGTGTTCGAGTTCGCTCGCTCGCCGTGCGATGGTCGCGGTAAGATGCGTCAGTGCGGGTAACAGCACACCGTACAGCTGTAAACAAGCACTAACGTGGATAGCGCTTGGTATGACGTCATTACTGCTTTGGCACATGTTGACGTGATCATTGGGATGTACTGACTGCCCGCACTTCTTACTCGCAAGATGTGCGATAACCTCGTTGCCGTTCATGTTGGTGCTGGTGCCAGAACCTGTTTGGAATACGTCAATGGGGAAGTGCTTATCGTGTCTCCCCCGCTCCACTTCGACGGCGGCAGCCTGGATCGCCGACGCTATCGGTCCGTCAAGGAGCCCTAATTCCTCATTTACCTGCGCGGCCGCGCCTTTGATCATTCCGAGCGCCCTGATGAAAGCCCTTGGTAGGGGCAACCCACTGATCGGGAAGTTATCGACGGCACGCTGCGTCTGTGCGCCATACAGGGCGTCGCGCGGGACGCGAACTTCACCCATAATGTCTTTCTCGGTGCGATATTCACTACTCATCGGGTCTAATCCTCCTGGTTGCGTTCGACCGTGACGGTACTTTCACTCGTGACAGTTCTTGCTGGCAAAATAACCCTTTGATTAAACGGAGTTTAGGTACGTGAAACCTATGCTGCAGCGTTCCTACTTTACTGCAAAACCGTAGCTAACTTATAGTTACCGTCACCCGCTCAATATGATCTGTTTGCAGAGGTATGGTCATGAAATGTTCATTTCGCAGGGCGACTGGTGTTTTGGCATCTTGGTTGGCATGGACCCTGTTTAGTCCCATAGCATTGGCGGAGCTGAACTGTAATGTCGGTATCGAGTTCTATCCGAGTGGAGGCATCAAGCGTTGTAATCTCAACGGCAACCATCGGATCTATACGGCGCAGGGACGGGCGTTGACCTGTGCCGACAGCCACATGTTGGTGCAGTACCCGGACGGAAAGTTGAAAAGCTGCACGATTGCGATGTCGTTGGCATTCGGCGACGTACGCTGTGACGCACTCAGCCGTGTGGAACTCGACCCGAATGGTACATTGACCAAGTGTGAGCGCTTATAGCACACAATAGCACGACACTCGTCTACATCGGATACCGCCCCTTTTTCTCACGGTAAGACGGAGCCATGTAGAGTCGAGATGAGACGTTGATAAGCATGCGAGGCGCTTAAACGACAATGTTAAGCAATTAGTTTGAACCACGAACACGGGATGCCGTTATGATCAAGTGGAGGTCGATCACGATGTCTTGGGCCACGGCGCTCGTGGTGGTCGCCGCACTGGCGCAAGAGAGCAAAGCAGCAGGACCATGGTATTACACCATAGGCCAACAAAAGAATAATCAGCAAGCGAATTTCTGTCCCAAGAAAACGACGGTAATCGAATTGGCGCGTATCTTTGAAACGGAGGGCCCGCGACCCGGCTACGCAGCACTCGATCGCAAGTGCAGTACTAGCATTGAATCGTTTACACCAGAGAAAATTATTAGGCAGGTGACAATCAGCACAGCGGGCCGTAATCGGTATACGGTTAGTTTTGTCAGGGTACAGACGATCCGTGGGAACACCCAGTATCTTGTGACCACCCGAGACGTGCTCGACAAGAATTGATATCTTTCGGTGTAAGATTACAAAACATGCCTTTCCTGATATACGCTCTCGATAAGCCCGATATGCACGTTACCCGTGAGCGGGTGAGGGAAGCGCACCGTCAACACCTACAGAGTCAGGGGCGGCGTATTCTGGCAGCGGGAGCTCTGCTCGATGACGATAACGCGACGGTCATTGGTGGTATCACCCTGCTGGATACCGAGGATCGGGCCACGGCTGAGCGTTTTGCTTACGAAGATCCGTATGAAACCGTTGGTATTCGCAAGGAAACACGCGTTGTTCGTTGGCGACAACGGTGGTGGAGCGGCGAATTCTTGACCGACAATTAAACCCCAGGGAGGCAATCGATGAAGAAACGACCGGCCGTGGGCTTATCCGTGGGGTCATTGGAGGACTATCACGAGGAGGCGCTGTGCCGCGCGCAAAACAGGGGTATGCGAGGACAAGTCTGAAACGATGTGGGTGGGCCAAAGGCGGTCAGCTCATGATTGATTATCATGATAAAGAGTGGGGCGTGCCGGCCCACAATGATCGGACGTTGTTTGAGTTTCTAATTCTGGAAGGCGCGCAAGCGGGTCTGAGCTGGGCGACGATACTCAACAAACGACAGGCGTACAAACGGGCCTATGACGATTTTGATGTTCGGAAGGTTGCTCGCTACAGCGACCGGAAAGTTCAGCAGTTACTCGGCAATCCCGGAATCGTAAGAAACAAGCTAAAGATTGCCGCCTCGATTCAAAACGCACAGGCCTTCCTAAGAGTGCAGAAGGATTTTGGCAGCTTCGATGCGTATGTGTGGACCTTTGTCGGTGGGACACCAAGACGGAACGCCTGGACGAGTGCGCGAAGAATTCCCGCGAGAACAAAGGAGTCAGACACGATGAGCCTAGATTTAAAGAAACGTGGCTTTAGATTCGTAGGGCCCACGATTTGCTATGCTTTTATGCAAGCGGTAGGAATGGTTAACGACCACACGATCTCCTGTTTCAGGTATCGGGAGCTGTCTTAACTCTGTGTTCCGCGGGAGCGGGATGGTAAGGTGAAGAAACACTGGGCCCGCGTAAGCAAGGCTGCCGAGCACCCCACAAAGGTGTTAGTAGCACTGGC
>JBHIDJ010000209.1:0-4776 GCA_046760105.1 Acidiferrobacterales bacterium | reverse complement strand
AGTCGCTCGAACAGCAGACGGCGACGGGCGAGGTCCTCGGGGCGATCTCGAGCTCACCCACCGACGTCCAGCCGGTGTTCAACATAATCGCGCACAGCGCCAAGCGGTTGTGCAACGGCGAGTTCAGCGGGGTGTTTCGGTTCGACGGCAAGCTTATCCACCCGGCCGGCCACCATGGCCTGACGCCCGAGGGAGCTGAGGCTTACTACCAGCTGTTTCCTAGACCGCCGGGCCGGGAACTCTCGATTGGCCGCGCCATTCTCGCCCGCGCCGTTGCCCATATCCCAGATGTAGAAGCGGATCAGGACTATGGCCATGGCGGTGTAACCGCGATGGTACAGGCACTCAACATAAGATGCGTCATCGCTGTGCCGATGTTGCGCGAAGGCAGTCCCGTTGGCGGGATTGCCGTCTGGCGATCCATGCCGGAGCCTTTCACCGACAAACAAATCGAGCTCCTCAAGACCTTCGCTGAACAGGCGGTGATCGCGATCGAGAACGTGCGTCTGTTCCAAGAGCTCGAGACCCGTAACCAAGAGGTCACGGAAGCGCTCGAGCAGCAGACGGCGACCACCGAAGTGCTCAAGATAATCAGCCGTTCGACCTTTGAGCTTCAACCGGTTCTGGAGACTCTTATTGAGAACGCGACGAGGCTGTGTGGCGCCGATCACGGCCATATCTTCAGGTTCGACGGCGAAGTCCTTCGTCTCGCCGTCGCCTACGGCGCTTCGCCCAGGTTGAAGGACTACTTTAAAGGAAAACCTGTTCCCCTTGGGCCAGGCTCGGCCTCGGGGACGGCTGCGGCCGAGCGCCGGACAGTGCATATCCACGACGTCCTCGCTGAACCCGGCTATCAGTGGAGCGAGTTGGCAAAGTTGGAAGGCTGGCGGACCGTGCTAGCGGTTCCGATGCTTAGGGCGGACGTCCTTCTCGGTGTGATCGCGATTTGGAAAACCAAGGTCGAACCCTTCACCGACAAGCAGATCGAGCTGGTCACGACCTTCGCCGACCAGGCGGTGATCGCGATCGAGAACGTGCGGCTGTTCCAGGAGTTGGAGGCGCGGACCAGCGACCTGGCTCGCTCCGTGCAGGACCTTAAAGTCCTTGCCAACGTGAGCCAGGCCGTAAGTTCGAAGTTGGATCTCCAGGCCGTGCTCACGACGATTGTGAAGCATGCCGTCGAGCTCACCAAGACCGACGCGGGTACGATCTACGAGTTCGACGAAGCTGAGCACGTTTTCGAGCCGCGAGCGAACTATGGTATCGGCGAGGAGCTTGTCGAGGCGCTCCGCGGGTTGCGTATCGGAATAGGTGACGGGACGGTCGGCCAAGCTGCTGCGCAGCGGGTCGCTGTCCAAATCCCCGACCTTGAGAACGAGCCTACCCACCTTTTGCACGATCTCCACAAGCAGGCCGGCTTCCGCGCCCTGCTCGCCGTGCCGCTGCTTCGTGAGGAACGCATCATTGGCGGGCTGGTCGTCCGCCGCAAAGCCGCGGGTGAGTTCCCCCGCGAAATCCTCGATCTACTTCAGACCTTTGCAACGCAATCCGCACTCGCCATCCAGAACGCGCGGCTGTTCCGCGAGATCGAAGACAAGGGTCAACAACTCGAGGTTGCGAGCCAGCACAAGTCGCAGTTCCTCGCCAATATGTCGCACGAGCTGCGCACGCCGTTGAACGCGATTATCGGCTACAGCGAGATGTTGCAAGAGGAGGCCGAAGACCTGGGGCAAGCGGGCTTTCTTCCCGACCTCAAGAACATCCACGCGGCCGGCAAGCACCTGTTGGAGCTGATCAACGACATCCTCGACCTTTCGAAGATCGAAGCGGGCAAGATAGAGCTCTTCCTCGAGACCTTTGACGTGCCGACGCTCATCGGCGACGTGGTCGCCACCATCCAGCCGCTGGTCGAGAAAAACACCAATAGCCTACAGGTCGATTGCGCCGACGATCTCGGTACCATGCACGCCGATCTCACCAAGGTGCGGCAAGCGCTTTTTAACTTGCTCAGCAACGCCTGCAAGTTTACCGAGCGCGGCACCATCACGCTCACGGTTGGCCAAGAGACGATGGAAGACAATCCCTGGGTCAGCTTCCGGGTGCGCGATACCGGCATCGGCATGACCCCCGAGCAGATGGGGAAACTCTTCGAGGCGTTCTCGCAGGCCGACGCCTCCACCACGCGCCAATACGGCGGTACGGGATTAGGGCTCGCGATCAGCCGCAAGTTCTGTCAGATGATGGACGGTGACATCATAGTGGAAAGCGCGTTTGGCGAAGGCTCAACCTTTACTATTCGCCTGCCGGTGAGGGTGGCTGGTGCAAAGGCGATCGCGGAGCCTCGTACAGAGGAGCTTCCGGTAAGCGGTGAGCCATTGCCAGAAAGCGCACCCACCGTGCTCGTCATCGACGATGACCCAACGGTGCACGACCTCATGCAGCGCGTTCTTAATAAAGAGGGCTTACGCATGATGGCGGCCGCCGATGGGAAGGAAGGCCTGCGGCTGGCTAAATCCGTGCGCCCGGATGCGATCACGTTGGATGTGTTGATGCCGGGCATGGATGGTTGGGCGGTGCTGACGGCACTGAAGGCCGACCCCACCCTGGCTGACATCCCGGTGATTATGGTCACGCTCATAGACGAGAAACACGTTGGTTATGCGCTCGGCGTGACCGACTACCTGACTAAGCCTGTTGACTGGAAGCGCCTGATCGGGATTCTGCGGAAGTATCAGCACGCAGACGCGCCTTGTCGCGTGCTGATCGTCGAGGATGATGCACGCACCCGCAAGATGCTGTGCACGCGGCTGGAAAAGCACGGCTGGCCGATGACTGAAGCGGAAAACGGACGCGCAGCCCTCGAGCGCATGGCCGAGCAAGTACCGGATGTCATCTTGCTTGATCTGATGATGCCCGAGATGGACGGGTTTCAGTTCCTCGATCAGCTTCGCATGAACGAGGACTGGCGCTCGATTCCTATTATTGTGGTTACCGCCAAGGATCTCACCGAAGAGGATCGCCAACGCCTCAATGGCTATGTCGAGGGGGTCCTCAAAAAGGGAGCATACAGCCCCGAGGCGCTGCTGCGTGAGGTTCGCGACCGGGTGACAGCTTGCGTCCAGTCACGGCAAACGAGCGTAGAGGAGGCCATTTAATGACGCTCCTTCAAGCGCATATTTGCTGTGGAGCAGCCGAAGGACGGTTTAACGGGTCGTGGAAGAGAGTCATGCCATGAGTTTTATTCTGCTTGCCTCCATCACGATCTGTTTCTTTGCCTTCGGTGGCGCCCTGTACGTGGTGTGGCGGCTAAAGGACTGGCGCATCGCATTCCTGGCGGCGATGACCGCCCTAATGGCGATACGCCAGGTGGCTGATCTTCTGGAGGGGCCCCTTACCTGGACGATCTCGTTCCCTGGGCCCGGCCATGACCTCCCATGGCTCATCCTCAGCATCATGGTCTGGTTGGCCGTGTTCTTCCTGGAGCGCCTGATTCGCGCGCGCCAACGGGCGGATGAAGAGCTGAAGAGAGCGCAAACCCGGATGCTCGACGCCATCGAGAGTATCTCCGAGGGCTTCTCCCTGTACGACGCGGACGACCGGCTCGTGCTGTGCAACAGCAGATATCGCGACCTCTTGTATCCGGGCATCGCCGACGTCGTGACACCGGGCACGCCATTCGAGACGATCATCCGCAAAGCTGCTGAACGCGGCTTGGTTGGCGACGCTGAAGGTCGCATCGACGCCTGGGTCGCAGAGCGGCTCGAAAGGCATCGCAACCCGAGTGGACCGCATTTGCAGCGGCGGGGCGACGGCACCTGGATCCGGATCACTGAGCACAAGACCGAGGACGGCGGCACCGTTGCGGTGTACACGGATATAACCAAACTCAAGCGCCGAGAGGAAGAGCTCGCCGATGCAAACGCGACCATGGACGCCGTGCTTAGGACCATCGACTATGGTGTGCTGTTCCTGGATTCGGATCTGCGGATCCGTATTCACAACCGCGCCTACCGCGAGATGTGGGATATCCCGGAAGAATTCTTCGCGCAAAAGCCTACCTTCCGTGAAGAGATTGAATACCTCCATCGCAAGGGGGCGTACGACGTTAGTGACGACAAGTGGGACGATTACCTGAAGACCCGTCTCGACCAGGTCAAACGAGGAAACATCCCGCCATCGGAAGTCCACAGCGCTGACGGCAGGGTCACACAATATCAATGCATAAACCTGCCGGACGGTGGACGCATGCTTACTTACTTTGACATCACCGAGCTCAAGCGTCGGGAGGAGGAGCTCGCCCAGAAATCCACCATTTTAGAAGCGACCATGGAAAACATGGGTCAAGGCATCAGCATGTTTGATGCCGACCTCAAGCTCATGGTCTACAACAAAAAGTACTTGGAACTTCTCGAAATACCCGCCGAGCGTTTCAAGCCCGGTGACAATTTAGAGGATGTGTTTCGCTACAAAGCGGAGTGCGGTGAGTATGGTGCGGGCGATGTCGAGGAGCAGGTCCGCGAGCGTGTCGAACTCGCCAAGCATTTCGCACCCCATGCTTTCGAGCGCACCCGTCCTGACGGCACGGTGATTGAGATTCGCGGCAACCCCTTGCCCGACGGCGGCTTCGTCTCCACGCACACCGATATCACCGAGCGCAAGCGTGCCGAGCAGGCGTTGCGCGAGAAGACCGAATTGGCCGAGGCGCGCAATCGGGATCTCACCGAGGCGCTCGAGCAGCAGACAGCAATGGCCGAGATTTTGCGGGTGATCTCGAGC
>JBHIDJ010000208.1:0-4779 GCA_046760105.1 Acidiferrobacterales bacterium | reverse complement strand
TAATCCCCGTACAGCGCGGTGACGTTGCCTTCCAGAATGTAACTGACCGCCATATGGCTGGCCGAGGCCACGACATTCTGAAACAGATGAGAGGCTTCCATCCATTGACGGACCTCTTGCGTGAGAATGGCGCTCGGCGAGATGAGAAACTCATTGTAAAAATCGGATTCGTAATTCAGCTCACCCGTCCGATAGACCATCCCCTTGCGTTCGTAGCGAGGCGAGACCCGTAATATGCGGACGCTTAGGACCGCATCCTTGGCAGGCGAAGAAGCCCCTCGGGGACGCGACGCATCGAGGACATAGTACCTCTTGTCCGGAAAGCTTTTCTTGGGGGCGCATCCGGCAAGCAGTGTGACTACCAAGAGGATGCCAGCTGCGACTGCACAACGAGGACGGCGGCTCATTTGCTGTTATCCATCTTTGATCGAGGCGGCGGCTCGCCAAATATGAGATGAGAAGGATATTTTTCCGCGTTGCCGGTCAACTCCTTGAGCGAATCCGTAATGAGCCGAATATCCCGCACGATCACTTCGATGTCTTGTTGCTGACTGGAAACCAGATTGTCCACGCGACGCAAGGTCCGCTCCAGAAGAGCGGTGTTCTCCTCTAAATTTGTCAAGATGTTTCGGACCTCATCGCTCTCCAGAATCGCGTTCACGTTCCTCGTCGTATCCCGAAGATTGACAATGATTTCATTGACTTCGGGTGATTCGAGCATTTCATGAGCCCGGGCGGTCGTGAGCACAAGCTCATCGAGCAACTTGTTGGCGCGCACCCGGATGCTTGCAACCTGCAGATCCTTGACCTCTTTCGTAGCGGCCGCCAACAATCCCTTGACGTCGGCCTCAAGTCCCTTGATGTCGAGGTCTTGTACGTCTTTAGCAACCTTTTCCAAGGTCTGAGTGAGCTGGGCGATTTCGCCAGGCCTGGAGGGGATATAGGTCGTATTTGGTACCCAAGCAATACTCAAGGCTTCGACAGCCCCGGGGTCCCTGAACTCCGCATCAAGATATGCCACTCCGGTCAGCCCGAGTGGAGTCAGCTTAAGCGTCAGTCCGTTCGCTACCCCCTGTTCCAATGCTATGCGAGGGTCTTCGAATGCCCCCCCACCCGCCGCCGCGACCCAATCTTTATAAAGGCCTAGCCTAATATAGACGTATCTCGCAAATTGGAAAAAGGTTGGATCGTCGGGGTCCAAGTCGTATATCGTGGGCACGAAACTGATTTGTTCCACGGTCCCAATATCCACACCGCGCATCTTCACCAGCGAGCCCACACTGAGACCCTGCACCGATTCATTGATGTAGGTCTCCGCCATAATCTTTTCACGGTAAAGCTTGCCGACGCCGAGCATGATGATGCCAATGACTCCAAGCGTGATGGCGCCGATGACGAAGAGTCCAATTTTAAAGTATCGGCTTTTCATGTTCATACCTCCGACTTCGCCTCTCGTTTGAAAAATTGGCGGACCCAGGCATTCTCGCTGTGGTCGCGCAGATCCTGCGGTGCGCCTATTTCCGCAATTCCCTTGATACGCTTATCCAGCATGAGCACCCGGTCGGCGATCGTGTAAATGCTGGGCAGCTCATGGGTCACAACGACGAACGTGATCTTCAGGCTGCGGGCAAGGCGCAGTATCAGCTGGTCCAGCTCTGCCGAGGTGATGGGATCCAGACCTGCCGACGGCTCGTCGAGAAACAGGATTTCCGGGTCGAGGACCATCGCCCGCGCGATCGCCGCACGTTTTTGCATCCCCCCGCTGAGCTCCGCGGGCATGTGATTGGCGAACTCATTCAGCCCGACCAACTTCAATTTCATGTACGAAATGAGGTTCATGGCCTCGGCGGGGAGATCCGTAAACTCTTCCAGAGGAAGACAGACGTTTTCGAGCAGTGTCAAGGAGCGAAAGAGGGCACCTTGTTGATACATCACGCCGATCTTCTGGAGGAGCCGCAAACGATCCTCCCCTTCGGCCGTCACAACATCCTCCCCCTGAATGAGGATTTTTCCCGACGCGGGCTTGTAGAGGCCGATCATGTGTTTCAGGAGGGTGCTCTTGCCGGACCCCGAGCCACCCAGGATAATGAACACTTCGCCCCGCTCTACCTCGAAGGCGACATTGGTCATGATCACCGTTCCGTCGTAGGCGGCGGTGAAATCCTCCACACGAATGATCGGATCGCCGTTTGTGCTCATGTGCCCCTACACCCCGAGGAAATGATACAGGACGGAAAAGATCCCGTCCGTGACGATGATGAGAATGATCGCGGCGACCACGGCGCGGGTGGTGGATTCGCCGACGGCCCTGGCCCCTGTCTTGGTCTGCAGCCCTCGCAAACATCCCAAGCCCGCAACAATGAAGCCAAAAGCGGTGGCTTTCACCAGACCGCCCAGCAGATCGCCATAGCTCGCTTCTTGCACCACCAGATCGACATAGATATTCAACGGATAACCGAGACCGAGGAAGACGGCGGCACCGCCGCCCAAGCCGGCGAGATCGGCGAACACCGCCAGGAGGGGTGTCATGACGACGATCCCCATCACCCGGGTGACCACCAGGAACCGGACCGGATCGAGACCCATGGTGGTCAGCGCGTCGAGCTCTTCATTCACCTTCATGGTCCCGAGTTCCGCGGCCACGGCGGAACCAGAGCGCGCCGCCAGCAGAATCCCGGTCACCAGCGGTCCAAGCTCCCTGAATGCGCTCAGAGCGACAAGTTGCGCCACGAAAATCTCTGCACCGAACTTGCGCAGGGGAGCCACGGATTGAACGCCGATGATCAGTCCCATCAAGAAACCGAGCAGGACGATAATGGGGAGCGCGTTGACCGCGGCCGCTTCCGCCACGGCAAAGACATCTTTCCACCGCACCTGTCGTGGGCGCAGGACGGCGGCGAGCAGAGCAACGAAAAGCTCCCCCACGAACGCGATGATGGCCCGCATATCTTCCCAGATCCTGACCGTGGCCCGGCCGGCTTCCTCGGCAACGTTGATCGGTAGACGCTGTTTTCTCTCGCATTCTTTGAAGTCGTCCGGATCGAACCGATCCAGGAGGTTTTGAAAATCGTCCGCGAGCGCGCGAATCTCCACTGCCCCTCCTGTGCATAGCTGCCGGCGTCGCAGGTCCAGAAAGAAGCCGATGCCCGACCCGTCACAATAGTTGACCTGTGACGCATCGACGACGATCAGGCTCGGGGATGTTTGGTTCAGAACCGTTGTCGCCTCCCGCCAGATCTTACCCGTGGTCTGTGAATCGAGACGGCCGGCAATGGCGAGCGTGAGGGTGCCTTCCCTGCCCATGTCGGCACGAATGGACGCGGAAGCCTGATTAGCGGTCACAGGTCCCATGGAATCAACACCTGGATTTCGGGCAGCAGCGGATTGCCACTGAGGGATCGGGTGGCAACCGACGAGACCTGAGTCCCGCCGGCCGGCACCTTGACACCGAGGCCCGTAAGGTGCCGCCTCGTAAGGCCCCAGAGCCCGTCCTTTTAGGCCTTGACTGTGAGTGACGCGGTATGCAGAATAGTACGTCGACCCCGGGCGGAATGTCAACCGAAAAATGGCAGGATGTTACTTTGTAAAGGCTAAGAAAAGACGTTAACTTAGGCCTCCCGCGGCCAGCGATCCGCCGATCTGTGCGTCTGGACGAGGGTTGTGTACCGGTGTCCGGGGCTTCCGCGTCGAGGGGCACGCAGAATGGAGGACGGCTGATGAGGAAGAGACTACTCCCGCCGGCTCTGGTAATCGCTGTCGCCGCGGGGATCGCAGGGTTTGCCACACCCGGCATTGCCGGGCATAAGTTTTTATTGATTGGAGGAGCGTCCGAGACTGGCATCTACTACCAGGTCGCCTTGGGGGTCTGCAAACTCGTCAACGAAAAGCTTCAAGAGCAGGGCTATACCTGCTCTGGCAGGCCGTCCCTCGGCTCGGTCTTCAACATCAAAGCCGTCCAACGGGGCCTACTCGACTTCGGCGTCGCACAGTCGGACCGGAACTGGCAGGCGTATAAGGGGAAGGGGGACTGGAGGAGGAAGCCGTACGAGGGGCTCCGGAGCGTCTTCAGCATCCATGCCGAAACCGTGATGCTGGTAACGCGTGCCAAGACCGGCATCACGTCGGTGAACGACATCCGTGGCAAGCGGGTGAACATCGGCAATCCGGGCTCCGGCCACCGAGGCAACGCCGAACAAGTCCTGGAGATCTACGACATTGGCCACAAGAGCATAATCGCAAGAGGTTTTACCGCGCGACGGGCCACGGAGGCCTTTGTGAAAAACAAGATCGACGCCTTCTTCTACACCGTCGGAAACCCCTGGAAGAGCGGACAGCGGATCGCCACCGCCGTCAACATCCAAATAATTCCCATTGATGGGCCCGGCATTAAAACACTGGTGTTTGAGAACCCCTATTACGTGATGACGACCATCCCCGGTGGGATGTACAGGGGCGTGGACAAGGACGTACCCACTTTCGGCGTGAAAGCGACCCTGGTTACCAGCGTCAAGCAGTCCGAAGAGACCGTCTACAACGTCGTCAAGACCGTCTTCGACAACCTCGATCGCTTCCGCAAGATGAACGCTGCGTTCGCGTTCCTCACGCCCCAAGAGATGCTGAAGGGGCTCTCCGCCCCTATCCACGCGGGCGCTCTGCGGTACTACAAGGAGAAAGGCTGGTTGTAAGGGAGTACCATCCACCGATGCTACCGGGGCATCACCTGCAGCACCAAATAGATCCTGACCCAGGCAGGCATATCGTAGCGGACGACCCCCCCTT
>JBHIDJ010000207.1:0-4815 GCA_046760105.1 Acidiferrobacterales bacterium | reverse complement strand
CAGTTTCATTCTCCCACATTTACCAACTGGCCGCCGACTCTCGCTGCCTTGAAGAAAAACAGAAATACGACTATGCCCCCGGTGAGATAAACCACATTGAGCATCAACGCATTGAATAGCAGGTCCGTCCGGAAGCTGTGGTCGATAAGCACTGCACGCATGCCCTCGAAAACGTGGCTTGAAGGTAGTAGGAATGCGACATACTGGAGCCATTGCGGGAGTATCGCTATCGGATAGTACACGCCACTGATCGGCTGCAGCGCGAATATGGCAATCCACGCAAGACTTTCGGCCCCCAGGCCGTAGCGCAGCACGATACCGGAGACAAGGAGACCGATCGACCAGCCCAGAACAATCAAATTCACAAAGAACGCGATTAGCGGCAGACCAAGGTCGAAGATCGAATACTCAAATAAGACAATGGCGATCAGCGCGGCTCCGCCCACGCCGATTGTTGTACGTATCAAGCTCATCGTAAGCAGTGCACCGATCAGCTCCATCGGTCGCAACGGACTGACAAACAATTGTCCGAGATTTCGCGACCACATCTCTTCCATAAAGATTATCGAGACACCGAGCTGCCCACGAAATAATACGTCCCACAGCAACACGGCCGAGATCAATACGCCGGTCGCCTGGGCCACCCATGAGCTGTGGTTCACAAAAAACACCGTAATAAAACCCCACAGAATCATCTGGACCGTGGGCCAATACATTAGTTCTAGAATTCGCGGCCACGAGCGGCGCAGCAGGTACACGTGGCGCAGCACCATGGCCAAGATGCGGCGTAGAGAACCAACGAAAAGCAGAATGGGAGATGCGCTCACTTGGCAACCTGTCTCTGCTGAATCCCAAGCTTAATGTGACGTTCACGCGCAATATCGATGAACACCTCCTCCATGTTTTGTCGCCCGTAGCGTGTAAGCAGCGCTTCGGGTCTACCACGATCCACGATTTTGCCGACGCGCAGCATGAGCACGTCGTCACACAAACGCTCCACCTCCGACATGTTGTGTGACGCGAGCAGGATTGTGGCCTTGGTATCCGCTTGGTACATCTCGAGATAACTGCGAACGTAGTCCGCAGTATCCGGATCGAGCGATGCCGTTGGCTCGTCCAGCAGCAAAAGCTCAGGTTGGTTCAACAATGCCTTAGCCAACGCAACACGCGTCTTCTGCCCTGACGACAACTTACCGTAAGCGCGATTCCAGATCTCACCGAGATCGAGCTCATCGGCCAAGCGATCGAGCCGGGCCCTGATTCGCGAGAGACCATAGAGGTGGGAATAAACGGTCAAGTTCTCACGCACCGTAAGGCGGCGCGGAAGGTCGACGTATGGTGAAGAAAAGTTCATCCGCGGCAGTACGCGGTAACGATGCGTCAGAATGTCTTCGCCAAGAACGCTGATTCGTCCCTCTGTGGGCAACAACAGGCCAAGCAGCATCGCGAGCGTCGTGGTCTTGCCCGCCCCGTTGCCGCCGAGCAAGGCGGTCGTGGATCCCCGCTCGATCGCGAAGTCGACAGCATCAACCGCCACGACATCGTCGAAACGCTTACTCAGGTTTTCTACGATAATGATTGGTTGGGGCATGGACGTTACCGGCGATCGGCGCAGTGTGCGCCCCGATAGCCTTCAGCAAGGCCTATGAATGATCCTCCGGGACGGCAGACGCGACGATCGGTTCGCAATCAGTAGGCATTTCTGGTTCGGTTTCGTGACGCGTTATTTTAGATGATACTTGCTTCTTCCAGATGCACCGTCCCTCACTTTCTTTGTCGATTTCGTCGAGCCACGCGTCGTGTGCTGTCAGCTCTTCGCCGCTTGCGCGAATGACCAGCAAGCCCGGCCGGTTGGGATCGAGTCGCCTGATCTCACTCGCGGCCACATGGTGCGTGGCGGGGCCACGGGCTTCCTCAAAGAGCCCTGTCTGGCCACCGGACATCACCAGATAAACATCGGCCAGAATTTCCGCGTCGAGCAGCGCACCGTGCAACGTGCGCTGTGAGTTGTCGATGTTGTAGCGCTTACAGAGCGAGTCCAGGTCGTTCTTTTGTCCCGGATGCAGTCGGCGTGCAAGCTGTAGTGTATCTTCGACGGAGCAATGGTCTTCGATCTTAACCGCAGTCGCACGACCATCCGCATCCTCGACCATCAGCGTAAATTCGTGATTGAGAAAGCCCGTATCAAACGGAGCGTTGTGAATAAGCAGTTGGGCACCCTTGACGTATTCCAAGAAGTCCAGGGCTATGTCCCGGAATAACGGCTTGTCCGCGAGGGACTCCATCGTGATACCGTGAACGTCGAGCGCGCCCTCATCGACCTCCCGATCAGGCCGGACGTATTGATGATAGTTATTGCCGGTCAGGCGTCGGTTGACTAACTCCACGCACCCGATTTCGATAATGCGATGCCCTTCTGCCGGATCCAGACCTGTTGTTTCCGTATCCAATACTATCTGTCGCATTCCCCCTCCCTCTCCCTCCCCCGCCCGGGGGAGGGAAAGATCTAAACCTACCGTTTCGCTCCGTGTCCCTTGAGCAACCCGACTAATTCCTTATGATCAGCAGCGATTGCCAAATCTAGCGGGGTCGAACCGTCCTTGGTCTTCGCATTGATCTTAGCGCCTTTCGCAATCAGCAGTTTAGCCACAGCCCCGCGGCCTGAATCGGCCGCCAAGTGCAGGGGTGTACGCTTCCTAAGGTCTTTTGCGTTCACCTTTGCAGCATTGGCGATTAACAATTCGGCTATGACCTTGCGACCCTCATAGGCTGCGACGTGAAGCGCTGTGCGGCGCCTTTTGTCCTTGGCATTGACTTTAGCTCCGTCGCTGATCAGTTGTTTGGCCACAGCAGTGTGACCAAAAAAGACTGCTACGTGTAGTGGCGTATCGCCGCGTTGCTCCTTCACATTAACGTCCACGCCCTCAGCAATCAGCCGCTTTACCTCACTGAGGTCTCCCTTCGCTACGGCACCGTATAGCATGTTTTCGGCATCCGTAAACTCCTCTCCATACCTCTGCTTAAGCCGCTCCACTTGTTCCTCATGTTCACTAGTGGTAGCGGCCAAGTGGAACGGTGTCGGTTGCCTCCCCTTCGCATTGACATCGGTACCTTGTGTAATAAGCCGCTTTATCTCATCGATGCCTCTTTTTTCCGCTGCATCGTTCACCAGGCCGGCGTGTGCCGAAAACAGGGCCAACGGACTCACCAACGTTAGTATAAAGAGCCTGTAGCATCTGTATGCCATCGTCCTTATCCTCTACTTCTTGGCGCCATGGCGCTTCAGTAACTCGATCATTTCCTTATGGCCACCAACCTTTGCTAGAGACAGCGGCGTGACGCCGTTCTTGTACGTTGCGTTAACGTTGGCACCCTGATCGATAAGAAGCTCAGCCACGGCCGTGTGCCCTTGATTGGCCGCCCAGTGCAGCGGCGTGCGGCCGTCTTTCTCCTTGGCATTGACGTTGGCGCCCGCGTTGATGAGCACCTGTACCACGGCAGTGTGGCCCTCAATAACCGACCAGTGCAATGGCGTGCGGCCGAGCTTATCCTTCGTATCCACTTTCGCACGATTAGCGGTAAGCCGCTCGATGATTGACACGTGGCCTTTGGCAGCCGCCCAGTGCAGTGGCGTGCGGTTCTTTACGTCCTTTGCATTGACCTTGGCGCCGTTTTTGATCAACAGATCGGCGATAGCGGTGCGGCCTTGAGAGGCTGCCAGGTGAAGCGGTGTGCGATCCCGATCATCTTTCGCATTAACCTTGGCACCCTCGGAAATGAGCCGACTTACCTCGCTGATGTCTCCATTCGCTATGGCGCGTTGAAATGTGTTCTCGGTATCCTGAGGCCCCTTCTTGATTTTTTCCCACAGATCAGGCTGAACTTGTCCCTGCGCCAGCACTGGAGAAAGTGTGAATAAGCTCATTAATGTCAGTATTCCAAGCCAGCGGGGTCTATATCTCATTATTTTTATCCTTTACTTCTTGGCGCCGTGCCGCTTAAGGAGCTCGATCATCGGCGTATCTCTTGTCCATCGGTCGGCCCAGTCGAGTGGTGTGTAGTCACGCAAGTCTCTCGCGTTGACATTGGCGCCTTTGGCGATAAGCAGTTCTGCGACCGCAACGCTGCCGTGCCTGGCGGCTACGTGAAGCGGCGTGTAGCCACCATCGTTCCGCGCATTTACCCTGGCACCCTTGGCGATTACCAGTTCGGCTATGGCCGTGTGGCCATAATAGGCCGCCGCGTGCAATGGCGTGTCGCCGTATTTGTTCTTTGCCTTGACCTTGGCGCCCTGAGCGATGAGGAATTCAACGACAGCGGTGTGGCCATTGAGCGCCGCCCTGTATACTGGTGTCGCACCAGTTTTGTCCTTGGCTTTCACCTTGGCACCCTGGGCAATCAACTGTTTGACTTGATCGAGATCTCCCTTCTCTGCGGCGTCATGAAGTGGTCCGGCTAACGCCGGAGACACAATGCAGAGACTCACGAGCGTGAGTACACCAAGCGAATAGGTCCGAGACGTCATTGTGCAAACCCTCTGTAAAAACGAATCTGCGTCCAACCAACGAACCCCTTGCTCAAGCCGAGGACCACCCTCGCCAGATTCGTGATCCCTTAAGCGTTAATGGTTATTCGTTGGTTTTTCCTCCCCTTGGTCAAGCCGAATACCACCCCTCGCCAGATTCGTGATCCGTTAACCGTTAATCGTTAGTCGTTGGTTTTTCCTCCCCTTGGTCAAGCCGAATACCACCCCTCCCCGGCCCTCCCCGACCAGCGGCAAGAGAGATCGGCATGAAACGTGAACAGTGAGTCGTT
>JBHIDJ010000206.1:0-4875 GCA_046760105.1 Acidiferrobacterales bacterium | reverse complement strand
TAGTGCTCCGGCGCGGCACACCACCTCGGGCAACGTACCTATTCAAGCACGCCCTCGTGCAGGACACCGCCTATGAGAGCCTGCTGCGCGGTAAACGACAGCAGTTACACGCCCGCATCGCAGAGGTGTTGGAGAGTCGCTTTCCAGAACGGGCCGAGGCGGAGCCCGAGTTGCTCGCTCACCACTTTACCAAGGCGGGCGTCCACGAGCCGGCGATCGAGTACTGGCTGCGAGCCGGACGTCGGGCAATGGAACGATCGGCGGACCAGGAAGCCGTCGCCCATCTCAAGAAGGGACTCGCGGTGCTCCAGACCTTACCGGAATCAATCGAGCGCGATCGCCAGGAGCTCAACCTACAGATGGCACTGTCGAGGGCACTGACGACGACTCGGGGATGGGGTTCCGAGGAGGCAATGAAGGCCTATGCCCGGGCGCGCGAGCTCTGCGAACTGGTGGGTGAAACCGGGCAACTTCTCTACGTGTTGTGGGGACAGCGCATAAAGCACTGGGTGGACGCCGAGTATAGGGCGGCTCTCGATGTCGTGGCGAAGATCATCAGTCTCGCTGAGCAACAGGATGACCCGATGGAACTCGTGGCGGCAAACCTGATAGCCGGTTGGCCATATCTTGGCCTCGGCGAGCTTGCGACCATCCCATCGGCGACCGACCATGCGTTGAAACTGTATGACGCGCAAAAGCATGAGTGGTTTCGGTTTCGCTACGGCCTCGACCTCCGAGTCACGGCGCTGGGTATGCGCGGATATCAGCAATGGTTGTGCGGATTTCCTGATCAAGCGATATCTTCATGCGCCGAAGCCATCGCCTGGGGCCGTAATCTGAATCACGCAGGTAGTCTGGCCTGGGCGCTTAACTGGGCGGGCGCCCAGCCGGCGGCCATGCGACACGATGCTCGAACCGCCGAGGCACTCGCCAATGAAGTGATATCACTACCGGATAAGGGGCGCTCTCCAATGGACCTTGCTTGGGGACGCGTGTTCGCAGGATGGGCCATCGGGAAACGCGGACAGCGCAAAGAAGGCGTCTCGCTTCTCCGCGAGGGACTCGAGTACCTCATTGCGAAAGGGGGGAAGATGTTGAGATCCGTGCATCTCACGTTGCTTGCAGAGCTTTACATCGACGACGGCGAGCTCGAGAAGGCATCACAATGGCTCGACGAGGCAGTGCATCACGTCGAACGTGCCGAGGAAAGATTATGGGAGGCGGAGATTCTTCGGCTCAGGGGAGAGGTACTGCTCGTCCGAAAGGCAGATCACGGTGAACAGCCGGAGACCTGTTTCAAACAAGCGATCGACGTAGCGCAGCGTCTGGGGGCAAAGTCGCTCGAGCTTCGAGCGACGACCAGCCTTGCCCGCATGTGGCGGAGTCAAGGCAAGTTGGATGAAGCCCGCGAGATTCTCACCCCAGTCTACGACTGGTTCACCGAAGGGTTTGATACCGCTGACTTGAAAGACGCCAAAGGCTTGTTGACGACTTTGTAGAACCTTATGCAGTGCCCCCAATGCTCATTCCAAAACCGTGATGAGGCCAAGTTTTGCGCCGAGTGTGGGGTCAAACTCGCGATTATCTGCCCGACGTGCCAAGCGGAACTTCGGTTGGGAGTTAAATTCTGTGATGAGTGTGGCGCGTCACTGACCGCAACGCCCTCTTCGAAAACAGCCCATGTCGCCGACGCTCAACAAGAATCGGAGCCTACGCAGGCCGAGCGCCGCCAGTTAACGGTGATGTTTTGTGATCTGGCGGGATCGACAGCGTTGTCGGGCCAGATGGATCCGGAGGAGTTCCGGGAAGTCATCCTCGCCTACCAAGGGGCGTGCACCGACGCCATTAAGCGTTTCTGTGGTTTCATTGCCCGGTATCTCGGCGACGGCATGCTAGTGTACTTCGGCTATCCCCAAGCCCATGAAGATGACGCCGAACGGGCGGTGCGCGCGGGGCTGGGAATTGTAAAGTCGGTCGAGAAACTAGGTGGCGATTTTGGGCAGAGGAAGGACATAGAGCTTGCGGTCAGGGTCGGCATTGCCACCGGTCCCGTGGTGGTCGGGGATATTGTCGGTGAGGGCGCATCCCAGGAATCCACCGTCTTGGGGGAGACGCCCAACCTCGCGGCGCGACTCCAAGGACTGGCTGCGCCCAATAGTGTGGTCATTGCCCCCACCACCCAGGAACTGTTGGGTGGATTATTTGCCTACGAGGACCTGGGTTTACACGAACTCAAAGGCATTGCGGGGACGGTCAATGCCTGGAAGGTCGCACAAGAAGGGACCATCGAAAGCCGTTTTGAGGCCATCCGTGCTCAGCAGTTAACCCCACTGGTAGGGCGTGAAGAAGAGCTTGGCATGCTCAGGCGCCGCTGGGAACGCGCCAAGGACGGTGAAGGCCAGGTCGTGCTGATCTCGGGCGAAGCGGGCATCGGTAAATCAAGAATAACCCAAGCCTTACGTGAACGCCTGTCTCATGAGACTTACACTGTTCTGCGCTACCAATGCTCGCCCTATCACACCAACAGTGCGTTACACCCGATCATCGAGCAGTTGCAGCGCGCTGCCGGTTTCGAGCGTGATGATACGAGCGAACAGAAACTCGATAAGCTCGAAGCTCTGCTGGCTCAGTCGGCTGAAGATGTTCCAAGGGTCACACCTTTATTTGCTACCCTGTTGTCGATAGCTAGTGAAGGCCGCTACGCGCCGCTCAATCTAACACCGGAACAACAGAAAGATCAGACGCTGGCTGCACTCGGTAAGCACTTCTACGAACTCGCTGCCAGGCAGCCCGTGCTGTTTGTTTTCGACGACGCCCACTGGATCGATCCGACTACCCATGAGTGGCTCGACTTGATAATGGCGCAGGTACAGGACAAATGTGTTTTGGTGATACTGATGTTTCGACCCGAGTTTCAGCCGATCTGGACCGGTGAGGCCCATGTCACGTCGCTTGCATTAAACAAACTCAGCCGAAAGCAGAGTCAGGCCATGGTGGAGAGGGTAACGGGTGGCAAGGCCCTGCCCACGGAAGTCCACGGCCAGATCATCGATAAGACCGACGGGGTGCCGTTGTTCGTCGAAGAACTCACCAAGACAATACTGGAATCAGGCTTGCTCACCGAAAAGGAAACCGAATACACCCTCGACGGCCCGCTCCCACCCTTGGCTATTCCAACCACGCTGCAAGATTCTTTGATGGCGAGATTGGATCGCCTCGGTTCGGTTAAAGACATTGCACAAACTGGGTCGGTGATAGGGAGGGAGTTCAGTCATGCGCTGATAACTGCCGTGATCGATGTGTCAGAGGATGAACTCGACAGGTCGCTGAACAAGCTCATTGACTCCGGCTTGATTTTCCGGCGGGGTACGCCCCCGAACGCGAATTATGTCTTTAAGCATGCACTGATTCAGGATACTGCCTACGCTAGTCTCCTCAGGAGCAAACGGCGGGAATTGCATGGTCGTATTGCAGAAGCGCTGGAGGATGGGTTCGCCGAGACTGTGAAGATGGAACCCGAGCTGCTCGCTCATCACTACTCCGAGGCAGGCCGAGGCGAACCCGCAATCGAGTATTGGCTACAAGCCGGACGTCGGGCGATGGAACGCTCTGGGGACCAGGAAGCCGTCGGACATCTCAGCAAGGGCCTGGCTGATCTGGCCACGCTACCCCGATCAACGGAACGAGATCGCAAGGAGCTGGACTTCCAACTTACGCTGACCAGTTCGCTGACAACCACCCACGGCTGGGGCTCTGAGGAAACGGTCAAGGCCAATGCGCGTGCTCGCGAACTCTGCGAGCTGCTAGGCGAGACGGAGGCGCTCTTAAAGGTGTTGGAGCAAGAGAGTGTAAAACACTGGGCGGAAGCCGAATTCCGGGCGGCCATCGAGATTGGCAACCAGGCTATTCGCCTTGCCCAGCAACGGGATGACCGAGTCGCCACCATGTGCGGACATTTGTTGCTGGGCTGGCCTTACATTTGTCTTGGCAAGCTCAAGGCCGTCGAATCTGCAGTTGCCGAAGTTATGAATTATTACGACCCAGAGGAGCACAGCTCGTTTCGATTTCGCTACGGCCTTGATTTCCAGGTTGAGGCCCTGGGAATGCGCGGGTATCAGCAATGGTTTTGTGGGTTTCCCGATCAGGCAGTGCAATCGGGCATCGACTCCATCGCCTACGCGCGCGAGCTCAACCATGCAGGCAGTCTGGCCTGGGCGCTCACCTGGGCGGGTGCGCAGCCGGCCGCTTTGCGCCACGATGCTTCCAGGGCGGAGGCACTCGCCAATGAATTGATAGCACTCCCGAAGGAACAGCGCTCTCCCGTGGATCTCGCATGGGGGCGCGTGTGTACAGGTTGGGCTATCGGAAAACGTGGTCGGCGCGAAGCGGGTGTGTCGCTTTTGCGACAGGGACTCGAATCCCTTACTACCGAAAGCGTGAAGATGGGGAGATCTATGCATCTCGCCCTGCTCGTAGAACTGTATATCGATGGCGGCGAGCTCGGCAAAGCGTCGCAAGCGCTCGATCAGGCACGACGTCACATGGAGCAGACCGAAGAGCGAATATGGGCTGCAGAGATCCATCGGTTAGCAGGGGAGATTTGTCTCGCCCGAGATCCCACTACCACTGAACAGGCCAAGACTTTTTTCAGGCAGGCGATCGCAGTGTCACAAAGTCTCGGGGCAATGTCGCTCGAGCTACGTACCACCCTCAGTCTCGCTCGATTACTGCGTAACGAAGGCCAAGGTGCCGAGGCCCGCTCAATGCTGGAAGCTATCTACGGTCAGTTTACCGAAGGCTTCGACACGCCCGATTTGAAAGATGCGAAGACGCTGCTCGCGGAATTAGAATAGCATCCAGAAACATGGACAAACT
>JBHIDJ010000205.1:0-4906 GCA_046760105.1 Acidiferrobacterales bacterium | reverse complement strand
TGGCGACGTCCCGGAAGACGGCGCCGTTGGCCCAGTCCTTCCCGCGGGCAACGATCGGCACAAGCCTAACCCCCAACGCCTCCAGTTCCTGGAAGCCCTTTTCATCTTCGAGCACATTGATGGACTCGAACTGCACGCCGTTCGCGAGGAGAAATTCTTTGGTCTTGAGGCAGCTGGAGCAGCCGGGCTGCCAGTAGACCTTCAAGGGTGCTTGTACATTAGTTGCCGTCATATCGCCCACCTTGATCAGTTGGCATCGAACAAAGCCCTCACGTTATCGGACATCCCAACCGTCACTGCCGGGCTTGCGCCAAGCCTGACGTCGAGTGGTGAAAGATTATATCGAGCTGCCGACGACGTTGCTTTCTTCACGTCAACTCATCCAGAAGTGTCCTAGCGTCTTTTAGGTCTGCTGTGTCGAAACCGCCGGTGAACCAGTCATAGATCGGCGCAACCAAATCATGCGCTTCGTTACGTTTGCCTTGATCGCACCACAGACGACTCAGGCTTGTCGCGGCTCGCAGCTCGAACAAGCGCGCGCTTTGGCCCTGCGCCACCTCGCTGGCGCGCTGATAGCAGGCTTCAGCCTCAGCGTGTTCCCCTGTGGGACGAACAAGTAATAGGTTGCCCTTGAGCCGATAGAGCTCCGCCTCGAACCACCGCTCCTGCGTCCTTTCCACCCGATCCAGTGCCTCGTTCAGCAGACTAAGACCTTCCTCGCGCTGGCCGACCTTTCCGTAGACATTCGCCAATAACGCGAGAAAATACGGAATCTGAAACTCTGATCCCGTGGCCCGGTAGCTGCCAAGGCCTTGTCGCATTTCCGCGATTCCCTCTTCTATCCGTCCTGTCTCTGCCAGTGCCCAGCCATGATGAATCCTTCCCTCTTCCAATTCATAGGAAAAGCCCTGCTCGCTAGCGAGGGACATCACTGCGTTCGCTCGTTCCCGGACTACCGCCGTGTCGCGACAAAACTCGGGTGGGAAACAAGCATCCCTCAGAGCAAACGCCAAACTATGGGGGTGAGACAGCTCTCGTGCCAACGCGACAGCCTCGTGGCTCCGTGTTAACGCCAGCTCCGGATAGCCGAGAAGGAAAAGGACACGGCTCAGCCAACTTAGGATTGCCACCCGAACATCAGTCCCATAGACGAACATCAGGGAACGGTGCTGCACGGGGTCATAGAGGCCGAGCGCCTGCTCCAGGTGTTCGCGGGCCGAAACGAGTCTTCCAAGAAAGTAAAAGCAGGTGCCAACAAGACGGTGACCAAGTAACAGAGCGGTGGTGTCGTTTTCGTGCTTCGCCGTTTGCAGCGCTTCCTCGGCGACTTCGCGCGCAACGTTCATCTCGCCACGGTCAAGATGAAATAGGCATAGCCCGTACAGCACCGTAGAGACTTGTGCAGTTTTAGCCAATTGCCTGCAGAGTTCTCGTGCCCTGGAAAAGGTTTGGCCCGTCTGCGGCCATGCGTAGCCCTTGGCGGCGATTAGCGCCCCCCCTAGACCGTATTGCAGCGTGAGTTCGTGCTCTGCGCGCTCACGCGTGTCTGGCAACGTCGTGAGAATCTCCAACCCCTGAGTCAGATGTGTGATCGCCTGCTGATGGGCACTCCGCCGCAGCGCGTTCTCTCCTGCAAGCACCAGATACTGCACGGCCCGCGAGGCGTCTGAGCCACGAACAAAATGCGTAGCCAACTCGGCCGCTATCTCCTGTGCCTGGCCGCCATGACCAGCCTCTAAGCACGCGCCGATCTGTCGATGTAGCCGAACGCGCCGCCTGGCCGGTACCCGATCGTAAAGTACCTCCTGATACAGCGCGTGGACGAATCCATAGCGGCCGGCCACGGTCCCGTCCGGCCATGTCGCCATTGCCAATGGCTGCACAAACTGCCCTTGCCGGGTCAGTGTTGTAAGCTGGGTCTCGACAGCTTCCACGTCCCGCTCAGTTCCTGCGGCTACGGCCGCAGCTGAGAACTGCGTACCCGCCACACTTGCTGCTTCCAGGACCTCCTGCACTTCAACGCTGACCTGACCCAACTGTTGCTCGATGAGTTGCCGCAGGCTCTCTGGTACCTCCGCTGCCACCGCCTCCAATCCGCCCGCAAGGTGCCACCTGACAGCATTCTTCCACAGGGCGCCCTGGCTCATAAGCGTGTCCACCAGCGTGACCATGAATAATGGATTGCCGTTCGTGCGCTCGTGGATCACTCGGGCGAGTCCGTTTGGCATCGGCTTTCCTCCTGACCGCTGAGCTAGATACGCTGCGACCTCTGCTTCGGACAAATAGTCGAGGACTAATTCTCCGCACTGGTCGTGCCGTTTGAGATCCTGCACGATTGTGCGTACGGGATGCTCCCGCACGATCGCCTCCACCGGTCGATACGTACCCACCACCAACAAGCGTGCGGGGTCACGGCGCCGGGCCACATACGCTAGCCACTCGAAAGTCGACGTATCGCTCCAGTGCAGGTCTTCGAGCACGAGCACCAGGGGCCGTTCTGCGGTCAGTATTTCCGCCGCTTCGGCCAGCTCCCTCAGCATCCGATCGCGTGTGGCCCCGCCTGCTGTTCGTTGCAGGGCCTCGCGCTCGTCGGTACTCAACAGCGCCGGCATGTGTACTAGCCAGCTCGGGGCATGCTGCCGTAGGAGGGCTATGAAATATTCGCCCTCAGCCCCGCGACAGAGACGTCCAAGCGCTTCCAGCACGGGCAGATAAGCCTCCCCGGCTCCGTATTGGTCGATGCATTGCCCGTGACCGATCCACGGGTCCGCTTCCGTCGCTGCTCGCGCTACAAAGGCATCCACCAGCTTGGTCTTGCCGATCCCGTTCTCCCCGCTAATGAATCCCACTTGCCGCTTGCCCCGTAACGTTGTCACTAACCACTCGTGAAGTTGGGTCAACTCGGCCTCCCGACCAACTAGATCGGTAGGCCCGGGGGCCGGGAACTGAGGACTGACAAAGGAAAAAGACGGTGTTGGGTGCTGATGGAGCCCTGCTGCGCGCGCCGTTGGCGACCGGTCCACTGGTGTGACCGGCGGAATGAACCGATAACCCCGCCCCCGCACCGTCTCGATGAAGCGCGGCGCCTTGGCGTCGTCCCCGAGCGCTTGGCGGAGCTCTCGAATGCACATCGCCAGCGCCGCTTCGGTGACATAGGTCCTGGACCACACCGCCTCCAGAAGTGCGTCTTTGGTCACCAACTGCGAGCGGTGCTCCACCAGGTAACACAGCACGGCAAAGGTTTTGTTCGTCAGCCGGATCGCTTCCTCGCCGTGCCACAGTCGCTCGTCGCGACGGTCCAGCCGGAAGGACTCGAACATCAAGGTGTGTGGGTCTTCCATAGTCGGCACTTCCGCGATTACAAGGGCCTCTTAAGGAAATCTTACGAAGATTTTATCAACTTCTTATCATCCTCTTAAGCAGTCGTCCCGCCTTGAGACTACGCTTCTGGCCTACGGTAAGTACGGCGTTGAGTACACCGCCCAAATCTCGCAGGAGCAAACGATGCACTCGCCAGTAGACAGGCCATCTTCACAGTCGGTTCACCGAGCGTTTGTTGTGCAATTCCGGGCTGAAACCAATGTGGCCCATGGGTCCATCACGGGTCGGGTTGAGCACGTGGCGTCGGGTGAGGCGACCGAGTTCCATTCGCTCGCAGACCTGCTGGCGTTCATCGCACGCGTCCTAGTCGAGGTGTCGAAGCAGCGTGCAAACCGACTCTAGTAAGGACCCAACAGGAGAGTCTGTCAATCGGAGAGCAGACGAGGAGGAACCATGATGCGACTTCAGGCCCATGCCAAAGACGTTTGGAAAGCCAACAGCTACGGCCAAGGAGGGAGGACGATGCCGAAGGCATCAGGAGGTAAGCAGCGATGCCTTCAGTCCATGCCCGGAACGATCGCACGCCTCGCAATGGTGCTCGTGATGGCCGTGGCGCTCGGCCTGTCTGGGTGCGGCGGAGGCGGCGGTGGTAGCAGCGCCCCACCACCTCCACCCCCGCCTGACGTCAGTCTCGACGACTTGGCAGGCACCTGGTTCGGCACACTGGAAGACTCTGCGCGAGTGTTACACACACTTGCGCTGACGTTTGGTAGTCCGAGTATTACCGCCGTCATCATTGATGGTGTGGACCAAGGGCTGACCGGCACAGTGACGAAAGAAGGTAGGCAGGTTTTCGCCTTTGTGCTGAGTGACGGCACAAAAGGCGGTTTCCTCGTCGATGCGAACGCAGCCCACGCGGTATTTGTGGACGATATCTTCGAGTTCGGGGTGGTGGAGAAAGGTGCAACCAGCCTGCCTACTTACCTTATCAATGATGTCGACGCGAGTTGGTCGGGGCTAGATGTCGAAACCGACGATTTTGTCACCTTCGGGCAGTTCACCACCGCTCTCACCTGTTCCTCACTCGCCTGCACGTTCACGGGGAGTAACGGTGTAACCGGCAACCTGTCTTTAACGACTGCCTTTGATTCAGCATTTGGCCGGTGGATCGGTACTTTCACGAACTCTGTAGGTAGCGCGGGTGAAGTGCGAGCGTTTCTGAGCGCTGACAAGACTTTCGCAGGCGCTTGGGCGTGTGACAATGTCGGTGTGTTCCCGGCCGACTGTGACTTCCTCGCCCTGAATAGGCCCCTTAGACCCGGCGACACCTTTGTGCTGGGAATCCCCGAAACCATCACCATAAGTGGCACGTACGGGTTGCCCGCTGGGGCGACCTCGATAACCACCCGGTGCATGGGAGACGTCACGGTTGAGATTCCGACCCCATCGCCGCAAACGAACACGTGTTTCGGCGACGGGAGCCAAAGCATAACGAACTTGGTTACCGGAGCGAGTGAGGTGACGTACACCTTCGGTGCGGGCGCGTCTGCAAGGGTGACCGTTGGAGTGCTTTTCTAAAGAATCT
>JBHIDJ010000204.1:0-4906 GCA_046760105.1 Acidiferrobacterales bacterium | reverse complement strand
TCAGCGATGAAGATATCCAACAAAGCACGGCTGGCAGTGGCAGCAGCAGCTAATCTGGCGCAACGCCAGGACTGCGCTCCGGTCACTCTAGCCCACTTGGCGCGGGAACATCACGTTTCCGTATCTCATGTGGAACAGTTGTTCGCCCAGCTGCGCAGGCATGGACTGGTTGAGGGCGTACGCGGTCCCGGCGGTGGCTATAGGTTGGCGCGTCCACCCGCCGATATCAGCGTTGCGCTAATTATTGCCGTAATAGACGGCCCGCTCTACGACAACAGATCGAAGGAGTCGGACGAGGGATCAAATCTGCCGCCGACGCTCATGAACGCGTTAGCGAAACGTCTTCATGATTTTCTCGGCCAGATTACGCTGGCCGACCTCGCGCGTCGGTTGGACCTCGATAATAGTAGACAGGGGCAGACGCCGGAGAAAATGAGGAACCTAATTTGACAGGAGCACAGTATCAGAATCCGGATTACGACGATGTCATGTCCATACAGCCACTGATCGAGCCATACACCGTCAATTCCATGCCCGTCGGGGACGATCGAAGCATTTGCGGATCGCCGCACTGTCCGCGCTACCGTAGCCGGGGGCATGGATGAGGCGCGCGGGATCATCAGGTAGCTCGATCAGGTTGGCCTAGGCTTTAAGCTCGGCACCGCCCAGCTCGAGAACGAAGGTATTTAGAAGTTCATCGAACCTTGCGATGCGCTGCGCGAGCTGCGGGAGATCAAACACGTGCATTAGCGAGAGACACGCTAAAGCGGCCAGATAAGTCGAATTAACCGTCCCCAAGGTGCCCGCATAGCGCTTGGTTGTCATTTCACGGCTAACCCGGCAGAATCTTGCAGTGTCTGATTGTAACGCACTACGACGGATCCCCCGGATAGAGCCCGCCGCTAAAATCCAACTCTCTAACATCGCAGGGATCTACGCCGGGAGCTGCGATGCCTAGAGAGAGACAGGCCCGACCCAACATGCAAGCGAAAAATCCGGCTAGCCGTGCGAGCAAGCAACCGAGCCCCCGTGGACGACGGGCAGAGGGGCGTAAGGACGCGACGTGGCAGTCGGCAGACGTCACCGATCGCGCGCAAACAGAGGAGGCGAAACAGCGGCTAGCTGTGATCGCGGATAGTTCGGACGATGCCATCATTGGTGCGACGCTGGACGGGGTGATCACGAACTGGAACGCGGGAGCGGAGCGGCTTTACGGCTATAGCATCGAAGAGATCATGGGACGTTCGGCGAGCCTCCTGATTCCACCCGACCGCTCGCACGAGCTGTCAGACATCCTTGAACGGCTCAAGCAGGGGGGACACATCCGCCAATACGAGACTCGACGTGTAACGAAAGACGGCCGCCCTATCGATGTTTCACTGACTATTTCCCCGGTCAGAGACGAAAAAGGTAACCTCATCGGTGCTTCCACGATTGCCCGCGATATCAGTAAACACAAGTTCATGGAGGCGCAACTTAAGGCCCGTACTGAAGACCTGCAACGGCGCGTCGATGACCGAGCTGCCCACGTGACGCTGCTGCGCGACATCGCGGTCATCGCCAATGGGGCAGAATCACTCGAAAGCGCTTTTAGGACCACGCTTGACCGAATTTGCCGGCATATGAACTGGCCGGTAGGACACGTATACATGGCCCGGGTCGATGACAACATCTTCGTCGACTCGGATATTTGGTCGATCAAGTCGCCACAAGAATTCGCCGACCTGATCGAGACTAGTCGGCAGGTGAGTTTTAAATCCGGTAAGGGTTTGGTCGGGCGCGTGATCGCAACCGGTAAACCGGTTTGGATAGACGATTTCGCCACTTGTGAAGGGTTCAAGCGCCACAAACCGGGAGTGGACTTGGGCGTAACCGCGGCCCTGATGTTTCCCGTAATGGTGCGCGATCGCGTGGTCGCGGTGCTCGAGTTCTTCGAGACGGAGCGCGTACAACGGGACCAAGAAGTGCTCGACGTGATGGTACAGATCGGCACCCAGCTCGGCCGGGTGGTGGAGCGAAAACAGGCGGAGCAGGAACTCTCCCACCGCGCTAAGGTGCTGCATTCGCTTTATGAGATTGCCCTGGAGATGAACCGTACGGAAGACTTTGAAGATGCGGTCCGATATGTACTGCGGCGAGTTTCGCAACATAACGGCTGGTGCTTCGGTCATGCGTTCGTTCCGGCTGAAGACAGACCGGACGAGCTGCAGGCGATCAACGTCTACTATGAGGAGGCACCGGGCCGGTTTAACCGATTTCGCGAAGTCACGCGACAGCTCCGCATACCCAAAGGCCGGGGGCTGCCCGGTCGCGTGTTCGAGAGCGGCAAACCAGAGTGGAGTAGTGACACTAGCAACGATCTTCTGGATGGTCGCGCTACGGCCGGCGACGAACTGGGGATCGGTACAGGAATGGCCTTTCCGGTACTGATCGGGCACGAAGTGGTCGCTGTGCTCGAATTCTTTGCCGACGATACCTTCGAGCCGAGTAAGGCGCTTCTCGAAAGCATGGCCAGCGTCGGCATGCACCTGGGGCTAATGGCAGAACGGGAACGCACCGCCAACCGGCTCCGGCAACATCAAACCGAGCTCGCCCATGCCAACCGCGTCGGTACGATTAGCGAGTTGGTGGCCAATATCGCGCACGAGCTCAACCAGCCGCTTGCGGGCATCGTTAATTACGTCGGCGGTGCCGTTCGCCGACTCCAGCAGAAAGACACAGACCCGAATGTGCTTGGCCGTCTGCGCCAGGCCGCGGCGCTTGCCGAGCAGGCCGCCGGTGTCGTTGACACCGTGCGCGAATTTCTTCGTAAAGAGGAGGTGGAACAGCAAGCGGTTGATATAAATGCCGTGATCGAACGCGCGCTTGAGCTGACCGCCGCCGAGGCACGCCACACCCGGGTCACAGTCGATGCCGAGCTGGAACAGAATCTGGCCCCCATAAAGGGATCGTTGGTTCAGCTAGAACAGGTCATGCTCAACGTAATGCTCAACGGGATAGAAGCCATGCAAGACACTCCCGTTGCTCAACGCGTCTTAGCGATACAAACCTTTGAAAATGGCAAGGCCGAGATCGAAGTCACGGTGAGCGATACCGGAGGAGGGGTATCGTCGGACATTTTGCCGAGGCTGTTCGAGCCGTTCGTGAGTAGCAAGCGCGGGGGGCTAGGGATGGGCTTAGCCATCGCAAAGACGATCGTGGAAGTACATCGCGGGCGTCTGTGGGCGGATTCGAATCATGGCAAGGGCACGACGTTTCATCTCGCTTTGCCGGCCCACAACGTCAAGAACGACAATTAAATCGCATAACTCGGCGACGACTTTCCAGGCGGCCGACACATCTCGAAGACTTCTACTAGCAATTCTTGCGTCACTGATGTTTCAGAACAGTGATATGTTCCTGAACGTGGCAGCGTACTGGGTTCTGCCGTCGCCGGCTGATAACAAGGACTCAGAGACAAACAGCGAAGATAGTTTCCGTGAAAACGAGTTTACTATACCTTTGGAGCGCGGGTTTGAAAAGGTCGCCACTCCGTTTAAAGAATTTGCGCGGTGCCAGACAACCTCAAGCATCGTGCTGATGGTATGTGCAGGCACGGCACTGGTTCTGGCCAAATCTGCATGGACACAGGCGTATGAAGCCATTGTGGATATTCATTTAGGTATTCACATCGGCGAGTGGTCTTTTGATAAAACGCTGCGTATTGGATTAACGACGCGTTGATGGCGCTTTTTTTCTTGCTGTTACCGTTGCACGGCCTCGTCAGGGTTAATACCAATACAGTCGGAACAAAAACTCGGATATTCTTTGAATTGGGAAGTGCGCATTTCCGGTAGCAGTTGCCTGTATCGAGAGGTTTGGAAGACAAAATGGAATCGACGCATAGATCAGATTATCTTGACAAACTACAGCCATCGTTAAGAGAGTGGTCAGACCAGATCGACGGGTTTGAACGGCAGATTCGAAGCGCACGAAAGAAGCAGAACGTGCGGGATTACGAATATCGCCTCATGGAGCTGAGGGCACGTCGGGCCGAGCTCGAACGCCGACTGCGTGAGCTCGAAAATGAAGACGACACGGTGTGGGAAGGGTTGAGGATTCCGGTAGACGACGCGGTCCGACTATTTAAAGACGCGCTCGAACGAACGTCTAAGAAATTCAAAGAGCTAATATAGTTTCGACAGCGCTGCTCCCTAATGTACGGATGAGGGTATGGGACGAGCTTCGAAACGAGCAAGCAAACACTCACGTCGGCGCAAAGGCGCAGCTTCCGCGGGGGGTCCCTCGACGCAGATGTCGGCCCTGGGCAGAGCTGTCGGATTAACTGAACAGACCGTTCGGAAAACAAAAGCGGAAGGCGCGAAAGCATTTTTAAAACTTAAAACCGTAAGACAAGCAACGAAAGACGCAATACGCAAGGCACGAATCATAAAGGGTGCGACTGCCACCAAAAAGATAAACAATGCGCGCCGACGATTGACTCTGGCAAAAACAGAGCACCGTGCTGCCACGGCACGCTACAAAGAAGCGGGGATGTTGTTGCGTGAACAGAAACTGCTTGCCAGCGCAGCAGAACAGAAAGAGCGCGCGAAACAAAAGGCGATCGCCGAGTTTGTGAGAAAGTGGGAGCGGGAATATGACAGAAAGCTCGCGATAGCGACGAAAAATGTCTCGCTTCGCAAAAAATGGATCCGTGAGTGACAATCAACAGTTTGCACAACTTAGGCCATTGGAGTTTTCACTTATAGCGCTAAAATAGCGTTGTTTAAATTCCGAGCCTAGGAAGACGAATACCCCTCGCTGGCCTAAGATACCACCAGATGTTTACACGCTTGGACTCCTTCTTGTAATACCTTTCGTACACAACGTCCCTAAGGGAAAACCCTAAATGAGGTTGGGGTAAACG
>JBHIDJ010000203.1:0-4923 GCA_046760105.1 Acidiferrobacterales bacterium | reverse complement strand
GGTCTCCGTGGGAAGCGGCCAATCGGGGAACTCGTAAAGTTCCTTTTGAACCTGGACGCCGAAGTTGGAGTAGCCATCCGCCCACACGCCGCCGAGGATGGCGTTACGTTCGAACAGCGTGCAGCGAATGCCCTGGGACATCAAGACCCTGGCGGTGGAGAGGCCGGCCACACCGGCACCGATAATTCCAGCAGTCTTGATGTGTGTGAGATCCATCGAGTTTGGTGACCCGGCAGCCTAACCAGTGCTTGGTATCCGAATGGCCTTGTAAATGGCATAAGCAATAACGGATAGCAGCCAGAGAAAAAGCACATATGAGCCAAACACGACCCACAGAAAAAATGTCCATAGTGCATAGTAGGCTGCACCGATTCGAGTCGCCACCGGGCGTTCAATAAGAGCGTTGGGACGTTCTCCCACCTCGTGTCGGTATACATAACACGCATGGAGAAACCCGATGACTGCCCCAACGGAAGATCCAATTAACAGAAAGCTCGTCATTATCCTACTTGGTGCTCGCACGCAGCACGGCTATATATCTGGCCACACTGCGTTTAGCGCTGCTATGACAAGTGGCCTATCTTCCGTAGTTGTATAGATGTCAGGTCTGTCGGTTGCTTGGACCTGCTCCTCATCTGCTCCCTTCTTCTATTGTTAGACCACTCGAAAAACCTGCCAGTGGGGAGTTCCCGATACAACGTAAGGTTCGATGTCTTTACTCCATTGCTTATGTGCCTCGATGGTACCGAGTTTCGCCCAAGACGCGCTCAGCTCAGTAAGGTCTTCAATCAAAACTTCTTGCTCGACCGTCGACTCCAAGGCGCCCACCGAACCCGTAAGAATTCGCAACTTATCCTTTGTCCAGCCTACTTGGGCGCCAATTTCCCGATTCCACTTCTTGAGTGAATCGATGACAGTCTGTTTGTGACCAAAACGTGCCTCAATACGCCAACGTGCAGCCATCATGTTTGTTCCCTCCTCTCTTGTAAGCTATTGAGTTATTGCCTCTGATTCGCTTGACGGCTTCCAAACGCAATCCAGAGCAAAGACAAGCCTGATCAGGAATTTCCTACGGTCAGCCCCCGCAATCCCTTAGGGAGCTCGCTCGCCGCCTATGTCCGTTGTTGTTCTAGTGCGGGTGTTGCTTCGATCCTACGCCCTTTTCGATCCTACGCCCTTTAAGGCGCCAATCCCAGGTTGCCGCAACAATGAGCGCAGCAAAGCCGGTTAATTCTTGGATTCGGTTGTAGAAACCAAACATCACCCAAAGGATCATTGCCGCACCGACCACTGCGATTACAAGCGGTGCCAACACGCGATGGCGCCAATAGCCCAGGGCCACGCCGACCGCGGCGAGTACAGCAAACAAGACAATGACTCCTGCCCACGCACCTTCATGGATCGCCAACGTTACGCCGAGTAACGACAGTGCACTAACCACCAGCGCAGTTCCATAACAAGCCACGATCGCAAGTAAGGCAGCCACACTAGACAACCACTCAAACCTTCGTGCGGCTCGTGATCGGTTATCCACAGCGCGCTACCCTCCAGGCCAGTGGTTTTACGGCTTCACGGCAAGCAGAGAAATGCTTTTTACGCCGTACTTCTGGGTCGCGCCTTTGGCGTTATCGGAGATGAATTGATACTGCGGATTGTCCTGCATCGCTTCGACCCGCAAACCCGCGGCTTCGATTCCTGCGCGATAGTCATCTTGCTGCATCGCGCCGCCGATGCAGGCAGCCCACAGCGTGGCATCGCAGGTAATGCCCTCGGCCAGCTGGACTTCGGTGACTATGTCGGAAAGCGCCAAGCGGCCACCGGGCTTGAGAAGTCTGGCCACCTCCTGAAATACACGTGCCTTGTTGGCGGAGAGGTTAATGACCCCATTGCTAATCACTGCGTCAACGCTCGCGTCCTCATACGGGACATCTTCGATGTAGCCCTTCACGTACGTCACGTTGGTAAACCCGTCTCGGTCGCGCAGCCGCTCCGCTTTGATCCGCTGCTCGTCAGTCATATCCACGCCGACCACGCTTCCGGTATCGCCTACCTTAAGGGCGGCAACGAACGTGTCCGTGCCGGACCCGCTGCCAAGATCGAGCACGCTATCGCCCGGCTTCAGATCTGCGAGGTGAAAGTAATAGCCCACCCCGGCAAATGAATCGATCGCTTCCGCCGGGATGCGGTCAAGATCATCGGGCGCGTAGCCAAGCCGCTCGGCCAATGCGCGACCCATCTCGAAATGAAATTCGCCCTGCGGGTTCTGTGCCACATCGCGGTACATGGCCTTCACCTTGTTTTCAAGTTCGGCTTTGTTTACTTCTCGGCTTTTGGCGGTCAGTGCGTTCATGGTCCACCTCGCTTACTGAATATGAGAAAAAGATTTGCTAATTATCCATCTAATCTTATTCATGGGAAAGCCTTATAGTATCTCTCGTGACATCAACACTCGCAGTTCATCATGTTCATGAAGAACGTGGCCATTGCGGGCGGGTTCTTGTTCCTCGCCCAGCATGGCGCCCGTGAGCTGAGCTTAGATCAGCGACGTGCGCGGGCTGCGATATAGGTAGGAGGCAAGACTCATGACACAGACGATGCGAGCGGCAGTGATTTACGAACCCGGTGGGCCGGACGTACTGAAACTGGAAGAGCGGCCGGTGCCAACACCCCAACCGGGTTGGGTCCTCATCAAGGTTAAGGCGTTCGGTCTGAACCGCTCGGAGTTGTTCACGCGCCAAGGCCATTCGCCGAATGTTAAGTTCCCACGGATCCTCGGCATTGAAGCGGTGGGCGTCATCGAAGAAGCGCCCGGTGGCGAGTTTCAACCGGGCCAGACCGTCGCCACGGCGATGGGGGGCATGGGCCGGCAGTTCGACGGTGGTTACGCGGAGTACACCTGCGTCCCCGCCGGTCAAGTGCAAGCGGTGAACACATCGCTCGACTGGCCGACACTTGGCGCCTTACCCGAGATGATCCAAACGGCTTGGGGATCGCTGCATACCGCGCTTGAGCTCGAAGCGGGGCAGACGCTCTTGATCCGTGGCGGCACAACCTCAGTCGGATTGGCGGCAGCCGTGCTCGCGAAGCAACACGGTGCCACGGTCTCCGCCACGACACGCCAACCGGAGCGCGAAGCGCTGTTACGCGACAACGGGGCGGATCACGTTTTCATCGATAGCGGCACGATCGCGGGTGACGTGCGTGCTGCGATACCGGGCGGGGTCGATCGGGTGCTGGAGCTGGTAGGCACCACGACCTTGCTCGATTCGTTGCAGTGTGCCACACCGAAAGGGGTCGTGTGCATGACCGGGATGGTCGGTAACCGCTGGGAGCTCGATCAGTTCAGTCCCATGGGGGCGATACCGACGTCGGTAAAGCTGACGACCTATGCCGGCGGCGCCGAAGACTTTCTCAAGACACCTCTGCAAGCGTTTATCGACGAACTTGAAGCCGGCCGCGCGCAGTCGCGCGTCGGTCAGCTGTTCAACCTCGACGACATCGTCGAGGCGCACCGGTGCATGGAAGAGAACCGCGCCGGCGGCAAGATCGTCGTCCTCACTGGAGGGAAGGAATCATGAGCTTGGAAGGAGCGTTGAAGCCATGACGTCCGATGCGGTGACGCTCAGCAACGGCGAAAAAATCAATACAAAAACGGTGATCACGATAGCCGGATTGCAGGCAAGTTCACCCGGCGAAGCGCTTTCAGTCGAACGTGACGAGCTGGGTCGTATTGCGACTGACGACAGTTTGCGCGTTAAGGGCATGTCCGACGTTTTCGCCGCAGACAGAAATAGGGTCAGACTCGATTTGTTTTCCGCGGCGGGAGACACCTACTAACGGGTTGGCCGCCGTAAATCGAGTCTGACCCTATTTTCTCACCCTATTTTCTCTTAAAAGGAGCACCAGATATGATCAAGCGACTCAACTATCTCGAGATCAATTCGAAGGCAACTAACGGGCTTGCTGCTCTAAATAAGCACATTGCCTCGATCGACAATAAGCTGCGGGCCTTGGTGGAGTTGCGGGTCTCCCAGATCAACGGATGCGTCTATTGCGTTGACCTTCATTCTGAGCAAGCAAGAGCGGAGGGTGAGACGCAGCAGCGCCTCGATTGCATTGCCGTCTGGCACGAATGCCCATTCTTTGATGAAAGCGAACGCGCCGCCCTAGCCTGGGCGGAAGCGGTGACGCATCTTCCCGAAACACACGCCCCGGACAATGTGTATGAAAACCTGAAGGAGCACTTTTCCGAGCAGCAGATCGTCGACTTGACATTGACCATCTCATTGATGAATGCGTGGAATCGCCTCGCCGTGGGTTTTCGCCATCTACCCGATGCACGAGGTTCTTAGACGCGTCGAACAGGCAGATTAATTAAAACGTTCCGTTCTGACCGCGTGTCAGCGGATTGCCGTCGGCGTCCAGCGCTCGGCGCGGCGCGACAACCGGGCCTCAGCCGTTTCCTCGTCATAGTGAACAAGCGGCGGATGCGCGTCGAATAAAGCGTGATCATTCAGAGCATTCACATTTACCGTAGACTTGAGGCCTTTCGGCGTGTTGGCGAGCGCGGCTACGTAGACACCGCAATTTCCGCAAACCAAATAGTCCGCAGTCTTTAGGGCGAAACGATAGCGATGCACGGTACGCGCGTCCTTGAGCTCGATTTCGACGGATCCGCTAGGATCGGTGACGGTTCGCGCTCCATGCGCGCGGCAAAAGCTGCAGTCGCAGGCGCGGACAGGCGCTTCGCCAGGCGGCCAGGACAACGTCAAACTCAGGCGGATCGCTCCGCAATGACACGACCCTTCGTAGCGCATGCAGACCCCCTCTAAGCGACTATCGACCGCTTGCACGTTTCTAGGAATAGCATTATTGAGCGGAAATGTCCGCTCTTCGCCCGGAAGCCGTCCGGGTCGGGAACCG
>JBHIDJ010000202.1:0-4964 GCA_046760105.1 Acidiferrobacterales bacterium | reverse complement strand
CAGTATTCGATCCGGCGAACACGAATGACGGGTTGCACCTGCGTTCATTGACGAGTATGCCGGTCTGGGATGACGCAACCGGGGTTTGGTCGAGTACCGATACATTTGACTACGGTGGGCTGAGTGGCGTCAATGCGCAACCCATTTACATTGTAGAGGACATGGGAGAGATCGCAGATAAAAACGGTAGTCTGGTCTTGCCCGTCAATTACAAGAGCTCGGGCAAGAACCTATTCCGTGTCACCGCACGTGGCACGGGAGCAACCAATACGGCTCTAGCACTCGTTCAGTCCGTGTACGAGAAACGTTTCTAATGATAAATCGTGAGTGCGTCACTGGCAGCGGGGGATATTAGCAAGCAAGGATATTTGCAGATGGCGCAAACAGCATTTCACGAAGCGGAATACACGTTTCGCCCCGTATCGCCCCGCCCAAGCATCCACGCAGCACGCACGAGTCGGTCAGCAGATCGAGCAGCAACGACGCCCTCGTACACAACGGCTAAGCCAGCAAACACACGGCTTGGGCTCGTCTTGGGTCTGGGGCTGTTGCTGCAGATGCCCCAGTTGAGTCACGCCGGCCAGTTGAATCTGGCCAATTCGCCGTTGTTTCTCGGCACCGCTGTCGAACCCAATGTGTTCATGCTGTCGGATGACTCCGGCAGCATGGATTGGGACGTCATGACCATTGGCAATCAGGGAAGGATTACGCTGGTTGGCGGAGACCAAACCACCACCTATAGCTATGTACAGCCGGCAGCGGACAATAACTACGCCTGGAATACCACGAATGGCCGCATACTGCCGAGCGAGGAGGCCGTGCAAGCGACCGCAGACATGCCCGCGGATGCCTATGGCGTATGGCGCGGGAGATTCTCCGGCTATAACGTTATGTATTACAACCCGGAGATCACCTATACGCCGTGGCCCGGGATTGACGGTTCCGGGTCACCGTTTGCCGACATCAATCCCACCGCCGCCTCGCTTGACCCGTTCAACACCAGCAGCCCGACTGTGGACCTGACGGCAAATTGGAGTTGGACTGCCGGCAATGTGCCGCGCACTACGAGCGGCCGGGTAGACATCGCCATCAACAACTATTACCCCGCGCGCTATTACATCTGGACGGATACGGACGCCAACAGCGTCGTCGACCCAAACGATGGACACACTCGTATTGAGATCAAGTCTGCAAACGCACCCTTTGCCCATACCAGCGGTGACCGCACAGACTGCACTAATCCTTTGGCATGTACGTATTCCGAGGAGATTCAGAACTTTGCCAACTGGTTCTCCTACTACCGACGGCGCGAGGCAACGGCCAAACATGCCATGGGCAATGTCATTGCTGGTGCCAATGGCGTGCGTCTTGGCTACGCCACGCTCCACAACAACAGTGGCGCAAATAATATAGAAATTGCGTCGATGAATCCGGATCCAGCCACCGGGAATAAGCGCGCGTTAATCGATGGACTCTACCAGACCCAGTCCAACAACGGCACGCCCCTCAGGCAAAACCTGAGGGACGTGGGGCGTTATTACGAATGCGTGAGCGGCAATCTCTTTGCCGTTAGCGGTTCGAATTGTCCGATATTGAATGCCGCTTCTGGTGGTACCTGCCAGCAGAACTTTGCCGTGCTCATGACTGATGGCTTTTACAACGGCAGCAGTCCCTTGCTCGGCAATCACGACGGGGACAACAATACCGCCTTTGACGGGCCACCGTATGACGACGCTATCAGCAACACGCTGGCCGACGTGGCCATGCATTACTACGAACGCGATCTGGCCCCGTCGCTGGCCGACCAAGTACCGGTAACGGCCGGCGTCGATAATGCTACCCACCAGCATATGGTGACTTATACGGTGGCATTTGGGGTAACAGGAGAGCTGGATCCATTCGATACCAAGACTCCCGGCGATGTCTCCGATACGGACCCAAACGACCCCGCATTTAGCTGGACCGACCCGTTCTCCGGCTCGAGTGCGCAACAAAACGCGCGCAAGATCGATGACCTGTGGCATGCGGCCTACAACGGCCGCGGCCTGTTCCTCAACGCTCAGAATGCAGACGAGCTTAGCACCACCTTGTCAGACGCCATTGCCAACATCACCGATCGCACAGGCTCTGCTGCCGCCGTAGCCCTCAACTCCGCATCGTTAAGTACAGACACACGCATATTCCAGGCGCGTTTCAACAGCGGCGAGTGGAGTGGTCAGCTGCGTGCGATTCCCATCGACACGGACGGCAATCTTGGCTCCCCGCTCTGGGACGCGGGTGAGCAATTGAAGGCTCAGGCGGCTTTTGGCGGTTGGAGCACGAACCGTACGATCATCACCTGGGATGGGGTGACGGGAATCCCTTTCAGCTGGGGCAATCTGAACGCGGCACAGCAGGCTGCGTTGAACAAGAACGGGGGCGGCGTCACGGATGGCTTCGGACCACAACGACTTGACTACATCCGCGGTGACGCTAGCAACGAAAATGTGGCGCCCTACAATTTCAGGGTCCGCAAGAACGATTTCAAACTGGGTGATATCGTCCAGTCTGCTCCCGTCTTTATCGGGGCACCACCTTTCCTCTATCCCGATACGATCGAGAGTGTCCCCTATTCGGTTTTCCGGGTAAATCAAGACGGTCGCACCCCGATGGTGTACGTGGGCGCGAATGACGGCATGCTCCACGGTTTCGACGCCGACACCGGTGAGGAAAAAATCGCCTACGTAGCGTCGAAGCTTTACAACAACCTAAGCCTGCTTACCGATCCAGGCTACCCGCACCGTTATTTCGTAGACGGAGCACCCACCGCCGGCGATGCTTTCTACAACAGCGTCTGGCACACAGTCCTCATCGGCACCTTGCGCGGTGGCGGCCAGGGAATCTTCGCCCTCGACGTAACCGACCCAAGCAACTTTAACGAGATCAACGCGAGCGGCATCGTCATGTGGGAGTTCACCGATGCCGCTGATCCTGATTTGGGTTACACCTTTGGTAAGGCCACCATCGCGAAAATGCAAAACGGTAAATGGGCGGTGATAGTCGGTAACGGTTATAACAACACCGAGAATGACGGCGGGGCAACGACCAGCCCCACCGGCGACGCCGTCCTTTACATCATCGATATCGAAACCGGCACATTAATCAGAAGGATCAGCACCGAGCGCGGCATAGCCGAATCGCTGGACGGAACCACCCCCAATGGCTTGGCCACGCCAGCGGCAGTCGATGTGAATGGCGATTACGTCGCTGACCTGATTTATGCGGGCGACCTGCAGGGCAATCTGTGGAAATTCGACGTCCAAGACAGCATCCCTAACAACTGGGGCGTGGCTGCAGCCGCTGGCCCCACCCCGCAGCCGCTGTTCACCGCCAGAGACGCAGCCAACATACCGCAACCGATTACTGTGCGCCCACAGGTAAGTCACCATCCGGATGGGGGAGATGGGTTCATGGTCTTTTTCGGAACGGGTAAGTATATGGAGACGGGTGACAACGCCACCGCCGGTCCCCAGCAGGTTCATACCTTTTATGGCATCTGGGACGAGAAGGGCACGAATGGCGGCAATCACACGATGGTCAGTAATAACGATTTGCAGACGCAAACCATCGGAACCGGAACCTTTGGCGGCCAGACGGTGCGCACCGTCAGCGACAACCCCATCAACGCCTGGGGTACCGGTATCGGCGAGCACATGGGCTGGCGGGTAGACTTGCCGTCCACCGCGGAAAAGGCCGTCACCGACCCGGTCTTGCGAACCGGCAGGGTTATATTCACCACCCTGGTCCCCAATGATTCGCCCTGCGCCGTCGGTGGTACAAGCTGGTTGATGGAGCTTAATTTCCACAATGGGGGTCCGCCGGACTTCCCCGTGTTCGACCTGAACGATGACGGTCTGTTCAATGATGCCGATAAGGCCAATGGCGCGTTTGTCGTAGGCATCGACCCCGGGCTCGGGATCATGCCCGAACCGGTGCTCATCGATGACCCAGCCCAGGGGCGCGAACTCAAGATTGCCACCGGCACCAGCGGCGATGTGCAGCCCGTCGCCAATAATCCTGGGCCGCTCGATCCCGCGACCGGCAGGCGGTCCTGGCGTCAGTTGCAATAGTGACCACCTTATAAATAGTGACCATCTTATTATGACCAGACTAGCCGAGGCACTAACGATGGAACGCAAGAAGTACTTACTCATTGCGGCGTATCTGCTCGCGGCCACAATGCTTTGCGCGCCGGTCGCGCTTGGCGCCCCCACAAGGCAAGTCTTCGACGCCCCGGATGAGAATGGCAAGATTACGCGGCTAGATTTGAAAGCACACGAGCTGGTCATAGGCGATACATTATTCAAACTCTCACGGGGTGTTGCCGTGTACACGCTTGCGGGAGTCGAGACGACGATAACATCACTCAAAAAAGGCATGCGCATCGCATTCAACCTCACCCACGACGCCATAGGATCCCCGTCCGTTGCCGTGATCTGGATACAATCGAAGCAATAGTCGATCGGAACAAAGCAGACCACCCCGATCTCGTGGCAAGCCTGAGCAACCTGGCCGCGGTCTACGACGCCCAGGGCAAGCATGCCGAGGCGGCGCCCTTTCATAAGCGCGCCATGGCGCTCCTAGAAAAAGCGCGCAATACAAAGCAAACGGATGCCTCAGCCCCTACCCGCAACGACCGCGGGCCCGCAAAGACGCACACCACCAAACACCTGCCGGGAGCGGCCATATAGGCTCGACGCGACCGCGCCCCATGATCTGAGAACGCGCTGTCTCACTAATCACGTCGGCCAAGCCGTTGCGGTCACGTGCCCGCGGCATCGCCAAAAAGGGCCAATTCTATGGATCCGCCAAAAAGCGGTCTTCAGCCCCCCTGTTTTCCGATTGAACACAAAACGGGTGACACAATGCGGCAATTGCGGGGCGTGGTTGACGCACTAGACTTAATTTGCAGGCCGTGCGACCGC